>NZ_JBSXOH010000072.1:0-154175 GCF_056859355.1 Cyclobacterium sp. L-R
GTCAGGGGTGATGCCTGTCCCGTGTTTACGGGAAGTGTTGCAATCGCAAGAAAATCAGGCTGTTTGGAGATTTTAGCATAGCACCGCTATGGTGAAATTGAAAGCAGCAACGAAGTGGCTGATTTTGAAGCGATTTCAGCACGTAATAGAATGTCTATTGCATATTTCGGGTTTAAAGGCACTGGACACTTCCTTAACCTTTCCAAATGCTGTTATTGAAACAACTATTGAAATTTCTGGAATTCAAAATTTTGTTGCCCTCTCTTATAATAATGCTAAGCTCACTAATAAATAAATTAATTTATCTGTATCAGATTTTTCAAAAGACCTTCCCTATCTATTAAGTCCAAACCTCAATTTTTTATAAAGCAACAACTGTTCTTGAAGCAAATGAAATTGTCGAAGGTGATTTTTGGCCATCGGCTGAATTTCTTAGATCTTTTTCTTCCATGTTCTTAAAGCAAAACCCTGATAAATGGTTTAATTCAAGCTGGTGACTTTGAAACAGCATTAGGTTTCTTTAAATTTCTTTCCCAACTTTTGAGCTTTTTTAATTCTTTGTGATGCTTCCTATCTATAATTCAAATAAATTTATATTCTAAACCATATCAGCGTATAGAATTTAACCTACCGGCAAAAATTTTCTGCTTTATATTTTACATTTAATCACAATCAGAATTCTATGAAAATTTGCGTATATAAAACACCAAAAGGAAAATTTAAAAATAAGTTAATCGAAAAACCAGTCTTCAGGTCGGTCCTTTCACTTTGGTTCCAAGTCATGGTGGTGGTTTTTGCTGTAAGCTGTAAATCTGAAAGCACCGAAAAAGAGGTGGTGAAAAATAATGAATCAGAACCTATAAAGGTTATTTTCGAAACTGATATGGGGAATGATATTGATGATGCCTTGGCCTTGGATATGTTGTACAAATTTGCAGACCAAAACAAAATGGAAATAGTAGCTATCAATGTTAATAAAAACAATAAATATGCTCCACTATTTATTGACCAGATGAATAACTGGTATGGTCATCCCGATATACCTATTGGTACTGTTACCAATGGTGCAGACTCAGGTGGTGAGTCTAGAAATTTTACTCAGGCTGCTTGGGAACATCAAGTGGATGGGAAGCAAGCCTTTCCCGGAACAGTGCTAGAGAGCAATAAATTTCCTGATGCGGTAGATTTATACCGTGAGGTTTTGACCAAACAAGCAGATAACACTGTGACAGTTGTTTCGGTGGGTTTTTCAACAAATTTAGCCCGATTATTGGAATCTTCCTCTGATGATATTTCTGAATTATCAGGCAAAGACCTGGTGAAAGAAAAGGTTAAACTTCTCAGTATTATGGCAGGAAATTTTAATGAAAACCGGATGGTGGAATACAATGTGAGGATAGATATTAAATCAGCTCAAAAGGTTTTTGAGGATTGGCCAACACCTATTGTTGCCAGTCCATGGGAACTTGGACACCAAATAAAATACCCTGCTTCCAGTATAGAAAATGATTTTAAATGGGCGGGAGATCACCCTTTAGTGGTGGCTTATGAGAACTATTTAGAGATGCCTTATGACAGGCCTACTTGGGACCTTACTTCGGCTATATACGCCTTAGAAGGTGGTAGTGATTTTTTTACTTCTAGTAAGAATGGTCAAATTTCTGTTAATGATGAGGGGTATACTAATTTTGTGGAAATGCCTAATGGAAACCATAGATATCTAAAAGTTACTCCGGAGCAAGCCACGACCTTAAAGAAAGAATTCCTTAATATCATTACAAAAAAGCCCCGCAATAGAGATTGATTTATTACCAATAAAGCACTCACCTTCATTTTATAATCACTTAGCCCAATTTATACCAAAAATGAAAATTAAAAGCACATTTACCGAAATCCATGCCGCCAACTTTTATCAAAATAATCCCCTAACTTTCAATAAGAATAAAGGGACATCTTTACTAAATTCCATCTGCTTTCTGCTCTCTTTGTTCATCGGAATGTCTTCAGCTTTTTCACAAGAATTCCCCAAGCTCTCCGATGAAATCTTATTGTCAAGGTTAAAACCAAACACTGAGAAAATTAAAGTGGTGATAGATACAGATACTTATAATGAAGTTGATGATCAATTTGCGGTGGTGTATGCTTTGCTTTCCCCTGAGCAAATAGATGTAGAGGCCATATATGCAGCACCATATCATAACAGTCGTTCTAATGGGCCTGCAGATGGAATGGAAATGAGTTATAAAGAAATCCTTAAGTTAATGGATAAAATGGGAATGCAACATAAGGATTTAGTTTACCGTGGGTCAAAGGAATTTCTCAAGAACAAAAACCAACCAGTAGAAAGTGATGCTGCCAGAGATCTGGTAAAAAGAGCCATGGCTTCTGAGGAACCATTGTATGTGCTTACCTTAGGCGCGCCAACCAATGTGGCGTCTGCTATTTTGATGGAGCCTAAAATCATTGAAAAAATTGTTGTCGTTTGGCTAGGAGGAAAAAGTTTGGAATGGGATACGGCCAGAGAGTTTAACCTATTACAAGACATGGAATCTTCAAAATTACTTTTTGATTCCGGCGTACCGCTAATTCAAGTTCCAACAGAGCCTGTAACCTCCCACCTACTCACAACTATTCCCGAACTGGAAACCTATCTTCAGGGAAAAGGGCCTATTGGGGATTATTTAATCGAGATATTTAAAGACTACCACGATAATCATTATGCCTATTCTAAAATTATTTGGGACATCGCTGTCATTGCGTATGCAATTGATTCCTCATGGTTCAAGACAGAAATTAGACATTCCCCTGTTTTAACTGATCAAATGACCTATAGTGTGGACCAGTCAAGGCATTTCATCCGGCTGGTCACCTACCTAAGACGCGACAAAATATTCGGAGACATGTTCAGAAAGATTCAGGACCATCACAAGTAGATAAAACGAAAGGCTTGTTGGAAAAGAAAGTCCAACAAGCCTCTTATTAATTTCATCCATACTTCTACATTTGATTAAAGCTCCATTATCAGCCTCCATTGCAACGAATTTTCCACCACACTCAGGAAGGAATTTTAAATTAAAGCATACTTATCTCTAATTTGTACCTATTGCTTTTAGATATTGAGATATCAGGGTTCTCATTGTCCTTAAAGCGAACTTCCTTAGGTAATTTGAATCCTCGTTCAAAAATATAAACTGGATATTTTCCATCAATTGCTTCTGCAGGAATGGCAGCAACTTCCATTTCGCCATCTTTTTTAGTGAAATATCCTACTGCAATCTCTTTCCATTTCACCTCAGACCTTCCGCACCTATTGATCTCTGTTCCCTTCTTGTCAAAAAACAAAATGCTATAATAATCCTTTTCATTAATTCGCGAAATCGGTTGATCCCAGATGGCAACAAACTCGTTCTCTGGCAAATCCAAACTGAACTCTCCAGTAGCAGTGGCCATAGGAACGCCTAGCCTGTAGTCTTCCAAGAGGTTTTTACCACTGGCCTTTACCGGGTTGAGCTTAAAATTTTCATCTTGGTTTTGCGAGAAACTCGGACTTTCCCTTTGCGAAAACACAGTGATCATTTTCTCTTTCTTCTTGATACTTCCATTCAGGTCATCTTGAAACCTGAACCAATCCGAATACTGAGCATAGTCCTCCGTAACCTACCAAAGTTTAACTTCATCATTCTTTTGATAATTGATCGTGGTATTTTCAAGTTTAAAAAAGACGCACTGCAAAACAATTTCTTCTTTTACATTGCTGAAGGAATTGCCTCTGATAGTGTTTCCTTCGGTGTTGATTTTTATTCCTATGGTTGAATTCTCAATGGTATTGTCTGATATAAGGTTATAAAAAGCATAGTCACGTCCTTCGTCTGTAATGTCATTTCTTGTGTCTCTTCCCATGCGTGAGCCTATATGTATGGCTACCGAATAGCCATCAAAATGGTTGCCACTGATAATGTTATTGTGAGGCATCTGCTCTCGCAAATTATTGCTTTCCCCCATGTTCCTAAACATTGAAATCCCAATTCTCCTTTGATCCGTATTTATTTGGGATTTAGAAAATTCATTGTTACTTATTTCACTGTCAAAAAAAGTGTCACCGATAAAATCCCCATAGGAATGTTGATTTTGGCTTAGCGTATTGTCCCGAAACACATTGTCTATAAATTGATTGCGCCGACTGCGACTTCCCGAATAAATGGCCCCATAACCATTCTCAAAAAGCTTACAATTCTTCAATAGGGTATTGTATCCATTGGTATAGAACCCTATCCTATTTCGAGTAAAAATGCAATTCTCCACAATCAACCGGTGTTGTTCCTGATCACCTGTGCCATTGATTTTAATGCCTCGTTTCCAACCCATAAACGTGAAATTCTTTATTTGTGTGGCTTGGATTCCTTCTACTTGGGGAAGGTTATAAAATATCCCACGAAGTTCATTACCTTCTCTCCACGGCTCTTTTCTTAAGGCATACAATTCATCAAGAGGGAGGCTTTGGTTGGTGGTTCTTACATCCATAATCAATCCATTGCCATCCATTACTATACCTTGTTTTGCGATGGTAAAAGGAGACTTATTGGTAAACTGCTCACTAATCTTCACCAACCAAGGCTCTTTTCTTGATTTGAATTTAACAGAAGTATCCACATCAAACTGCCGGATCAACGCTCCTTTATCATTGTACCAGGCAGCCCAACGTTCGGCATTCCAAGGGTCAAAATCCCCATTGCCATCTTTTAGTACTTTTTTATATAAAAAACACTTTGGCTTGATTCAGACGCTTCCTTAGGTGCTTTATTTTGGGCAACACTGAAATTATAGCTAAAAACAAGGGCTATTATTGATAAGAATGATTTTGGTATCATGTAGGTATTGGGCTTATAAATAATTGTATATAGTAATCCTAAGCGAGGATTAAATTCAACTCAAAATAAGCTGATTAACATTCTATTCCAATAGAAATTTCGAATTACAAAGCATTACTCCATTTGCACGCTAGGTTAATAATGCCCTATTTCACCAAGCCCCTAGAATCCCTCCCATTAAAGTAAGAGCAAGGATGCAATAACTTGCATTGATTAAGAATGCCTTGAAGGACCGGTTTTCA
Organism: Cyclobacterium sp. L-R; assembly: GCF_056859355.1. Taxonomy (NCBI): domain Bacteria; kingdom Pseudomonadati; phylum Bacteroidota; class Cytophagia; order Cytophagales; family Cyclobacteriaceae; genus Cyclobacterium; species Cyclobacterium sp. L-R. The sequence goes on from NZ_JBSXOH010000072.1 coordinate 5,111, forward strand.
AATAGATACAAGATTCCCAATAAAGTAGCCACCCAACCAAAACCTGCCAAGAATCCAGCCATCAAGCCGAAGGACATATCAGCATTTACTCCAATAAACAACTCCAGGTTCATGGCAGCAACAAAGGCCAAAAATAATGACAAGCCAAATACCTTGGGCATATTCCTATTATTCAAGACCGATTCTGTAAATCCAAATGCCCGCATCCAGGTCTTACCAAATAATGGTCCATACCAAATACCTCCTACCAAGAAGGAGGATATTGAGGCCACGAAGACCGATAACCATTTGATGTTTTCAAAAGCTGATGCCATATCCATAATGTATTGTATTTTTGTTCTTTACAATACTAATGGTATTTCATATCCTGAAATAGTAAAAAATTAACCTTTCTTATTCAAAGGGAAAAAATTGGTGGCTTCTTGAAAACCGTATTGAATAAATTTCTGCGGATTGATTCCTGAAAAATGCTTGAATTCCTTAATAAAATGCGATTGGTCTGCGTATTCAAACTGGTAGGCTATCTGAGCCCATTCGATTTTTTTAGATTTAAAAATTTGTTGCAAAATTTCATTAAAGCGAAGCATGCGTTGATAATACTTAGGGGTCAAACCTACATACTTTTTGAATTGGTCTATCAGGTGTTTTTGGGTTTTTGGATAGCCCTCAATTATCTTCAAATAATGCTCCACAGGCTCATTGTGTAGTTTTTCCAAAACGTCCAACAAGTCTACCGGAGGGGTTTTATCCTGACGAAATCTTTCTAGAAGCCAATTTTCTGCGCTTTGAAACTTTTTTTCAGACGTTTTTCCATTAAAGATTTGCTCTCTTAAATTAAGTATTTCTTCTCCAAACAATTCCTCAGCATTAATGACCATATCATTCAAGTCCTGCATAGGAAGGTGAAAAAATGGATAGCCTCCAAAAGGTTTAAACTGGATCACAAACAATTCTGAATGTTGGTGAGCTGAAATTGAAATGTAATTTTTTTGCATACCCGACACCCAAACTTCCTTATATGTGGCGATAGGTTCTAAAGTAGCATTGTCATAAGTTTTTCTTGGAAAGCCATCCAACTCAAAAATTATAAATACATGCCCTGTGGGAACCACTCTTTCAATAGAATGGTCAGGCATAAAATCCGTTAAGTGAAATATCGCCTCAACGTATTGATTTAATGTTTTTTTGAGTAGATGTCTTTCAAGTGGCATTGTTGCTAATGGTTGGTTGTCCTTACTAATATAACCATTCCTAAACTTTTGCCCGAAAAATCACTCAATTTCTATTTTCACCAGTCTCTCTTTAAAAAATTTGGCAGCTACTCCTACATAGGTGTTATCTCCTACTCTTGATATGGTACCAGGAACCAACCAAAAACTCTTCAATTCACCACCTTTCCTAGATTTCAATACGGTTTTAGAACTTATTTCCCCGTCACTATTTATATGACCTACATGAATTTCTTTCTTTAGGGGCTCATTGTAAATAAAATAAATGGTGCCATTTTCATACATTTGGTAAATCCCATTCGTATGCAGAGTAATGTCTTTTTGGCGTTTGTTGAAATTTTGTATCCAATTGATCTCACCATTTTCTGATATATTGGTAAATTGGAAATCTTCATTAACATGATACAGTTTACCATTATAGGTATGGGCCTGATAATACTCTGAAGACAACGTAATACTATTGTCATCATTGACAAATATCGACTTGATGTAAGTATTGGAAGGAACCTCCATCTCCTTCCCCTTTTCAACTTTTCGTTTGTCTTTACCTGTTAAGTAATCCTCACTTTGGTATAGAAAATCCACTTTATTTTCATCCGAAAATGGAATGAATTTTTCATTGTCTATTGCCAAGGTAAATGGGTTCAAACTCTGAACAAACATCCCATCAATTTGCCTAAGTTTTTTGTCATTGGAATAATAACCAACCAGTCTAACATCTTTGTTCTTGTCCTGAACCAGTGACATTCTCAAGAGGTATTTGTCTGTGTTTTTCAAATAATTAATAACGGGGTCATCAATTCCCCTATAAAATGAATACATGAAGTGCATAAATTCATTGCCCCCTTTTACTATATCCACCTTACTCAACATATTAAACACCCCTTCATTAGAAAGGCGAACATTACCATTGCTATTTAAGGATTTTATAATACCATATAATTTCGTGTCCTGCCCTCCCTTTTGGAATTCAGGTATACTAGTATTCATTTTCCATTCGGAGTTCATCGAGGCATCGAAAACCTCAACATATGCTTCAGACCCCTCATTGCTCCTACTGCCTACAAAGGAGAAAACAGCAAATTTGCTATTGTCCTCAGAAGGGACAATACTATAGCTTGATCTTCTGTCCAGCTTTTTGTCTACGATGGGCTGTTCGGAAACCATAATCGGCTCTCCAAAAGCCAAGGTTTCCTGGTCCATCTTTTTCCTGAACAAACGGTTTTTATCATCGGATTCATCTGAATAAAACAACCAAATTCCCTTACTTTTGTCTTGGTAAAAAAACTCAAAGCTTTTGTCATTGGCCTTATTCATTACAGTCATTGGAATGTCCTCTATTTTCCTACTTTTTTCCAGTACATAGTCTTTGCTATACTTTTCAACAACCAACACCCCTTTGGTACCTACTCCTACTCCATACAATGAAAAACCTTTGGAAATGGCTCGCAATAAAAAGTATCCATCTTCTGCCGTACCGATAAGGCCAATTGTGCCAGTTAAAAGTCCTCTAGAAGTAGGATCTGTAATTTCCACGTTTATCGTTTTCTCTTGTGCAAGCAGGTCAAGATTTAGTGCCAAAATAATCAATGCCACCAGGTAAAATTTTACTTTCATTTTCTTAAGATTTTTGTTAAAAATTATTTAAAATAACACGCTTATAAAAGTCAAAAAATCCAGCTACTTTATTCATAAAAAGAACCAACAGCTACAATTCCTTACACTTCACTCATTCCTACCTTTTGCTACCTCCTACTCTTAAGTAATATTCACATCTTAATTAAAGCCCACACCAATCAGACACTATCAAATCTGTTTGCTGAAAAAGTAACAGAAAGCAAAACTAATAATTAAATTATTTTTAAACCAACTTTTTTGTATTTTAAATGTAAAAAAATGTTTTACAATAAATTGTAGACATTTTTTTTAGTGGCATTGATGTAAATAAGTTAAAATCACTTGTCTGGTCTTTGATTAGCTAAGTTTAAATAGCTCATGATGCAGAAACTTTTCAACTCACAGCAAAGCCTCTGACTGGTCCCTAACTGGTCGAAGTGTAGCGAAGCGTAACTTAGCCCCATAATGCCGAAAGTTTTCAACTTTCATCAAAGAAGCAAATATCCTCCCCTTCGCATAATTTTTTGGAGTCATTTCTGGTATTATGATTTGGCTAAAGCCACAGAGAAGAGAAAATCCATACTATCCCCCAGCTGAAGCTAGGGGCTATTGATAAAGAAGGATGGTATCATTTTTAAGCATCTTTGCCTGGCTCCTTCCGTACCCCCAGCGGCTGAGCGGAGTCGAAGTCATAGGATGATGAATACGTAATGCCTCCCCCTTCAGTTGGACTTAGGGATCGGAAATCCAATTGATCAACAAAATAAATTCAATAGGAATGGGCTTCAGCCCATTTATAGGGTTACACAATTTCATCTGGCTTTAGCCAAAAATTAGTGATCGAAAGGGTTTGATTTGTGGCTACCTCAAATTTGAAACAAAAATCACTCTGAGAAGGAATCTCCTCTGACATATCAGGTCATCACTATTGTTTTGGACGACCTCCTTATGTTATTAAAAGTGGATTCTTGCTTTAATTTAATTAAACTTTTATTTAAATTAGTTGATTAATAAGTTTAGCTATACCTAAACATTTTGAGGAAATATTCGTTAATCCATACAGAAAACATTCCAAATCCAACCAAAATTGACATTTGGGAATTGTGCAAGAACGGTAAAAGTCTTTTGCAAATGTTTATTGATGAACATCAAAATGACGCCTTAATATTTGACAAAATAGCTGGTGCACTTAGCATTATCGAAATCACATCTAATCTATTACGGTTGCCTAAATCTAAATTCAGGTTGATTGAGGGACACGGAATAAACTGTAAAGTATATGAAGCTAAATCAGGGATTATAAGATTGTACTTATTCCATGAAGAAAACACTGGAAGAGTTATAGTTACTGGTGGAAAAAAGGGCAACCAAAAAGAAGATATTAAATCAGTGCTTCAAACGATTAAAGACTTCAAAAATGAAAGTGAATAAGAGAGAACAAATTTTAAACCAACCCTCCTATTGGATTGAAAATATCAATGCATTATTATACAATGCTATTGTGGATTATATGGAGGAACATAATATGAAGCAAAAGGATTTAGCGGCACATTTAAATATAAGTAAGGGGCGTGTATCCCAAATTTTAAACGATGGTGATATTAATTTTAGTTTAGAGAAGGTCATTCAAATTGCCCTAAAAGTCGGTATGTATCCTTCATTTAAACTAGAAAAAAAATCCAATGTATCAGTGGAAGATTTTGACGATTCTTTGGTGAAGTAAGTTTCACATTTGCTTCTGCTCCTATCTGGTCTAAGTTTAGCGAAGCGTAAATAGACCTATGATGATGAAAGTTTCCAACTTTCATCAAAGAAGAAAAAATTAGACCTTTTCCACCTCAATGAATATCCTTTCTTGGCACAAAGACATTAGCAAATTAAGGCTTAACTATTTGCCTTAAGCGGTAATTGTTGGGTCGTATTTTTTATTTTTTCATTTATAATTTTACTTATTTCTCCAGCTCTATCAACAATCATAAAATGTTCCCCATCTTCAATTAATTCAACTTTACCCGAACCTCTCCAGGGAATCAACTTGTCTTTTGTACCATGAATGCGAATTACGTTATCAACTTGGTTTTGGTTGTCCCAATTTACCAATTCATTAACTGCCCATTTTGCAAACTTTAAATCAGTATCCTCGAAGATATCATTTAGAAGCTCTTTATTGGCTGTACCAAATAAAAAGGATGCAAAATATCTTGGTGGGTCAAAAAATTTTACCGGTAAATTCTTTAGGATACCTAGTTTACCAAAACCTTTATAAATTGGCCTTAATTCATTTTTAGTTTCGACCGAAGAAATTAATATTGTTAAGCAAGGTTTCAAAATTTTACTAATCTCGACAGCCACTAATCCACCAAAACTGACACCAATGAGCACAAAATCTGACTTAAGGTTAATAATTTTCGAAAGTCGGGCTGAATAGTCTTTTAATGCTTCCTTTTTGTAAGGCTTGATCCACTCAATAGGGATTAGCGTATGATCCAACTTAAGAAAATTGAAAACTCGCTTGTCAGCTCCAAGTCCACTTATTCCATAAATTTTCAATTTTTATCGAGTTTTTATGTTTTTAAAAAAAAGCGTGTCAGACTTCTAAGGCATTAAAATTCTAAAGTGCTGTGGCCTAATAACCTCGGCTTTTATTTTGAATTTTTTTTGATCGTTCAACACATGCCCAATATTCTGGCTTTCCATAATCTTGAATTACAAGATGAATCTTTGGCTTTCCTAGAAAAGATGATTTGTCAATTCCACATCTGATAAAATAACTTCTGCCCTTTTCAATATTAAGCTTAATATCAGTTCGTTTACCTGTCTTTGCACTCAAAGTGTAAAGCCCTTCATTTTTCACCTTAACAATTGCTGGCTCATCTTTTCTTAGTTCATATATTGTTGAATCATTAAGTTTTAAATCATACTTCCCTACATGAAAACTATTATATAAAGAGGATGGACTGTAGAAGTAAAGGGACGCAAATTCATTTTCACTTTTTTCTAACTCGACAACATCAAGCTCAAGTTGGTCAAAATCAATATCGGTTTGATAGTTGATATTGCTTTGAGAATAGTAAAAATGAAGCACACTTATGGCTTTATTTAATCTATCATCTTTTTGATCAAATCCATAAGCCAATTTGTAACTTTCAGGTTTTTGATAAGCGTAATTATCCATCCATTGTTTTTTATAGACCAATCTTTTGTAAACATCTATTTTCGTCCCACTAAAACTAAATCTTATTTGCCATTGTGGTTTTGATTTAATTATAGTCACCTTGAAATCTGGGTAGTTTTTTTTTAGATAATCGTAAAGGAAAGTAGCGCTTCCAAGCATCATTGTTGATTGTCCTTTACCTTCCCACAGCACAATTTCTTTTTTTTTAAATTTTTGCCAGTTTAATAAATGACCAACATCTTGTTCGTTGGCAAAAATGTAGTTATTATATTTTTTAAGTTCTTTATCAAAGTATTTTTTGTTTTGTCCAAAAGAAAATAGGTATACGAATAGTAATAAAAGTATAAATAAAAATCTAGTCATTGGGCAGTTAATTATTCAACATAATGTAGGTTAATTGAGCATTTCTCAAAGCTTTAAGTTTTATGAACTTATACCAGCATTTATTGATAATTCAATAGTGAATTACTCAATATTTGACAAATTAAAATAGTCGCCACTGTCATGGCCTGTTGCAAAATAAATCTTATCTCTTTTACTTAAAAATAACTTTTTATCAATCCTTACCCTAATGATGTCGTCAAACATAAAAGTGGAATACGCCAGTGGCAAAATCCAATCAAGAAAATCATAATTAGCAACATCCGTTTTAATGATGTCGTCAATTCCCTTTAATATTCCTGGTAAAACGTATCTATATTCAGGCAAAAAAGTCGGTTCACTAGCCCAATCAATATCATTCTCGTTATAGGTATCAGCTCCAACCAAATAAATCGCAGGAATCTCATTATTGTTATCTTCAAATTTTAATATCCCTACCCATATTGCTTGAACGTTTTCAGGTAATGGCGAATCAATTATTAATCGATGCATCCAACTGATGATATCATTTTGTTCATCTTCAAAATCTAAATCTTGTAAGTCTGTCCAGTAAGGCTTAGGATGCAGTTGCTTATGAAAATCAATAAATTGATTCCAGGCTTCTTTTGCCACAAATTTACTTTTGAATATTTTTTCTAAATAATCCCAAGATATATCGTGTTGAAATTCTATTTTACCGTATCAATTTTTACTTTAAACAACTGTTTATTAGGTTATTATTTAATTTGATATTTTAATCGTCCATGATTAACGAAAATTAAAATGCACTAAATTCACCTAATTTAAACTACGATTAGTGAACAAATTAAAAATTCCAAGGAGCAATATCTGTCAATATAACCCAATCTCTCGAGGATCGAAAAACACCCAGAAGCTCTAATTTAAAATGATTTTGACCATCTGATACAACAAAATAGAAATTCTGTACTTCTATTTCTCCAATTTTTGTTTTAGTTGACTTCTGAATTTCAACATTATCTATTTTTAGAATGTTTTTTCTTTCCAGTTTACCGTAAACAAAATCAAAGGATGAGGAGATATTTTCTTCTAACATCCCAATTGTTGGACCAATGGTCTCGTAGAAACCAACACGTTCTTTTTTCTTTACTTTATTCACTTTTGCCCCATAAGAAAGCTCGAATAAATCCTCCTTGGTTGGACAAAAACGCATTACAAAATCAGTTTTATTATTTTCTACTAACAATTCACTTACCTCTCTACAAAATTGTTCGTAATTAGTTGATTTCTGGGCAAATATTGGATTGAGGGTACTTATTATAATAATCACTGATAAAAATAGTTTTTTCATAAGCTATTATAATGCGTTTAATCATTTGATAATTAAATTATTAACAGGGCATCCTTGTCTGATCTAATTTATGCTTCGCTAAACTAAGACATAAATTAAGAAAAGTTATCAACTTTCATCAAAGAACCACAAGCTGACGCAATCGCAAAATTAGTCGGGAAGCTCCTTGGCAATAGGATTTGGCTAAAGCCACAAAGACGAACAAATCCATAGCATCCCTCAGCTAAAGCTGGGAGCTATTGAAAATTATTACCTTTAAACCTTTCTGTGTTTTTGCCCAACTCATATCATTAATAATACCAACTCAATAGGAATGGGCTTCAGCCCATTTATAGGGTTACACAATTTCATCTGGCTTTAGCCGAAAATTAAAGGGAAAATGGATGTCTATAAAATCCACCTTTCCATGATTTAATAGTTAAAAACATTTGATCTGGCTCCGGGGTCGAAAAATTTGGCTAAAGCCCCAAAAAAAAATACACACCATCCCCTAGCTAAAGCTAGGGGCTATTGAAAATTAGAACCGTTAGACCTTTCTGTTTTGTACCCGTATTTTTCATTTCAAAATTAAAGCCTGCAGCACCATCAGCAAAACTTATAATCCTTTCCGTTAAATCGGATTCATTAAGGTTAAACATGCTTTTATATTCCGCTAAAGTTCGCCCCCATGGAACTGTATTTGTTAATTCAAAACTCATTTTTAATAGGCTGTTAAACGTTATAACCTTATCTCGAATGCCATTTATTTAGGTGAAAATTTCACCTACCGGTTTACCCCAGTTGCCTCAACGGATTCATGTAAGTTCCATTCAAGTGGATTTCGGATCGAAACACATTCTAAATCCGGTTTATGTAAAGGGTCGTTCAGAAAATCTTTTACAATTTGAAAAAAACAGGGACTGTAAAACTGGTGACTCTCATCTGGGAAAACTACTTCATAACCATTTTTCAAATGCCTTAAAGCTTCAGTGGCATTGATGGGGGGAGTGGCAGGGTCCAAATTTCCTGATACCATAAGTGTTGGGATTTCTGAAACTATGGCTTCGTTTTCCAAATAGGTCGCCCGGTAAGGATGCCATTCTGCCAATAACCTGGCGGCCGAATTAGAAGCAAAGGCAAATCCAATCTCAGATTCTTTTATAGCTTTGTCCATGTCTGCGGCATTATAGAAAGGAAGTTCTTCATAAGCTGCAACCGAATACATCACGGGAAAATTCATAAGATAATAAAAGGGCTCAAAAGCCTGTATAAGGTCGGCAATAGGTTCGGATTCTCCATTTTCCAGCGCTTCAATAAGTAAGGGTATCTTGCCAATGGTGGGGCGGTCGTATAGTAGATAAATTAATAAAGACATTGTATCCTGGACATTAAGCACAAACAGCTTTTCCTTATAATCAAAATGCAAAGGCTCTGTTTCCATTTTCTCCAAAGTTCTCAACAATCGTTCTTTAAGATTGGGATATCTACCATTACACTCCTCATTCTCCTCACAACGTCGAAGAACCTCAAAAAGGGAATTTTCAAAGGTTTTGATTCTGTCCCCAAACACATCGGATTCTGGGGTTAAAACACCAGCCAACACAGCACTTCGTACACTTTTGGGAAAATCACGCATGATGGTCAATCCCAACCTTGACCCATATGATACGCCATAAAGATTCCACTGATCATAACCCAAAACTTTGCGTAAGTCCTCAAAATCCGCGGCATTTTCACGGCTATTGTATCCGGCGAGATCGACTCCTTTGCCCTCCATGGTTTGCTTGCATTCTGCTATCAAGTTAGCTATAGCTTTATAATCCCTCTCTAGGTCAAGATCTTGTCGCATGATGTCGAATAGTGAGGAACCAGCTTCGGTACAGTTTGCTTCAGAAGCGCCAGTTCCGCGTTGATCCATTAACACAATGTCCCTATTATTTCTTAGAGGGGAATTTTTCCAAAACGCTTCCATTTCCATGGTTAAGGTGGCTGCTCCTGGGCCACCTTGTAAAAATAAAATAGGCACTTTTAAGGAGTCAACTTTTTTAGCCTTTAGCACCTTATAGGCTAATTTAAGCATTCGTGAATTAGGGTTCAGCCGATTTTCAGGAACTTCTAGTGTTCCATCTATGACTTCATAGTTAGAAGTGGCATTACAGGCATAAAAGAGAATTGCTAGGGTTAAAATTATCGAAAAACGCATAATATTTTGGTTTAAAGTACCTATTTACGATTCCATTTCCCCTGTCTGGATTTTCAAATCCACTCTAAGTGTTGATTCCATTATATCTCTATAGCAAAGATTTTGAAATTTGCCGAAATGTTTATTTACAGAAAACGATAACGGCAAGCATAAAACATCACAGCAAACTATAAAAAGGGATGCATTCTCATACAATGAAAGCCTTATATTACACTCCAAATGGTGGCTTGTACTCTTCCATACACTTTATTCCCACATACGAGAACAATCAATGCAATAGACAATCTCGCTTTTGGTGGTATTGTTTCCATCTAAAATAAACTCGAGTTTCTTTTTGCCCTCACCTGTATTTTGTACTTCAAGTTTAAATTCGAGGTATCCGTCGGTATCTCTTTTGGGCAAACTCCTGTTTTCTTGGTGCACTTCTATCCATTTCTCTCCATCAAAACTGTTATAAGTAGTCAGCTTTAAATTATGGGATGCTTTCGATAGGTTTTCAATGCGCACAATGGCATATATTTTGTCATTTGAGGTGAATGGTCCATCGGAAGAAATACAACGATAGCTTTCTCCACTTTCATCCACACTTCTACACAATTCTATGCTTGAAAAAGGATTGCTCAAATCTGGCGCACCAAATGGAGTAACCATTACGATATAATCTTCGCTAATAATAACCTCCCCTTTTCGGGCTTCTAAAGTGTATTTCATTGTTTTTATTGGGGATACTATTTTATCTCCTAAAGCGATTACAGATTCACCATTTAAGCTGATCTCTTCTGCCTCATAAACCTCCCATGTCAATTTACTGTTTTGCCCTCTGCGAATCGTATTTCGATTTGCAGTGAACCTACCAATCACAGGATCGATAGGGACATCTATGGTAAGCGCTTTAGTCTCCATCTTCACCGGCCCCCCTTTTTCAGCCATAGGTGCAACCATAAGTGTATAGGTCGTCGTCTTATCTACCCCAACAGTTAGGCTTCCCGATTTTCTGACCTGCTGGAATTTTTCTGATCCATGCGCACCAAACATAACCTTAGAGGCATTCTCTGTTTGCCAGGATATCGTAACCGAATCGCCCTTGCTAACTTTGCTTTCGCTTGAAGAAAATGAGAGAATCTTAACCGGTAGGTCAAAATTTGGCCATGACTTTTCAAACGAATATTCACCACACAATATCAAATTCCTTGATTCCATCATACAAACCTTTATGCTTTCACTTGTAAATGCCTTCGTTTTTGGGCGTTTTGTTATGAGCAGACTTACCTGGTTAATTCCGGATTTCAGTGGCACTTTTTCAATGTCTACTTCTTTAAAATTTGACTCACCATCAGATTCCACAGGAAATGCATGAATGAATGTATCATTTGAACCAGCCTTTCCGGTATAATTGTATTCCACATTCACCTGAAGTTGTTTATCGGAAATAGCCACTACCTCAAGAATTTTAAGCTCCGATGCATTACTGGCTTTTTTTGATTGAGCAATAGCATTTTGTATGGATAGGTTTACAACTATGACGAGGGCTATGCATTTAATTGCGCTAAATGAATTCATTGGGATTCTAATTTTTAATAAAAACTTCGCTAAATAACGATCTAAAAATATTAATCGTGACAACGAAAATTGGCGTGGTTAAACCAATTGTTAGCATTGCGCAGAACCATAGATATACTTTGTGTTGTATTTTTCAAAAACACCTTACTCCTAATATAGGTAATATGTCACAAGAGCCAATAGCACTGACAGTAAATCTGTTTGATGTTAGCCTAATTACCCTTTTGCTTTAACAATTACATCCTATTTGGTAATGCACCCGCTTTAAAATAAGAAAACCCCATGCATTTTCCGTATCGTAAAAACCCCGCCAACAAATAATTTCGAGGTATATCAACACTTTAAAATCCAGACATCCCCAAATCCTACCCAAATCAAGTAGTACTAAACCTATAATTGCCCGTAATCTAAGTGAACCTTTGAGGTTTAACGCAATAATACCCCATGAAAAAACTCATTTGTCTATTCGTCTTCACACTTTTTTGTTCCACAACCATTTCTGCACAGGAATTGAAAGTTGGGGCTGCCCTTCGGGTAATAACCCCTGATCCATTGATTCCCGTTTCCGGCGGAGTGGGAACACCGAGTCCGGCAACAGAGAAAAAAGGAGACCTTTTTGTTCGGGCAATGGTGATGGAACAGAATGGAGTCAAAGTAGCCATAGTTGGCATTGACAACCTTGGATGGCCTGCAGTCCTAGGCGACCAGTCACGGGCCCTTATCAAAGGCATCCCTCCTGAAAACATCCTTATTGGGGCTACCCATACCCACAGTGCGCCCGACGCCTATGGCTTTCCCAATGAAAAGGGTGAGGTTCTGGCAGATTTTGACTACCTGGAATGGTGTGTCAAGCAGGTGGCCGACGCAGTAAATGAAGCCATGGAAAACATGGAGCCTGCGGCATTAAAAATCGCGGTGGGAGAAGCCAAGGGAAAGATTGCCTATAATTATTATGCACCGGATCTTTATGACCCACGTTGTGGCGTCATCCAGGCTTTTGGTACTACAGGAAAGAACAAAGACAAGGCCATAGCCACCTTGGTCAATTATGCCATCCACCCAGAAGTCATTGGCAATAAAAAAGGTATTTTATCTCCAGATCTTTGTGGTCCTCTTTACGATCGCATTGAAGCCAAAGCAGGAGGAATAGCAATTTTTATGAATGGTGCCCAAGGAGGTATGGTAACCGCAGACAATAGAAGACCTGAAGGCAGAGAGGCCGGGGATTGGAAAGAATGTATCCGGATTGGTGAATTATTGGCAGACCAGGCCCTGGCGATTGTAGACAAGGCTCCCATGCAAACTGCGCCTGTCTTGTTTACCAGCTCAAAGGAAATCAATCTACCTGTGACTTCTCCTCTGATGAAAATGTTGATAGACCATTCTGAAATAGGGCTAAAGGTATCCGAGGATTATATGCTAAAAACTAGGATAAACCTTCTGAACATTGGCTCAGCCCAAATCCTTACCATTCCTGGAGAAGCACTGCCGAATATTGGTTATTACTTGAAAAGAAAGATGAATACAGCGCATCCCTTTTTGTTTGGGCTTACCAATGATGCCTTTGGCTACATGCTTACCAAAGAAGATTTCAATAGTTTCAAACGCTATGAATACATCAGCGAAACAAGCCTTGGTGAAGAAACGGCTGAGGTTTATATAGAGGAGGCGCTTCAATTGATTGAAGAAAGTCCAGGGGCCAAACCATAATTTTGTTGGCATTGTGTTTTTAATAAAAATAATAAAAACCTCGATCTCATTAAGCCCTGTATTAATATTTTAGCATCTGAATTGGGATATACCTAAATTAAAAAACGAAAAGAACTTTTCTTAATACCAAACAGCAATATAAATCCAATGAAAAATCTGTTTATACTTTTAATTGGCTCGTTTATACTACTGCTTCCAATCACCTGTTACCCACAATTGCCTCCACCAAAAAATGGCAACACTTATGTAATTGCACACAGGGGCGCACATGAAGGTATTCCTGAGAATTCACTCCCAGCCTACCAAAAAGCCATTGATCTGGGATGTGATTTTATAGAAATAGACATTAGGACAACCCGTGACAAACAATTCGTAAGTGTGCACAACAGCAGCATTAACGCATATGTGGACGGCAAATCTGGAAATGTTAAAGACATGCGTCTGGCTGAATTGAAAGCCTTGGATATTGGTAAAAAGATTAGTGGGGAATGGCAAAACACCCGAATACCTACCTTTGAAGAAATCCTCAAGCTTTGCCAGAATAAAATAGGGATTTACCTTGACCTCAAAGATGCAGCTCCTGAGGCATTGCTCCCATTGATTCGGAAGTATAATATGGAGGAAAATATTGTCTGGTTTATCTGGGGAGATGATGATGAAAACATTTCAAAAGTCCGGCAAAACTGCCCCAACTGTTTCCTCATGCCTGATCCGGGAAAAGAAAGTAACCTAAATACTGTTTTGGCCAAATACCAACCGAAGGTAGTCGCTAGTGGAATGAAAAATTGTAGCCTTTTTTTCTGTAAAACAGTACATGAGCAAGAAGCCATAGTATTTGTGGATGAAAGCAAAGACAACCTGGAAGATTTAAAGCTTGAATGGACAAAAATGATTGAGTGGGGAATTGATGGTATTCAAACAGACAAACCCAAGGCACTAATCAGCTTTCTCAAAAATTTAAATTAACAACATGAGTACTACTTCCAAAATATTAAAATGGTTTAAGTTTTTGTTCTTAGGGACAATGGTACTTTTTCTATTGCTGGTCTTGGTAAAAATAAGCCCTGCCCTCTGGAACCGTTGGGTAACTTATCCTGGATTAGAACAGGCAAGGAACGAACTATGGCAGCAATACCGGAAACCTCCACAGGTAATACCAATGCCGCTGTACCAGGGAGTTGTTCATTCCCATACTTTTTGGTCCCACGACAGTCGGGGTTTACTACCTGAAATAATGGATGGGGCCAAAAAAGCCGAACTTCAGTTCATTTTTAACTCAGACCATAAACGCAATCAGCTAGATACTTTTCCTAGGGGATATCAGGGAGTTTATGATGGCATCATCATAGAATCCGGTACAGAACATAGCTCCGGGCTGATGATCAGCCCTTTTGACAGCACTGTAATTGACTGGGACAGGCCTGAAGCTGAGGTTATTCACGATGTAGTTGAAAACGATGGATTGGCCATTTATGTACATTCTGAAGATGAGCATGATTGGGAGAATCCTGATTATCAAGCGATGGAAATTTACAATATCCATACAGACATGAAGGATGAAGAAGGGATATTCCCCATTCTTGTCAACAGATTATTGAATCCAAAAAAATACACCCATTGGATGTTTAGGGACCTTTATGATGAACAAACGGAAATATTGGCCAACTGGGACCGTCTAAACCAAAACCGGAAAATTGTAGGAGTGGCCGGAGTAGACGCACACAACAATCAAAGTTTCAGGGCCAGGCATCTTGAGGACGAAAAAATAGAATGGGTAGGCCCCAATGCCGACACCTTGGTGATAAGGGAACCCAATTGGTTTGACAAATTGCTTATGGGAAAAGTCGACAAATACGGTTGGGCTTTTAAATGGGAGTTGGATCCTTATTTCAACTCTTACAACCATGCCAATAACTATGTCTATTGCGACACTTTTACCAATGTAAATATTAGGGATCATATTAAATTAGGACATCTTTTTGTCTCCTTTGAAAGTCTGGCCAAAGGGGACGGCTTTCAATATTTTGCGGTAAATGATGCGGATAGCTTAACAGCCATTTTGGGGGATTCTGTAAACCTGGCTGCTGTTAATAAATTGAAAGTGTTATCCCCATTTCCCGTAAAATTTCAGCTTTACCAGAATGGGGAGCTTATAGAAGAAACCGAGGAAAATTACGAATATGAATACTTGATTCTCGACAAAGGCAATTACCGAATAGTGGCAAGAATCAACCTGAGAAAAGAATGGACACCATGGATTTATACCAATCCTATTTATGTTTATTAGCACCCTAATGGAGTTGTTTTGGGAATATGTAATTCCTTGGTTTTTAATAGAACACTTGCGTAAATAAATAATTATGAAAAATACACTACTCCTAGTACTTATTACCTTATTCTGTGTGGTGGGATGCAAAACAGCTGATAATAATCCTGACCGCCCACTCAAAGCACCCAAAGGATATATGAATGAAACGTTCCTCAAAATGGCCTACGGTTTGGGAATGTTAGATCTAATCGATTCTAAGCCCCCTGTACCGGATGATTTAGAGGCGATAAAAAATATTACTTATAAAACCGTAGGAGATATTGATTTACAATTGGATATCTACAAAAAGAAAGGCTTGGAAGCTCCTGCTCCTACGATGGTTTTCATTCATGGAGGCGCCTGGAAAAAAGGAAAGCGTCAAGACTATTTGCCTTATATGATCGATTACGCCGAGAAAGGTTTTGTAACCGTAACCCTCTCCTACAGGCTTTCAGGAGTGGCTAAATTTCCAGCTGCGGCCCAGGATGTAAACTGTGGGATCAAATGGGTAAAGCAACATGCCGCTGATTATGGCATCGACCCAGACCGCTTGGTGTTGATCGGTGGATCAGCCGGTGGGCACCTTTCTTTACTGCTGGGCTACGGAGGTGATGAGGAGGAATTCAACCAGGATTGTGCAGCGCTAACCTCAGATAGCAAGGTAAAAGCCATTGTAGATTTTTACGGTCCTGTGGACATTACTACTCCTTATGCCATTACCACGGATCAGGTACTAAGTTTTATGGGGGCTACTTATGAAGAAATCCCAGAGAGGTATCAGCTCGCTTCGCCAAGCACCTTTATCACCCCTGATGATCCCCCAACTTTAATCTTTCAGGGAACAATTGATTCATTGGTTCCTGTCAGCCAATCAGATTCACTTGCCAGTTGGTTAGATCAGGCCGGTGTAGACCATGATTACCACCGACTCAAAGGTTGGCCACATACCATGGATGCTGCCAAAAAAGTAAATGAATATGCCCAATTTTATATTGATGCTTTTTTAGAGAAACACCTATGATACGGGAATAGTCACACCGGCTCCAATCTATAAAAGTCTCTAGACTGGTTAAAAATTTGGATGTCCGCAACCCCTTTTAAGCTGAAGATCATGAAGTTTTCTTTTATTTAAGTTAATTAAACTGGATCTCTTCATCTCTAGCCGGAGGATACAAAAGGTTTAATAAAGGAAACCCGGCTTTGAACACAGTTGTCTGTAGGAATAGGTAACTTAAAGAACATCCTTTTATTGAAAGGAACAACAAAAATAATTTGAAATTTAATTCATTATTATTATCTTAATAACAGAATTCGAACAATAAATACGTTTAACGGTATCAACATTTATGATATTGTCTTAATATCAGATGTTGATTTAGTAGTTTTTTTTTCAAGCCATTTTACTAAATTAAGGTTTGTTTTTGTAAAAATCGAAAGGTTGGATTATCCCCAATACAATTCAGTCGCCAATATTAGTAGCCTTTTGATAACGTGTTCTATAGCGAAATGGCCAATTATAATCTATAAATTGGTTTTAAAATGCTTACTAAAAGAATTAAAACAATTTTAATCATTTTCTCAATATTTTCCATCTTTTCCTGTGATGAAAATTTATATGATTCCCAGACTTTTGATAGCTTTGAAATTCAGGGAGAAGACCTGCTTTCTCATAAAGAGTTAAAAAATATTATTGGCAATATTGCAGAAATTCAATATGAATTTGAAAACGGAAGAATAAGTGCTGATATTTTGGAAAAAGAAATTAAAAATTCTCTAGATCCTCTTATTAAAAATGGGAGAAATTTACACAGCAAGTTTTTAAATAACCTTGCTAGAAGTGGAGATCTAAATAAAATGTCTACCCATGAAATAAGAGAGATTGAAGATTTTTCTGATCAACAACTCGCAGAACTTTCATTTGCAATAAATTACTCAAATTACAACTTTTCTATCGATCCAAGAATCCGTTCATATCTCAATACGGCGTTAGGCATTACAGGGATGTATGACCTGATGAGGAATACCCAAGCTTTGGGTATTGTTCAAACCACAGTTAAAGCTTTACGTTTAGTCGGCCGTAGAGCACTGGGATGGGTTGGTGTATGACTAATGATTTTGGATTTTACTGATTGTTACTATGCTTTATAATAAAAACAATGATCGTCTAATCAATTCATGGAATAGCAACACCTCAATCTTTACTGTTTTGATGTATGTCCTATATGGTATCTTTTACAGGATTTTAGATCTTCCAGTACTATTTTATTTTCTATCCTTCCTTACCTTTATCAACGTCATCGCCATTATTTGGCTCTTATCATTGATTTTCAAAAACACAGCTGGCAGTCTTTTTAAAGACAAGCGTTTTGGTTTTGCGTCTTTGAGACTTATTTTAAACTCCTTGCTATTCTTTCTGATTATTACCGCTGCAATTAGTGGCTAAAAGGAATCTCTTGAAGGTGCCTAAATAAATGGAAAATGAAACAAAAGCGAATAAAATTTGCAAAAATGATATCGGTAAAAAGAAAATAATCCCTGATTCTAAAACATTTAAAATAGTAAGATTAGCCTCCTAAATTGGGTAGAGATTTCAACGGTATCGTTGCAAGAAAAGGCAACAATACCGCCAAAACACTGTCACATAATATTGGCTACCTTGGGCCAATAACTTAGGCTGAGGAATTATCGTCACTGTTAGGGAGTAATTGCGTACAAAAATGGTAAAGTAAATGAGCACTGCGACTGTGGCAGTCTGTGGGAATAGGTATACGCCCTATATTATCCAATGACCCTATTCGAAATCTTTACACTGCCGTTACAATTCAGATTGCTTCGCTTAAGCTCGCAATGACGGTAAGCATTTACCGCTTAAAATAAAGGTAATTGGCTGGGCCTTGTTTTCCTTCGGTGGTCATGGTAGAGGTGATATCAAAACTTGAGCGTTGCCAATAATAGAATTGCCCTGTTTCAGTTCCTACTACAAGGTCAGGTATCCCGTCTTTATTGAAGTCAGAAACAACAGGGCCATCGGTATGCCCCATCAGGGTTTTGGACAGCACTCTCCCCATGTATTCCAAAACCAACTTACCATCCTTCATGCCTTTATTCTTCATCCAATCTACTGCAGGTTTAGAAGAGACAATCAAATCTTCCAGGCCATCGCCATCCCAGTCATGGAAGGTTATTTTTAACCGCCCACTGCTCGATCCTGTACGCTGATTGAGCAAAATGGGTTGACCATCAGGAAAGACAAAATTCCTTTTTGGATGCATTAGTATCAATTTATCGTCCACCTTTTTACGAGGATACACTGCCAAATAACCTTCATGGTCCAGCATGACCAGGTCATTTAATCCATCATCGTTAAAGTCCATAATCAGCGGAGACGTTCTCCAGGGAGCCAATAATTCATTGTCTGCTTTGGCCACACCGGGCACCCAGGCAGGCCGAAGTGGTTCGCCTTCCCATTCCACGTACAATGGCTGTGGGGCTGCCAGTTTAGGGGCTTTCTTGCTACCAGTATTTTTAAAAAACACAATATTTCCATTGTGTTCATTGGCCAGAATATCCGGCAAATCATCTTCATCCCAATACCCCACATCAATGGTGCTATACCCCCAAATTGGGGCCTCAGTGTTGGGAAGGGCTTCCGTTTGAATCAACCGGATAGGCTTTCCATCTGCCTCAAGCAATTGAGGAGCATCCCATACAGGGTCTTTTCCTCCAAGGTTTTTAATGAAGCCAATATGTCCCACTCCATTTCCACTAATAATATCATCCAATCCATCTCCATCCCAATCAAAAATCCTAGGCGCCACTAAAGCACCAAAATCTACATATTTGGCTTCTTGCTGAATATATACTGGCGCTGCAAATTGAGGTATTCCGTCTTTGATTTCTCCAGTATGCCTGAGGTAAGAGATTTTCCCATCTTCATCCCCAGCCAAAATATCCATAAAACCATCTTTGTTCCAGTCAATTGCCGTCTGATGCATGGTAGCCCTAGACTCATATTGGATGGGAAGTCCATCAATTTTCAAAGCTATCCCTAGGCCAAACTCATATTCTGTAGCAGAACCGGTATTCTCGAAATAAACGACAAAGTCATCGTTCCAGTCAATGTCAAAATTTTCATGGTTTTTACCAATACTCAAAAAATCATAGTCTCCATCATTGTCAAAATCCGCAAACATGGGTTTCATCGATAACCCTTCGGATAAAGGAGATCCATCTGATTTCAAAAGTCTTTGGGGACTTTCATATACTGGATCCTCATTGGTGCCAGAATTTTTCAAAAACAATACATGGCTTTTTCCATCGGTTACAAATTCAAGTTTTTTCGCAAGTTCCCCTATCCGGCCTCGGTAAGTTCTGGGTTTGTCCCGTGTGGCAACTGCCATCAAATCATGGACACCATCCCCATCAAAATCAATAATTTTCCACTCTGTTTTGCAGTTGTGCAAGTAATCGTATCCATCAACAGGTAAATGCACTTCATTTTCATCCCAAAAGACATTTTGAGGCACATTTTTATAAATCAAAAGCTTTTCTCTAACCCTATCAGGGGTAAGCACGTGCACTCCTTCCCCCACATAAGAGGCCTGAAACCTGGAACCATCATCGCCCAACCTCCTTCTTTCAAAAGACACCTTCATTCTCCTTCTAAATACAGGCATTTCCGTGTTCCCTGAAATATTTTCAAAGTAGAAAATTCCAGATTCAGTATAGCTCCCGGATTCTGAAATCAACAAATCGAGATCTCCATCCCCATCAAAGTCCATGGGCATGGGTACGGCTTTAAAACCAGCATCTAAGTCTACCAGCAAACCAGGATTATTATAGGCCAGTTTGTGAAGCATATTGTCACCATAAATGCTTGATTCTGCAGACGGCTGGTTCGTTCCACAGGAAAAGAGAAAAAGGCTACCTATTGCTAAAATAGGCAGCCAGGTTTTAATGGGTTTAATCATTATTGTAAAATGTTTATTGCTATATTTTAATATAAGTATTGTTTTTATACATGTACCATAATATAAGGTAAAGCAAACCAAAACCACCAAGGGTGGTCAATGCACCATAATAGGCACCTGTATATTGCTCCAAACCATACAATAGAAAATGGGCTATATCAGGGAAGCTAATGACATGGGAAAGCACATAAGCAGTAATGGCATTCATCCCGATCACTTTAAACATAAAAGTCCATTTCACCTTACCTTTCACATCAATGATCCAGTAAAACAGGGCCATTAAAAGAAAACAAACGCCAGAGGAGGCGAGCACAAATGAACTGGTCCATATTTTTTTGACAATTGGATGCCAAATTCCCCAAATCATGCCCAATGCCAATCCTGCAACACCCACAATCAATAGGTAAAGAGCCACTTTATTTCTAGGAAGATTGGATTTAATCAACTCTCCAGCAAAGAGTCCAGACAAGGTAGTAGCAATAAATCCAAAACCAGTCAGTACCCAGGTGTATTGATAGCCATCGTCAAATCGACCCAATACCAAATGATCAAAATACAAAGCATAATTTTTATCAGGAAGAATCACACTTTGACCAACTCCCGGAACATTGGGAACTGTGAGTATCAAGGCATAAATGATCAAACAAGCAGCAAACATAATATAGCGCCCATTCCTGCTCAAATAAATAAAAGCCAGACAAGAAAAGAAATAGCCTACTGCAATCGCTTGAAGGGTATTGCTAAAGATTTTAAAGGTATTGACATCCAAGGCCAGTAAATTTCCCTGAACAATCCATCCCAAGAAAAACAGGATAAAGACCCGCTTAAAGAGTTTTTTATAAATCTGAGCCTTTCCTGTATTTTCCTGCATTCTTTTGGACAAGGAAAAAGGAATAACAGCCCCCACCATAAAAAGGAACAGCGGCATGATGATATCGTAAAAGGTGGATCCAAACCAATCGGGATGGTCAAATTGGTTGGCCAAAAAACCTGTAATCGGGGATTGGGAACCTTTGTGAAGCAGAGCGAAAAAACGATCCGCAAAAATAATAAACAACATATCAAATCCTCTCAGTGCATCTATGGAGAGGATTCTGTTGGGTTTGATGTTTTGCTCATTCATGAAAATAAACTTTAATGGGTGGTGGAAAGAAGGTAATATATCAATTAATTTAAACAAAAATCTAAATTGAATTGGTTAAACACTTCTGGGTTTATGTTTGATCTTTTGAAAAACAAGGATTATAATAGCTCTAATAGGCGGTAAAACAGATCAGCACCAACTGAAAAGACATAGCATCAAGATTATTTGCCAAATAATTTATTGCGCTTTTTCCAATTTATCTTGGCAACATAAACACTGCCATCGCTTCCATACTTCTCTACTCCTTCTGGCTGCATCCATTCCGAAACAGTCACCCATGTTTCTTTTGGACTTATTTCTGTTACTCCGAAATTACCCAGTCTGGCACCTCTCTCTGGCACTAGGGCAATTTCTGTTTCTCTGATTACCGCTAACTTTTCGGTGTCAATCTTCGCCATAAACAATGGCGCACGGTGTCTGAAAACATGATCATTGTCTGCACCTCTACGTGTATATACCAAGTACAATCCATCTGAATGCCTTACCCAATGCTGCTGGGTATTGTAATTACCCAAGGGCGATCCATCGTCAAAAGTCCATGGTTTGATCTCATCGTAATGCAAACCGTCCTTACTGGAAGTAATATAACCCTGCAGGTCATTTCTGATGGTAAGAAAATATTTACCCCCAAATTCCATCAACGAGGGTTCGTGCAAACCTCTGGTCTCATTATTCACCCAAAGTGAATTCCCTTTCTTTAAATACCGCAATGTCTTCCCATCAAAACTACAATGACATACCGTTACTCTGGAATTATTCCCCTGAGAAATATAATATATGGGTAATAAAATTGAGCCATCAGCTAAATCCAGTCGCTGAACACATCCAGCCCCTGCACTTGCAAGTTCATCACCTTCCGGCATTTCCAATTTCATCCACGGCAGCCATTCAGCACTCTTGGGGTCGTAGACAGAATAGGAAGTATGTCTTGCCCCATGATGATCGACTTTCCAGTCAGGAGTGTAAACAATGGTATGGCCTGTTCCCAAAAGCACGCCTGACTTTTCGTGCCACTTGGGCCAAAAATCAGCAGCCGCTACTGGCCGCTCTACACCAGCTATGGTTTCCATTTTAGGAGCTAAAGGCTCGGACTTTTCAGGCTTTGTCCATGTTTTCCCTTTATCCATACTCCGAATCTGATACATTCCTTTAAATACATCGCTTCCTTCCAAGTCCAGTGTACTCATGGTCATGACAATCTCTTTTGTTCCATTCACCTTTCCTGCTCTAGGATGCACCCAACATTGTTTGCCATCAAAAAGCTTGGCCACCACATCTAAGCTGACCGTAAAATCCGGTACCAAAGGTGCTCTAGGAAAGGAGAAACCCACTTGAGGAAGGCTCAGTACCAGGAAGGAAGCACTACTTTTAAGGAGGAATTTTCTACGGTTCAACATGCTAATATTTTTTTTGAGGAGTAGGATAAATAACCAATAATAAGGAAACATACATAAAACTAACCTTATAAACCACCGTTTTTTCACAAAATAACGGTACTTTTATCTGACTGGTCTTCACCTGCCAGCATTCCACTTATTTATTGTTGATTAGGTCTCCTTTTTCAAAGGAATACCCTTGTCAATACCATTCAAAAACCATTCGGACGATAATGGACAACGTTACATTAAAGGACTTTTTAATTTCAAATCTAAAGGTTGACGAAAACGAAATTTTATCAATCGTTGAAAGCTGCAAGAAAAAAAGGGTTAAAAAAGGGGACTTTTTATTACGAAAAAATGAATACTGCAAATACACCTTTTTTATAGAAAAAGGGCTGCTACGTCAATTTTCTATAGACAAAAAAGGAAAGGAGCACATTTTAACTTTCGCTCCTGAAAATTGGTTTGTTACTGATAGAGACGGTGCCTACTTCAATAAGCCATCAACTTATTTTATTCAGGCATTGGAAGACAGTCAGGTTGTATTAATAGATGAAGAACAAGTCCACCTGCTTTCCAATAAAATCCCAAAGTTTACCTACTTCAACTATAGATTGCTTCACAACCATATTCGACACTTACAAAACAGAATTAACCTGTTATTAAGTACTGCCGCAGAAGACAGGTATTTACAGTTTGTAAAGATGTACCCTGACATACTTTTAAGAGTACCTCAAACAATGGTAGCATCCTATCTAGGCATCACTCCCGAAAGCCTGAGTCGTGTCCGTAAGGAATTGACTCTCAAAAACTTCAAAGTATAATTTCTTACCATACATCAATGCAAGGACCATGTTCTAAATGTAGGTTTGCTAAATAAAATTAAACAGCTATGAAAACGAGAACAGTAGAATTGGTAGTAAGTCCTGGAGAGCCCCACTTTGTTGGTGATGGTTTTCGTGTGCATACCTTTATCCCCAGTGGTATTGGTCTAGATATGCAACGGATGAACCCCTTTATTTTGTTGGATTATAATTCACCCTACAAATTTCCACCATCAAGCAATCCAAAGGGAGTGGGGGTCCATCCACACAGGGGTTTTGAAACGGTAACAATCTCCTATAAAGGAAAAGTAGCTCATCATGACAGTAGTGGTGGTGGCGGAGTGATCGGTGAAGGCGAAGTTCAATGGATGACAGCTGCAAGTGGGGTTTTGCATAAGGAATACCATGAAGAAGAATGGAGCAAAACCGGAGGCATTTTTCAAATGGTCCAACTTTGGGTGAACCTACCCCAAAAAGACAAAATGAGTGAACCAAAATACCAAGCCATAAAAAAAGAAGATATCAACCAACATAAATTGGAAAACGATGCAGGACATATAGAGGTAATTGCAGGAGAATACAACGGCACCAAAGGTATTGCTTCCACCTTCACCCCATTACATGTTTTGAATGCAAGGTTAAACAAAGGAGGTAAAACAACCTTTGAGTTACCTGCCAATTACAATACAGCCCTCCTTGTATTAGAAGGGAGCATCGTTATCAATAGAAATAAAAAAATACAAACGGATCATTTGGCATTAATGGCAAATGATGGAGAAACTTTTGAGGTCGAAGCCGATAAGGAAGCCCTAGTATTGCTTTTAAGTGGGCTACCAATTGATGAACCAATAGTTTCACATGGACCATTTGTGATGAACACAAAAAAAGAGCTATTAGAAGCTTTCGATGATTTCAACAATGGCAAATTTGGCTATTTAAAAGATTGAATATAACCTAGTCATAATCTTTTTTAAGTGCTAAAAAAAGATCATGATTAACTTTAAACAAGCCCTTCTTTAAGGTTAGCATTAGAAATAATGATACGGCTAGAATAATCAATCATTTTCTTTATTAGGTCATCGTCAACTATTGCCCACAAAAGTTTTTCATCGTCCCCACCCCATATTTCTCTGGTATCAAATTGAAAAAACAGGATATTTTCATTCACCCTTTTATATAAAAGCTTTCTGCTCTCAGAATCTTTAATGATGTTTTGAGAAAATATCACTAGATGGCATTTAACACTATCACTAGAATAAAATTTTAAGAATTCTTCTCCTTTTTCAAACAACAAATCAAAATTTGAATTTTCGCCAATTCTATGGTGGTAGAAAAAAACAACCCTCTTTCTTCCTCTTATTTTTTTTAAACGTTGGATTTTTCGTTGTAAACTCTTCCTTTTGTTTTCTGAGGCAATAATATCATGATGGGAGAATTCAAAGCCTTTCATGTGCAATTCGTTATAAATAGTTTCGCAGGTATTATATAAAGTTGACCTCACGACTTTTGTTTTTCCTACATAGTCATACCTTAAATTCATTTTTTCTAAAAGCCCCTCGAAATTATTTCTTTCAAGCATCAAGGCATCATCGATATTACTTCTACTATGAGAAAAGGGTGTACTGAAACTTTTCACACCATGCCTTTGCAGAATATTATCCGTTAAACAATTTTCACCTAATGATAACCAAAAAACCTTAGCTGTATGAACTTCCACAAAGGCTTGTAAGACTCTTAAAATTTGTATTAAAATAGATTTGATCTTGGAAAAATATATCATTATGTCTTATCAATTATTTATGGTAAACTGCCAATGCCGAAGGGAAACTTTACTTAACCCACAATACGACGCCACTTCTTTACTATAACACAAAACTACATCTATTCCCGTCCGGAGACAATCTACACTCACTTTACCGATAAAAGAGTGGCCACCCACTATTAATACAAATTAAACCACCTTGTATTTTATTTCAACTGCTCCAGTAGAGTAAGCTTTGGTTTCGATAAGCATCAATTTAGTCTCTTTAGGAAAGCTTTCAAACAAATCAATACCTTGAGTCAGTACAATAGGCATTACAAAAACCTGGATTTCATCAATAAGTTTTTCATTTAGCAACAGGGTGTTCAATTGCCCTCCCCCTATAAGCCAAATATCTCCCCCTTTTTGGTTTTTTAATTGTTTGACAAAATCCAGGTGATTGTCCGAAATGAATACCACATCCCTTGTATTTATCAAGGTTTTATCCCTTGTAAACACATAATTATTTTTGTCTGCATAAGGAAAATCGATTCCCCAACTTAAGATTTGCTTATAAGTAGTATTCCCTTGAATGGTCGTATCAATGGATTTATAAAAATCAGCATAACCGTGATCAATTTTCTCTGGATTAGGGATAGCTTCAAGCCAATCGACACTACCGTCAGACTTGGCAATCTTCCCATTAAGACTTATGGCAATATATAGTTTTAATTTTCTCATTATCAATAAATTAAATAAACATCTCAACTAAAAAACCTCTACTTCACTATTAACTATTGGCCAAAGTACGGTTAATTTTTATTTGGAAGAAGAATCAGTAAATAGAAATATTAAAACGAATAGAAACAACCTAACACAGAAAGGAAAATGCGCTAAGTGTTAAAAATGTTCTCCAATAATTTGTTTTGCAGGGTTAAGTTTTCTAAAATTATTCTGAATTAGCAATAACGGCCTTTGCACCCATGAAGTAAAGGTCAAAACCCAATATATATAATGAAGCCTACCGATACGAGTAATCCGGAATATTACCACAAGGTAGTGGACTGTCAGTACGCCTGTCCAGCCCACACACCGGTCCCTGAGTACATCCGAAAAATTGCAGAAGAAAAATACACCGAAGCCTACATGATCAATTGGGAATCCAATGTATTCCCAGGGGTTTTAGGCCGAACATGTGACCGTCCCTGTGAACCGGCATGTAGAAGAGGGAGAGTAGAAGAAGAACCTGTAGCAATCTGTAGGTTAAAAAGAGTGGCCGCAGACAACAAAGGAGATGTCAAAGCCCTAATGCCTCATGCACCATTCCCTTCCAATGGTAAAAAAATCGCCCTTATAGGCGGAGGGCCAGCTTCCTTGACAGTAGCAAGAGACCTTGCTCCTTTGGGCTATGAAATCCATCTTTTTGATGAACAAATAGCTGGAGGAGGTATGATGCGAAGTCAGATACCTGCATTCCGCTTACCTGAAGAAGTCCTCAATGAGGAAGTCAATTACATCTTGGATTTGGGTATTCACACCCAATTCATGCATTATGTAGATAGCCTTAAAGGCATTCTAGAGCAAGACTATGATGCCGTATTTGTAGGTACTGGAGCTCCAAGAGGTAGAGATCTTCCCAAACTTCCAGGAAGAAAAGAAGCCGATGCCAATATCCATATCGGAATCGAATGGCTGGCCAGTGTAGCATTTGAACACACCAAAAAGATTGGAAAAAAGGTAATTGTTTTGGGTGGTGGTAACACCGCCATGGACTGCTGCCGTACTTCTCGCCGAATGGGTGGAGAGAGTGTAAAAGTAGTCGTTAGAAGCCCATTCAAGGACATGAAAGCCTCTCCTTGGGAAAAAGAAGATGCTCAGCATGAAGACATTGATATATTTGACAACCATGTCCCCCTTAGTTTTGAAGTGGAAAATGGCAAGCTTATAGGCATGAAATTCCAAAAGGTGGAAGCTGTCTATGATGACAATGGCAAAAGAAAGCTAATTCCAACCGGCGAAGCGGATGTTTTTATAGAAGCAGACGAAGTACTTATCGCTATAGGTCAGGAAAACAGCTTTCCATGGATAGAAAGGGACATAGGGCTTGAGTTTAACGAATGGGAAATGCCTACAGTAGATAAGGTAACCTTTCAGTCTACAAACCCTAAAGTGTTTTTTGGTGGAGATGCTGCATTTGGACCAGAAAACGTTATCACGGCAGTGGCTCATGGACACCAGGCTGCAGTATCCATGCACCTCTTTTGCGAAGAAAAAGACCTAAAGCAAAGGCCTGCTCCGTTTACCAAGCTGTTCAGCACCAAAATGGGTATCCACGAATGGAGCTACGACAGCCCAGTAACCATCGATCAAAGATTCTTGGTTCCACAGGCAGAAAAAGCCCTGACATTGGTAGATCGAAAGAAAGAAGTGGAGCTAGGATTTAACTTGCCCACAGGATTTAAAGAAGCTCAACGTTGCCTAAACTGCGATGTACAAACAGATTTCTCTGCTGATCTCTGCATAGAGTGCGATGCCTGTATGGACGTCTGTCCTACAACCTGTATCACATTTACAGGAAACGAGCCGGAGGAGGATAAATTAAGACAGAAACTACTGGTACCAGCAACCAATAAATCACAGGATATCTTGGTATCAGAAACACTCAAAACCGGACGTGTCATGGTAAAAGATGAAGATGTATGTCTTCACTGCGGACTATGTGCAGAAAGGTGCCCCACCTCCGCATGGGACATGAAACAATATTTTTACAGTGTAACAAAAGCAGGAAACATATGAATGAGGAACAAACCATTGCTCACCCTAAAGCAAGGGTAAATGATTTTGTAGCCCGGTTTGCCAACGTCAATGGAACCGGGTCAGCAAGTGCCAATTTTCTATTTGCCAAAGCCATCTTCAGGATGGGAATTCCCGTCACCCCTAAAAATATTTTCCCTTCCAATATACAAGGGCTTCCCACCTGGTATGAAGTTAGGGTCAGTGAAAAAGGCTATCTGGGACGCAGAGAAGGCATAGACCTGCTCGTGGCTGTCAATGCCCAAAGCATGAGACAAGACATCGAAAGCGTCCAGTCCGGAGGCTACTTGATGTATGATAGCACCAAAAAACTGCACACAGATATGATCCGAGGGGACATCCATTATTTGGGAGTCCCTATGATGGAAATGGCCAATGAAAACTACAGCAACCCAAGGCAGCGACAACTGTTTAAAAACATTATCTATGTAGGCGCCCTTTCTGTTTTGCTAAACATAGAGTTTGAGGTATTGGAAACATTGCTCAAGGAGCAATTTGCCGGCAAAGAAAAGCTGATAGCTCCGAATGTAAAAGCCCTGCAACTGGGAATGGATTATGCAAAAAAGCATTTTGACTACCCCCTACACATAAGACTGGAAAGAAGAGACCTCGTCAAGGATAAAATATTGGTAGATGGCAATACAGCCTGTGGACTGGGTGCCGTATATGGTGGGGCTACGGTAATGGCCTGGTACCCTATCACCCCTTCAACTTCTGTGGCAGAGGCATTTGAAAAATTCGCAAGCAAATACCGCATAGATCCCGAAACAGGAAAGAAAAACTATGCCATCGTTCAGGCAGAAGATGAGCTGGCAGCCATGGGAATGGTCATCGGTGCCAACTGGAATGGGGCAAGATCCCTAACCGCCACAAGTGGCCCGGGGGTCTCATTAATGAGTGAATTTATAGGCTTGGCCTATTTTGCAGAAGTACCTGCTGTACTGATAGACGTGGAAAGAGCCGGCCCCAGTACCGGCATGCCTACAAGAACGCAACAATCGGACATCACCATCGCTGCATACGCCTCCCATGGAGACAGCAAGCATCCATTGTTATTCCCCTCTACTCCCAAGGAGTGTTTTGACATGACAGCCATCTCATTTGACTTGGCAGATCGCCTTCAAACGCCAATCATTTTGATGACTGATCTGGACTTGGGCATGAACGATCATATGAGCGAGCCATTTACATGGGATGCTGAAAAGAAATATGACAGAGGAAAGGTATTGAACAGGGAAGAGTTGGAAGCCATGGGCAGGTACGGCAGATACCTGGACAATGAAGGAGATGGTATTCCTTACAGAACCTATCCCGGCACTCATCCATCCAAAGGCGCCTTCACCACCAGAGGAACCTCCCGAGATGAGTATGCCGTGTACACTGAAAACAGCGAAGCCTATGTGCGCAATATGAAACGCCTGCAAACCAAGTGGGAAACGGCAAAAAAAATAATGCCCGAACCCCACTTGTATCAAGAAGAAAACCGGCAGGAAATAGGCATGTTGTTCTTCGGAACCTCCACCTATTCTTCAGAAGAAGCCAAAGATTTGCTGGCAGAAAAAGGCATTCACCTGGATGCCATTCGCATCAAAGCCTTCCCTTTTGGAGAAGCTACTGAGGCCTTTATCCAATCTCACAAGCTTGTGTTTGTCATCGAGCAAAACAGAGATGGGCAGCTTCGCAGCCTGATCATTAATGAAATGCAAACCAATCCTGCAAAACTAGCCCCTGTACTGAATTATGATGGCATGCCCATCACTGCAGACGACATCGCTTCCCAAATCACCAATTATTTAAAGCAAAAAACCGCCGTAGCTCATGACTTATCTGAAACCTTTATTTAGACACCCAAAATTGCCCAAAAACAAGCTTGGGTATACCCTTAAAGAGTATGAAGGAAGTATTTCTACGCTCTGTGCAGGTTGTGGACATGACAGTATCAGTGCCACCATCGTGCAGGCTTGTTATGAACTGGACATTGAGCCCCATCTGGTAGCTAAAATTTCCGGCATTGGTTGCTCTTCCAAAACCCCGGCCTACTTTCTAGGCAATTCCCATGGTTTTAACTCTGTGCACGGCAGAATGCCTTCCGTAGCTACAGGAGCCAATATGGCCAATAAAAACCTGGTATATTTTGGTGTTTCAGGAGATGGTGACACAGCCTCCATCGGTATGGGACAGTTTGTGCATGCCATCCGCAGAAACCTCAACATGGTCTACATTGTGATGAACAATGGCTGCTATGGCCTTACCAAAGGGCAAGATTCAGCTACTGCCGATGTAGGGTCTAAAAGTAAAGCAGGGTCTATCAATCCATTTCAACCTGTGGACCTTGCCAGTCTGGCAGTAGAATTAGGAGCCACCTTTGTTGCCCAGAGTTTCAGTGGTGACAAACAGCAGTTGGTTCCACTTATCAAGGCTGGTATACAACACAAAGGCCTGGCCTTTATTAATGTAATGTCCCCGTGTGTCACTTTCAACAACAATCCCGGATCCACCAAATCCTATGATTATGTACGTGAACACATGCAAGCCACGGGCACTTTGGATTTTGTTCCCGAAGAAAAACCCATTCATGCCGAGTATGAGGAAGGTACGGGCACGGCTGTATCGCTACATGATGGCTCTGAGATGAAATTACACAAATTGGCACCGGACTGGGACCCCGAAGACAGGGTATCCGCAGCCAATGCTATTCAGCAAGCACGATTAAAGGATGAAATACTCACCGGCTTACTGTACATCAATACGGAATACGGTGACTTGCATGACATTATCGACACTTCCGATACACCTTTAAATACCATGAAGGAAAATACGTTGTGTCCGGGAACGGAAAAACTGGACACCATCAATGCGGGATTCAGGTAAAAAAATCCTGACACCATCACATTCGAAACAAACAAAACCCCATCGCTTTTACTAGAGATGGGGTTTTGTTTTTTATTCCTTCTAATTCTAAAATAAGGTGATAACCAATGGGATGGTTAACAACATTTGAAATTTCATGAATCTGTTCGTATGACCTCAAAATTGATTCGAATTCCATTTTCGCTATTTGGTGCATTGGCATCCCAGCATCAAATTTCTCCTTGACTAGTAATGCCTTTGCGAAATCCTCGGGAGGCAGTCCGCTAGGACGAGTCACTCTTTGGCCGAACCGATGGAAAGGCAATGTGCTGTAGGCGTGGGAAAACGGCTTAGGGATAGGAACGGAAATCCTTTCGGCAAGGCAGAGCGTAGGGAAAGATTGGAGGGATAGCCCGCTGAAGGAAAGCCCCAAGTCCAGCAAAAGAAATTACTATCAAAAATTCCCTTCCGGAAGATCTCCATAAAACAACTTTACTATCAAAAACCAGACACTGATAATTCTGCAGCATACATAAAGACTATCATACTTAAAAAAGATCCTGGCTTTCCTGGAATCATTCTGCTTTCAAAAAATCAATAAACCGTAAAAATTGATCTGAAAGAATAGTTTGAATGAGAGTTCAATACTTAAGATAAACAACGTTAGCATCCTGAAATAAACGCTTAGAAAAATATAAAAGCTTCAACTCACTATGATGCAAAGAGCGAAACTGAACCAAAACCTGCAATTCCAGTTTTATAAATCATCATGTGAAATTCATTCTGTTCGTCAATCATAAGAAAAAGAATGCTTTTCAAAGGTTCCTCCCATTTAGAGGGAAGGTTTTTTTGCCCACAACTCACTTGTGAATAGACTTCCCAGTAATACCAAGTTTATCTTCTAATGAGGAAATACGAATTAGATACTTATTGGAGACTAAAAATTGCCTGTAGATAGAGTCAACGATCATAATTGAAAAGATAGATAGAAAAAATCATAACTGTATTTTGGCACATTCCCAGAAAGGAATGCCTTAATTAATTATGGGGAAAATATACAAGTTCAAAAACCTATCTCCAAAAGAGACCCATGAAACAAATTGCAACGCATTGAAAATCTCAATCGTATTTTTCCAAAAAAATTTTCTAAAAATGAAAACTAATTCCCTAATAACACGTAATTTAAGAAATAATAGTTAATGATTATTTAATACTCTATAACCCAAAAACCATGAAAAAAATCATATTTTTAGCTTTTATAGCTATTTTTTTGTCCTTTACCCCACTTTTCTCTCAAGAAACGAGTTGGGATTATCCTATTCGACCTGGAAGTAGGGAATGGGCTACACTACCCACTACCGCAGATAGGGTAAAAGCCATTCAAGTACCTGAGGACGTACTGCCCAAGCTATCGGATCAACAATTGCTGGATCTTATTTTAAATTACCCTTTCTTTAATAGTTATATCTTATCGGATAACCCGTTTGATGGATACCAAAGAACAATGGTGACACTGAATGCTTATGGAGAACTAAAGTCTAGACCGGAAAGCCTTAATATTATTTTCGATCATTACAACAGGATGGATTTTTCTCAAATAAATAAATTGGGGGAAAGTGCTGAGATTGGAAGGTTTGCGTTACGAGTTTCAGCAATAGAGTTGATGCTAACTGATTTTAGTTTGGACAAAACCTTATCTCTGGAAGAATCTGAGAAAATATTGGAAGGCGTATCAAGAAAATACACAGAAAAATCCGTTAACGAGGAAGAGCTACTGGGCTTGGGAAAGCTAACTACCGCTTTTCTGGCCGCCAATGTGTTTAATGGACAACCTACTTTAAAAAACAAAATCTATAAAAAAAACGAGCTAGAAAATTTTGTAGCAAACATACGTGTTGTAAGCAATGATTTTGTAGATAATATTATCAATCAAATTAATTATCCCCAAAACCGATGAAAACAAGAATATATATTCTAGCGATCGCCTTATTGGCCTTCTGTTCACAATCCTGCAATAGCGTGGATCAAGATGATCCGGAGTTAAACGAGCTGTTGCTTTCCTGCAATGCCACTGATCCCATCAACGATCTGCAATGGCTGGGTGACCTCGATGCCGAGTATGAGCAATTGTGGCAAACGTACCGTATTATGGTAGTTGAATTCGAAAGGAAAGGTTATATCGTTTTGGATGGTACTCTGAGTTCTTCCCCTGCGTCTACCATATTTAATTGTAATGGAGATGTAGCCCTAAATAGTACATTAAAGGGAATCTCTTACAATGATTTTATTGACAACATGAGAATAGTAAAAGTTTTAAAAACCAAAAACTGGCCATGAAAAAGCTCTACGCATTTATAATTTTTAGCACACTAATCACATCGACTTTATTAGCGCAAAATGTATATACTCCAAAAGGCACTTTGGTTCCAACTAATTCATATTTCACATATAACACTCCCCAAAGTACAATAAACGCATTTTATGACGATTTAAACAATGGCCTTTATTGACCCACCCCTGTAATTGTTGCAAGCGTAAATGATAATTATAATTGTCACGGATATGCCTGGAACATGTATCCTTCAAATGGAAGACAAGTAGCATTAGATGATCCCACATATAATGCAGTTAGTACTTATATCAATGATCAAAGTTTCAAAACTACAACCAACACTACATTGCCAGGTGTACTTGTCCGTTACAGTGGAGACCATTCTGCTGTAGTTATAAACGTAACAAATCGGCTAATGTCCAAATGGGGATGGGCAACGCTCACTAGACATGCTCCGGGTGACGTTCCTCCAGGATATGGTCTCCCGGCTAGTTACTATCGGTGTAACTTCCCTTCGAAGTTAACCCACGCACAAATAGACAACGGGACAATATCATATGGAACCTACCCTTCATTCGAAGCAAATACTGGTTCACACCGAATTGATGTTTATGGAACCCCACATACTACTTATTCATTTGCAACCCAGCCAAGTGTTCCAGGAATATCCATTTATGGTCAGTATTCAAACACAGTGCTTTTTGATAAACCGGCATATAATCAGCAAGGCCGATATATATTTGTAACTATGAGCAACGGATGTACAGTACCTTCAGCTCAAACAAGTATCTATGTTTATGATCCACCGGGAGCATCTATGATGATTTACCCTGTTCCGACAGATGATGAAGTAACGATCCAATTTGCTGATTTAGAAGAAAAGCTTGTGATGGAAGATATGACTTACGATGGGGAAGGTCCATCTTTACCAGTTTCCATAGAAGTATTCAATGGAAACAACATAAAAGTTGCCGATTTATCTGAAGAGGTAATAGTTAGAAAAAGCAATAAGGTGAGTCTTGCTCACTTAGGGAAAGGAACTTACTATATCAAAGCAATTTTTAAAGACGGTTTTGTAGAAACAAAAAGGGTAATTGTAAAATAAATTATCATAAGAAAATCCAATACCAGAATATTTCGGAAGCCCGGGCAAAAAGTTCGGGCTTTTTTGAAAAAAAAGGAATAGATATGAAAAAAACTAAGCATATTATTAGGGTTGGTTTTGTTCCCGCTTTTGGTTCACTCCCAAGACTTGGAAAAAGTAAAAACATGGTTTTAGGAGAATTACCGAGAAACACAAAGAAAATGTATTTCGCATGATTGAGGGGATGTATTGGGAAATAGCCAATAGCAGTACTAAGGACAGAGTAACGGAAGTGATTTTAAAGGAAATGAATAGAGCGAAGGAAAGGGCAAAATCTTGTAGCCACGTGTGAAACCCGTGGTAAATACAGTGTATACGCCAAAATCCTGATGTCAGCTAGCTAAGTAACGTTACATTTCTCTATGCTTTAGAATTTCGGGATAGCCCTGACTCAGTTTTCCTTCCCATTAAACGGGTTAAATTTCCGACTCCCTACATGCATGCCCACAGCCCTGCAGACCGTTTTGTCTCCATACTTGCCATTGAGTCGATCCAAGGCCTGGTACAAAGAAATACGTTCTTCTGTATCTTCAAATAAGTTGATCTGATAATGCCCATGCACCAGCCCGCTAAAGCGAACACCTATCAAACGAATCAGTAAACGCCGTTGGTACAGTTGCTGAAAAAGCGCCTTTACCAGGGGAAGGAGGACATGGTCTGCTGAAGTATAAAATACCCGGCGCTGTACCGTATGGGTATCAAAATCAGAATACCGGATCTTAACGGATACAGTAGAAGTCAGTTTTTGCTGCTGCCTCAGCTTACTTGCCAGCTGTTCTGTCATGGCCGTAAGTGTGGCTTCCAGCAGGCCTACATCAATGGTATCTTGTTCGAAGGTGTTTTCTGTAGAAATGGATTTGGCTTCCGAATAAGGCGTAATGGGCGAGCGGTCGATACCATTGGCCTTTTCCCAAATCATCAGTCCATTTTTACCAAAGGCAGCTTCCAACAATTCCGCAGGCATAGTCTGCAGGGTGTGGATTTTCTTTACCCCCATATTGTACAGCGTATGGGAAGTTTTCTTCCCTATCATGGGAATCTTTCTCACAGATAATGGCGCCAAAAAAGGTTTTTCTTCTCCATAAGGCACCTGTTTCTCATTATTGGGCTTGGCTTCTCCCGTGGCCACTTTGGATACGGTTTTATTTTGTGAGAGCCCTAAAGAAATGGGCAAACCACTTTCTTTGATAATCTTTTGTCGCAGCTCCTGCGCCATCTTATAACAGCCAAAAAACCGGTCCATGCCCGTATAGTCCACATAAAATTCATCTATAGATGATTTTTCAAAAAGCGGCACACTCTCACGGACAATGTCAGTGATCTCACTGGACTTCTGGCTGTATTTAGCAAAATCACCTCTAATCTGCAAAGCCTCCGGACAAAGCTGTCTGGCCGTACGCATGGGCATGGCAGAATGAATACCAAATTTCCGGGCCTCATAGCTGCAAGAAGCCACCACTCCCCTGTCTCCGGACCCTCCGATCAGGATAGGCTTACCCATAAGCCGACTGTCGTACAAACGCTCTACCGACACAAAAAAACTGTCTAAATCCATGTGTACAATGTTTCGTCTTTCTGCCATTACCTTCCTCTCCTACTATTATTTACAATCTATTTTGTTAATTTTATTGACATTTTATTGTTTATAATTTAAACAATTGTTTTATATTTAAACCATTGATTTCATTAAAAAATTTGACCATGTACCTTCACAGCAACATCAAACTACTGCGCAAAAGAAAAGGAATCACACAGTCCATAATGTCTGAGTCACTGAACATCAGCAGGTCCAAGCTTGCCGGCTATGAACTAAGTATCAGCCCTCCGCTGGATACATTGGTGAAGATTTGTGAATACCTGGAGGTATCGGTAGATCTGATCTTGAAAGAAAACCTAGAAAAATATCCTGCGCACAAGCTCAGGGAGGTATTGGAAACCAGTCGCTACCTCAAAGGCCGAGATTTACGCATCCTCACTACCACGGTGGATGCACAGGGACGTGAACTCATTGAAGTAGTCTCCCAAAAAGCCAAAGCAAGCTACCTGGCAGGATTTTCAGATCCCGACTTTATTGGGGATTTGCCTCGGTTTCACCTCCCCTTTCTCCCACAGGACAAAAAATACAGGGTTTTTCAGGTAGATGGAGACTCTATGGAACCGATCCCTGACGGGGCATGGATCATTTGTGAATACATAGACGATTGGACAGCCATACGTGACGGTGAGAAATACGTTATTGTCACCGAGCAGGATGGGGTTACGTTCAAGCTGACTTACAACCAATTAAACAATAAAAAGCAGCTTTTACTCTGTTCAAGCAACCCCTTATATCCCCCTTTTGAAGTAAAAGCAGAGGCAGTAAGGGAAGTATGGAAATACCGTATGATGATGGTATAAGTGCCGCAATAAATTGGTATAAAGTGAAATAAAAGCTATCTTTAGTAAGTAGGAACCCACCGACAGTATAATTAAAGGCAACATTTTCTGCCATAATCTGTTAATAATAAGTACACTTATCCGGCCCCTTAATAGGATGTGCCGAAAACCGCATGTATTGATTTTTATTTTGACACGCATGGTGCAATAGGGTTTCCAGACATTTCTCAGCTTGTTCTGGTTTTTCTTCAGGGGATGTGATAATATTCAGGAAATTAGGAATGTTAGATACTGAGCAACACAGTCGCAAGCCAGCAATTGCATCTCCGAGGTCAAAAGGGTTAAACATTATCGTATTTCATGAAGCGTCGGCAGTAACACTGCATTAGTAGAGATTAAAGCTTGTCTTGGTTTTAAAATTGTAGAGGATATGAAAGAAACAGTAGTAATTACATCGCCCTTAGGTAATATCAGACTTGTAGCTGAAGATGGTTTTTTGCTGTCCTGTAGCTTTACGGAAGAGCCTGTAACAGAAAAGATAAATAACCTGTTTTTTCTAGACATCATCAGTCAATTGAATCGTTATTTCGATGGAGACCTCAAGGTTTTCGATATTCCGGTAGCCATTGGTGGTAGCACATTCCAGAAAAAAGTATGGATGGAAGTAAATAAGATCCCTTTTGGACAGACGGCTTCTTATCAGGAGATAGCCAATGCCCTTTCTAAACCTACTGCTGCCCGTGCTGTAGGTGCCGCCAATGGTGCCAATCCACTATTGATTGTTATCCCTTGTCACAGGATTATCGCCAGTACGGGAGAGTTGACCAGCTATGCCGGAGGGCTGTGGAGAAAGCTCAAGCTACTACAAATGGAAGCCATGGACCAGCCAGGTCAGCAGTATAATTTGGGCTTTTAAATTTCCAGTCAAACGCTTTCTTCTTTTTATCAACATCCGTATTTTTAAAGATGGAAAAAATAAATATCCATCTCTATACAGCAGCCCTGGCCCCTTACTTTCTCTCTATCAATCAGGAGTGGATAGAAAAGTATTTTGTTATGGAAGCTTTTGACATTGCCCAACTGAAAAAACCTCAGGAAACCATCAGGGATCATGGTGGGGAAGTTTTATTTGCAGAATGGGAAAAGGAAATTGTAGGTACGGTGGCTTTGAAAAAAATAAATGAGAGCCAATACGAATTGATTAAAATGGGTGTATCACCCAAAGCGCAAGGCAAAAACATCGGCCATATACTCGGTAATGCTGCACTGGATTGGGCCAAAGCTAAAGGCGCTACTAAAGTGATCCTGTACAGCAACAGTCTATTGGCTCCCGCGATAGCCCTGTACCGAAAAATGGGCTTTAAAGAAACCCCCATGGAATGTGGGACCTATGAGCGCTGTGACATTAAAATGGAATATATTTTTTAGTTATTTTCTCTGACTTGGTGCAAAAAAAAACATAAAATTATGGCTATTGAAAAAACTGTTTTTTAGTCGAAATATTTCGCTAAACACGCACCTCTTACAAATACATTCTATAAAACCTTACAATAAATTTATATATTAGAAGTAGAATAAATCGAATCAATTCAATTGAGCTGTAGCTATATATAATATTTTTTTTATAGTATCAATGAAGAGATAAAAAAATCACAATATGGCATTTGAATTTTCCTCGAAACATGTTCAAGAAATACCATTGGACAATCTAACCTCCGAAAATTTTCTTGTTATTGCCATTGAGGTTGCCCGAAAGCTCAAATGGAAAATTTCCTCCATCCGTGAAGATGGATTTATTGCCTATACAAAAATGTCAATGCGCTCCTTCAGTGAGGAAGTAAACA
The DNA here is from genome assembly GCF_056859355.1 of Cyclobacterium sp. L-R. NCBI lineage: Bacteria > Pseudomonadati > Bacteroidota > Cytophagia > Cytophagales > Cyclobacteriaceae > Cyclobacterium > Cyclobacterium sp. L-R. Next base: position 44,000 of record NZ_JBSXOH010000072.1, read on the forward strand.
TCAAAATCCTATACAAAACGGTTGAACTTAAAAGTGAATGTACAGGCATTCAAATAATTGACTGGGGGAAGAATAAAGAAAACATTTCAAACTTCATTTACTCCTTTAATGAAATTAAAGACAGTTTTACCATAGAGGAATTGGATCAAGAGTTTGAAGAAATAAAACCTATATTTATTTCAAAAGAAGAAGTTATATTAACCCACTCCTCATCTTCCATTAAGGAAAAAATTACGGGAATTCTATCTATATTTAAACCAACCCATGGCTATTTCATCACCCCCATAATCATTGATTTAAACATTGTCGTATTTCTTATCATGGCAATAAAAGGTGTGGATGTTTTTGCGCCTGATAGCGATAGTTTAATTCTATGGGGAGCCAATTTCCGACCCCTAACCCTTGATGGTCAATGGTGGCGTTTATTTACCAGCATTTTCTTACACATAGGCATTTTTCATTTGCTAATGAATACAATTGCTTTGCTCTATATAGGCCTTCTTTTAGAACCACGTTTGGGGAAAACAAGGTTGATTTCATCCTATGTACTTACGGGTATTGTAGCAAGCGCAACAAGTCTTTGGTGGCATGATCTAACGATAAGTGCAGGGGCTTCTGGAGCCATATTTGGTTTATATGGTGTTTTTCTGGCTTTGCTTACAACAAACTTAATTGAGAGACATTTACGGAGTGCCTTATTGATAAGTATAGCGTCTTTTGTTGGTTATAATTTAATTTTAGGGCTTCAAGGAAATATAGACAATGCTGCTCATATTGGAGGTCTTCTTTCAGGTATTGTGATTGGTTATTCAATGGTGCCAAGTTTAAAGAGAAATGATGACCTACGATCAAAACTAAACCATATTGCGTTTGCTATTGTCATTACCATAGCGTTGTGTACATTGATTTTTAAGAGCATTATTCCTTACCAATTTGAAAAATACGGTTCCTTGGTGGAAAGATTTGTTGAACTTGAATCAATGGCTTTAGAAATGTTTGAAATGCCTGAAAGTACTCCTGAAGAGGATTTGCTCTTTGAAATTAAAACGAGAAGTCTTTATTATTGGAATGAAAATAAAAAAATTATTAATGAAGCTAACCTGTTGTACTTGCCAGATCCAATCCTGGACAGAAATAAAAAATTATTACAATACTGTGAATTAAGAATCCAAAGTTGCCAATTGATTTATAAAGCAATTGAAGAAAGCACTGACGACTATAGCTCACAAATCACAGAAACGAACGATCAGATTGAGGCCATTCTTAATGAGCTTAACATTAAATAACTCCCTCACCAAAAAAAGCTATTAGGTAAAATTTATTAGCCAATCGTGCCAAATATTTAAAAAATAAAATTGGCATTTGTAAGATTTGCTACTTTTTGGACAACTTATAGGGAAATGAATATTTCAATCTTCTCCCTATGTCTTTAGCAATATCTCCATCCCTACGCACATCCATATTTGACCTTTCGTTAATCAAGCAGGTTAAGTTAAAAAATGAAATACATAAAAAGACGTCAATAGTTTGCGATAAGAAAAATACTTCTGAAATTATTTTAGGATTCACAAATAATGTAATAACTGATATAAAGACTGTAATTATCAAATTTGGCTTTCAATTCATTCTAGACATTAAGCTATGGAAAGGGAATTTCTAACTATAGTAGAAGCGAATCAGGGGATAATCTTTAAAGTCTGTAAACTATACCGGAACAGTAAAGAGGATCAGGAGGATTTGTTCCAGGAAATTGTACTTCAACTGTGGAGGGCATTCCCAAAGTTTCGAAAGGAATCAAAAGTAAGTACCTGGATGTATCGTATTGCATTAAACACGGCCATTGCGGTGTTCAGGAAAAACAAGATTGAAATCGAATACAACGAAAACATTCCGAATGAAATTTATTCAAATCATGTGAATGAACAGTCAGAAAGTGAGGAAAGGCTGTTTGAGGGCATTAGAAGATTGAATATGGCAGAAAGGGCTATCATCGCCTTATTTCTTGAAGACTTTACCTACAAGGAAATTGGCGAAATCACAGGGATAACCGAAAATTACGTGGGTGTGAAGATTAATAGAATAAAAGAAAAACTCAAAAACATTTTAAAATAAAAAGCTATGGAACTCGATAAATTAAAATCAACCTGGGATCAATCAAGTACTGGAAAAAAAAGCCAAAATGAATTATTGATAATGACAAAAGTGAAAAACCACCCAACGATTAAAAAAATGAAACTAAAATTTTTAATTGAGGCCATTCTTTTGATTGTTTTTATAGCCGTTTACTACGATGGTTTTGATGGGGAAACTAAACCCTTGTGGGCAAATTTACTTTTGATAGGCGCTACCAGTTTATACATCTTTGTCCGTTTTGTGGGCTGGCTAGTTTTGAGAAACCCTATCAATGGCGACAATTTAAAACAATCACTTTTTAATTTTCAATCGAAATTAAAGCAAATAACTATAGCTATTGTTTTGACTTCCTTTCTTTTTGGCTGTGCGGTGATTTCCTTTTTCTCCTCGTCTATTGACTTTACAAAAGAAAAATATGCTTCAATTGCCTGTATGCTTCTATCCTTGTTTCTGTTAGTCTATTTATCAAGTAGAAATTGGAGCAAAAGAATTAGTAAAATAAAAACCAACCTAAAGGAATTTGATGTTTAATTAGGTATACTGAACCACTATTGGCTGGAATCCTTTAGTTTGTATTTCTAAATTGTGGCGTTATATGCATTAATCAAGACAGGGATTTTTGAATTTTTGTCACCAACGCTAACTGAACCACTAATGGATACAGATTAATAGATCCTGGGTTCTATTTCAATTATTTTCTCCACATCATACCTTCCCAATTAATTTGTATTCATTTTTGTTTGCACAGCTGAAATTATCTTCTACTTTTGCACTTCCCATCTGCGCACGTGGTGAAATTGGTAGACACGCCACCTTGAGGGGGTGGTGCCTTCGGGTGTGGAAGTTCGAATCTTCTCGTGCGTACAAAACCTTTCCTAAATTCAGGAAAGGTTTTTTTTTGATGGTCAATTTATTTTATATTCCTTTTTTATTCATCTTTTACTCATTAAAGCCATGACTGCTGCTACCATCCATCACTTGACATTTGGTAAAATGGAAGCCCAAATCTCCACCCTGGGTGCTGAATGTATTTCCCTTAAGAAAAACGGACAGGAATACCTCTGGCAAGCAAATCCTGACGTCTGGGGCAGACATGCACCCGTACTGTTCCCTATCGTGGGCAGGTTGAAAGACAATCAGTACACCTATCAAGGCAAGTCTTACGCTATGGGACAGCATGGTTTTGCCAGAGACCGCAATTTTGAGTTAACTGAAAAAACGGATAGGAAACTCACAATGATTCTCAGGGCTGACGAAACCAGCAAAAAAGTATATCCTTTTGACTTTGAGCTTTCTATTGGATACAGGCTTAGCGAAAACGGCCTGAATGTGGACTATCATGTACACAATCCCTCAGGAGAACAAACCTTGTTCTTTAGTATAGGAGCCCACCCAGGTTTTGGCTGTCCACTTGAACCTGATAAAGAATCATTTTCAGATTACCAATTGGATTTTGGTCACAAGAGCATTACTAACCTCCCATTGTACACCCTGGAAGGAGGCCTGATCTCTACCAAGAAAAGTTCTTTAGCCCTTCAAGAGGGGAAATTGAATCTTGATTACAAGCTTTTTGAAAATGATGCACTAATAATAGATGTTGACCCAGTTACGACCGTAAGTGTTTGCAGTCTCAAAACAGGTAAGGGTTTCGCTATGCAATTTTCAGACTTTAAATGGCTAGGCTTATGGACCAAAGAAAAAGGCGCAAAGTTCCTATGTTTAGAGCCTTGGAATGGAATTGCAGCGACCACGGATCATGATGGCACCCTTGAAAATAAATTAGGGATTGTACAATTGGCTCCTCAAGCTAGTCATAAAGCCAGCTTTCAAGCGGATCTTTTGGGGTAAAAACAGGAAAAAAGACAAGTTTATTGAATTCCTTTTTCTAATCCTGCCATATACCATATAGTTTTCTTAATTTTGCGGAATGTTATCCATCAACAATCTCTCTTATTATATTGGGGGTCGACCTCTTTATGAAAATGCTTCCCTTCACGTCAAGCCAAAAGACAAAATTGGTTTGGTAGGGCTCAATGGTACAGGCAAGTCTACCCTATTAAAAATCATCTATGGAGACCTTCAACCTAGCTCAGGTGAAATCCAAAAAGCAAAGGACTGTAGCGTAGGTTTTCTTAATCAGGACTTGCTGTCTTACCAATCAGAAGACAGTATACTCGATGTTGCACTTGAGGCTTTCAAAGAAACCTTGACCTTACAGGAAGAAATAGACAAAGTACTTAAGGCAATGGAAACAGATTATTCTGATGAAATCATCCAAAAATTGGCCAATCTTCAAGAAAGGTTTGAAGCACTGGAAGGGTACACTATAAAAGCCAAGGCTGAGGAAGTATTAGAAGGTATAGGATTTCAAACGGCTGACTTGAGTCGTCCTTTAAAAACATTTTCCGGAGGATGGAGGATGCGTGTGATGTTGGCAAAGTTACTTTTGGAAAAACCATCTTTGCTCATGCTGGATGAACCTACCAACCACCTTGACTTACCTTCCATACAATGGGTGGAAAATTACCTTAAGTCCTATGAGGGTGCTGTGATTGTGGTTTCTCACGATCAAACTTTTTTGAACAATAGTACAGAAACTACTGTAGAGGTTTCCCGAGGCAACCTCACAAGTTATGCCGGTAACTATGCTTTCTATAAAAAGGAGAAAGTAGAGAGAGAAGAAATCCAGCAAAATGCTTACGAAAATCAACAGCAGATGATCAAGCAAACGGAGCGTTTTATCGAACGTTTCCGTGCCAAAGCTACCAAATCCAATCAGGTACAATCCAGGGTAAAGGCTTTGGATAGGTTGGATAAAATCTCCGAAGTAGAAAAAGATGAGGTATCTGTTAATTTTAAATTTACTTTCTCTCAGAAATCAGGTCGGGATGTTATTATATTGGAGGATGTTTCCAAAGCCTTTGGTAACCTTCAGATTCTAAAAAACACCACCGCCCGAATTGAGAGAGGAGATAAAATAGCACTAATTGGAGCCAATGGAAAAGGTAAATCTACCGTTCTGAGGATTATCAATGGTTCTGAACCTATAGAAGGAAAAAGAGAAGAAGGGTACAACTTGATAAAAGCCTTCTTTGCACAGCACCAATTGGAAGCGCTAGGGATTAACAACGAAATCCTTCAAGAAATGTCTCAGGCAGGCAGTAGAAAATCAGAAACCGAACTGAGAAATGTTCTGGGCTGTTTTCTCTTTACCAATGAAGATGTTTTTAAGAAGATAAAGGTGCTTTCTGGAGGGGAAAAATCAAGAGTTGCACTCGCCAAAACCTTGATTTCTGAAGCTAACTTCCTATTACTGGATGAACCTACCAATCACCTTGATATACAGTCTGTCAATATATTGATTCAAGCTTTACAGCAATACGAAGGTACTTTTGTTACTGTTTCTCACGACAGGTTATTTATCAAAGGAGTCGCCAATAAAATTTGGTATATTGAAGACGAACAAATCAAGGTGTATCCAGGTACTTATGATGAATACGTTTACTGGCGTGCTAATCAAGCAGAAAAAGAAGTCAAGCCTCAAGCCATTGTAAAAAAAGCACCAAAACCTTTACCAAAAAGTTCGGCTGCAAAGCAAGATGACCATGCTCAGAAGAAAGCGCTAAAGGAAAAAGAGAAATCACTGGAAAGTCTGGAGCAGCAAATTACTGCTTTGGAAAAGAAAAAAACAGATATAGAGCATGAATTGGCCCAACCTTCCGTTTATGAAGATGAGGTGAAATTGCAACAGCTCAATGAAAAGTACAGCAAAATACAAAAAGAGGAAATTGTACTCAACCAGAAATGGGAAGCACTTGCTGAACAAATAGAGACCATGCAAAGTTAAAATTAAGTGCTTTCACTGGCACAAAACCTATACCTAACCAATGAGAAGCCCATTGACTAAGCTTGTTTTTTTTCTAATACTTTTTACAACAAAACTATTGTCTGCACAGGAAGTATTGGAAGATCAGGTCTATGATGAAAACATAAGAACTGTACAGCTTTATCCAGCAAGCAGTGAGTTTTCAGCACAAATGACAACTCCGGTTATTTCTCTCAATAGCCCTGTACCATTGGAATTGCATTTCGATGACATTGCTTTTGAGACGGACAGGTACTTGGCTAAATTGATACATTGTGATGCTGACTGGACCCAATCTGGGCTTAAAGATCCGGATTTCCTGACCCAATACAATGAGTACAACATCAACTCCTATGAATATGGTATCAATACCAGAATACCTTATATTCATTATACTTTTCAGATACCTACCGTCACAAGATCTGGGAATTATATTCTTAAAGTATACCGAGGAAGGAAAGAATCAGATGTGATTTTCACAAAAAGATTCATGGTTTACCAAAATCAGGTTGGAATAGGCGCAGAAATTGTTCCTCCTAGCATAAATGAAAACCGTAGAATTGCCCAACAAATCAACCTCAATATCGGCTATGGTAATCGTGAGTTGATTGATCCACTAAATAATACCAAGGTAGTCATTCGTCAAAATCAAAGATGGGACAATGCCATTTACGGTTTGAAATTCACTCACATCCGAGAGGATATCAAACAGTTACAATACCAATTATTTGACGGCTCTAATACCTTTATGGGGGGCAATGAATTTCGCTTTGTTGACTTGCGCTTCGTACGTACTCGTGGACGGAATATTGCCAAGGTTAGCATGGAAGAAGATGTTGTCTTTGCTGAAGCTGCAGTGGACAAAGACAGAAAAGGATTGCCCTATTTAGAATACTTAGACCTCAATGGACAATTTGGTGTTTTCAATATGGAAAGGCAGAATCATCTTTTGGAAAGTGAGTATGTATTACTGAACTTTAATCTAGAATCTCCTGAGCTACCTAAGCCTCCATATATCTTAGGCGCCCTGACCAATTGGGGTAAAATCCCTGAGGCTAAGATGGTATACAACAAAAAAAAGGGACTTTACCAGACAAGTTTATTTTTAAAGCAGGGCTGGTATGATTATCAATATGGCTTTCAGACAACGGATGGATGGGACATAGAAGCCTTTGAAGACAATCATTTTCAGACTGAAAACGAATACGAAATCTTTTTTTATTACCGGAATATGGGTTCGAGGTATGATGAACTGATAGGTTATACCGTCATCAACCCTAACAAAAGGAGGTTTTAAGTAAATTTCACCTTCAAAGAAGGGGATGATTGTTTACCCCTTTCGGCCATCCAATAGAAATTATACGTATACCCCAGAAAGGCGATTCAGCCCTCACAAACACGGAATACAAGCTTGCTTTTAGCGCTATGAGAAAACCACTCCAATCACAGCAGGGCAGCAGCCCGCTAGTGAATCAATGGTTTTACGCGAAAAAATGAACCAAACTTAATGAGAAAAACCGTATATTTTTCATCTGTTCAAATCAGTCTAAACAAAAAAAATACCCGGCTTAATCACCGGGTATTCAGTTTTAATCGTTTCCTTCTTCAGGCTTTTCATCCTCGTTTTCCGCTCTTTCGTCGTTTTTACGAGGCTCATGAGTTTGTGCTCTGTAAGGCACAAATCCTTCTCTTTTAAACTTATAGGGTTCTGTACGCTGACTTGGCATATTATTAGCCAAATCCAACATCCCGAAACCTTTATGGGTAAATGCCCCTAATCCACATTTAAATACAAATTCCTGGACTTCGCTTGCAGCATATAAGGTAAAAGGCAAGGTATAACCTCTAACCTCATACTTCACATCCATGTCATAGACAGAATAGATTCTTGCGAATTTTTTCTGTTGTTCACGAAGTTTGTTTACGTAAACCATGTCCGGTACAACCTGGAATTTATAAAAAGATTCCATTTGTTCCTGATTGTACCAGCCAGATTTCTCCATTCTTGTGAGCGTAGACTCATACAAAAGATCAGAAAACTCATCGGTGTCAGGGTTAATAAATCTTTTACCTGACTCATCATCAAAGGTAGGAGTAAGCAAAACCAATGGAGAGATACAAACAAATTTATTGGATGTCTCTAAAGGTGGCTCGATCTCTTTCTCAGTATATTCAGGCGATAATATTAAATTACCCAATTCAATTTTGGGAGTTTTAAAAACCTGCTTCAATAGATAATCTATAAAAGGTTCATCAGGTGCTGAAACCACAAGTGTAACCAAACTGGAATAATAATGCAACCCACTTCTACTAACTTTTGTTTGGCCTTTTAGCCCAGAAAAGTTGAAGTAATTGTAGTTAAAAAACTCTTCCTGGCCTCCTTTAACGATCAGACCTTTGAGAAACTGAGCTAAGATGTACTGATGGTGAAAGGGTAAGTAAGCACCTTTGTTCTTTAAGGAAAATATTAATCTAATTCTCACGACTATAAAAATGAAAAGTTAAACAAAAATTTATTTCATCACACTACCTGAACTAACTGATAGTCGAGCAAATAAGTTGCAACAAACTTAATAATAATATTTCAATTAATTTACACATTGAACCTAAAATGCATGATATCTCCGTCACAAACTACATATTCTTTACCTTCAACTGCAATTTTCCCGTTTTCACGGCAAATAGCCTCAGTTTTGAACATCTCAAAATCTTTTAGTTTAATAACTTCTGCTTTGATAAAACCTTTCTCAAAATCAGTATGGATCACACCTGCTGCTGCTGGGGCTTTCCAACCTTTGGTGATTGTCCAGGCTCTTACCTCCTGCACTCCAGCCGTAAAATAGGTTATTAGGTTCAATAGATCATAGGCAGCAGCGATCAATCTGTTCAAGCCACTTTCCTCAAGTCCATACTCACCTAAAAACATTTCTTTCTCTTCAGGCTCTTCAAACTCTGCAATTTGCTCTTCCAATGCTGCGCAAAGGATAATCACATCTGCGTTCTCATTTGCTACCTCCGCTTTGAGTTTATCCACATACTCGTTCCCCTCCTTAATACTTCCTTCATCTACATTGGCAACATACAATACGGGTTTAATCGTCAACAAATGAATATCTGCTATGGCTTTAAGGTCGTCGTCTTCCGCTTCTATTGCACGGGCATTCTTACCTTCTTTTAAACCTTCTTTAAATTTTTGTAAACTTTCAACAGCTTTTCTAGCTTTGGCGTCTCCACTTTTTGCAACTTTCTCTATCCTGATTAGTTTTTTATCAATTGACTCAATGTCTTTTAGCTGCAACTCAGTATCAATAACTTCCTTGTCAAAAATGGGATCTACTCCACCTGCCACATGTACTACATTGGGATCGTCAAAGCATCTGATAACGTGAATGATCGCATCAACCTCTCTAATATTACCCAAAAATTTATTTCCTAAACCTTCTCCCCTACTTGCGCCTTTTACTAATCCAGCTATATCTACAAATTCAATTACTGTTGGAAGTACTCTTTGTGGATTCACCAGATTTTCCAAGATTTGTAAACGCTTATCCGGCACTGTCACAACACCCACATTGGGTTCGATAGTACAAAAAGGAAAATTTGCTGCTTCAGCCTTAGCACTTGACAAGGCGTTAAATAATGTTGACTTTCCTACATTTGGTAAGCCTACAATTCCACACTTAAGTCCCATGAATGTTAAATCTTATCTATTCTAAATATCCTGTATTCTCTATACCCCTTATAAAATTCCTTTATAGAAACCCTAAATATAGTATAAACTGGTATGGCGAAAATCATACCCAATACACCGGCAATTTTTGCCCCCACAAAGATAATAACAAAAATTTCAAGAGGGTGAGCTTTTACTGATTTAGAAAAAATAAAAGGCTGTAATATCACATTATCACTCACCTGCACTATAGAAAAAACTGTTAACACCTTAAAAAGAAACAAATACACTTCATTAGTGGTATTAAAATCGCCTGTAGAAAGACCGACCAACACGCCAAAACTGGCTCCTAAAATTGGCCCAGCGTAGGGTATTAGATTGGCAACCGCCGCAAAAACAGCAATGGTCATCGCATATTCAATATTTCCTATAGTTAAACCTACGGATGCAATTGTGAAAATCACCGACATTTGAATCAATAAGCCTATTAGGTAATTGGACAATAGTCTTTCCACCTTGTGAAAGGTAGCTACAGACAGTTCAAAATACTTATTCGGTATAAAATTTAATAGGTTTCTCCTTAGAAGTCCATTTTCCAAAAGCAGAAAAAAGGTGATAAAACCTATGGCCAGTATACTAATAAAAAAGCTACTTGTTGTGGAAATTACGCCATTGATAAAACCTTGAAAATTCATCCCATTGACACTATTGATGAGGCTTTCCTTTACAAGCTGAATCAGATAACCCGGCTCATTGTCAATTAGGTTCAACTGAATAAGAATGCCTTCCAAGTTGGCAATAGGCTTTTGAATCTGATCATAGAGGTAATTAACATCCAGATCTTTCAACAATTCAACTTGTGAACGAAACAAGGGAATAAATAATAGCACCAATAAAAACACTACCGAAAGTATGGCTAAAAATGATATTAAAATGGCCAGTGAACGGGGAATATGCTGCCCCATTATGTACAGGTTATTGATCTTATTGGTAAGTGGCCGAAGTGCAGCGGCAATAACAAGAGAGAATATAAAATAGAGGCTTATATTAGAAAAATACCATCCCAACACAAAAACAAGCAGGGTTGCAACTATAGCCGTTAATATAACTTTTAGCATGGATCAAAAATAACAAAAAAATCGAACCCTGTACCATGCTTTCCACTAATAGAGGAAAAACATTTTCAAGGTTCGATTTATAAAGCTTTTGGATTAAATAGTATAAATGGCTCGTGTTTAAAAGATCCGCCAATTAATTCCTTAATCCCATTTCAGGTCTTCACCAAATTTACTGTTATTTTCGTTATTTGATTCGGTAGTTTCAGGCTCACCATCAAATTGAGAGAAATCAAAATCTGCCATCAAGTCATTCTTCACATGGTCTACTGCCTCTTGAAGCGCATCTACAAATTTCCCAAAATCCTCTTTGTACAAGAATATTTTGTGCTTTTCATAGTAGAAATTATCGTCCTTGATTTTCCTTTTGCTCTCTGTAATGGTCAAATAGTAATCATTGGACCGGGTAGACTTAACATCAAAAAAATAGGTTCTTTTACCTGCCTTTACCCTTTTGGTGAAAATCTCATCTCTTTCGTAATCTTTATTATCTTCCACTATCCAAATATTTATTTTTTAAAAATCAATTTAATGCCAAGTTAAATCAATTCAAATATCAAATTCAAGTTATTACAAGTTTTTTTTCTGAAAATATGTGATATTCGTCAAAATACCTATTGGAAAAGACAATTTTATGACTACAAAATATTGATATTCTTATCTCTAAGATTATTCTCCGTGTAGAAATTGTTTCTTAGCAACTAATTCTTCTTCTGTTTCTCTGTTGTCAGGATCATCTACACAGCAGTCCACTGGACACACTGCAGCACACTGAGGTTCCTCGTGAAAACCAGTACATTCCGTACATTTCTGAGTTACGATATAATAAAACTCATCAGAGACAGGTTCTTGTTTTTCATCACCTGCTACCACTGTTCCATCCTCTTGTATCACCTCATTCAGCTCAGTGCCTCCACCCCAGGTCCACTCTATTCCTCCCTCATAAATGGCGGTATTGGGGCATTCTGGTTCACATGCACCACAATTGATGCATTCGTCCGTTATCATTATTGCCATTGTGCTTCTTTTTTTGTTCGACCGCAAAACTACTAACCAATTCACAATCTCACAAGCAAAATGATTCTCCATTCAAAAAATATCTCATAGACATTATTTGTTACACTAACTATTTGATGAAAATTATCCCTTAGCTTTCCTTACGAATAATTATATTTGGGGCAAACTTCACCAATTGACAAAGTCTTTACGCGGACCTTGTTTACTATTCTTAAAATTATGGATGTAAATCAAAGACTAACTCAACTTGCTGCATTAGGCGATCGCTTGCTTCATTTATCTGATGACACCAAAGCTGAACTTTTTGCTAAAATGCAAAATTACAACAATTGGTTTACCCCTAAGCAGTCGGCTTTGGCCCTTGATGGAATAAGCAGGTACCTTTCTCACGATAAGTTAAAAGCCTGGATACAGCCCTATTCTTTCGACACAAACTCTGCCGATAAAAATATAGGCATCATTATGGCCGGAAATATCCCTGGTGTTGGCTTCCATGATTTGCTTTGCACCTTAATGGCCGGACACAAAGCAAGAATAAAATTGGGGTCTTCAGACAGCATCTTAATCCCTTGGTTGGTAAAACAATTGACATCAATATCACCTGAATTGGCCTCAACAATTTCATTTGAAGAGCGCTTAACTGGTATGGACGCCTACATTGCCACTGGTAGTGACAATTCAGCGAGGTATTTTGATTATTATTTTGGAAAATACCCCCATATAATTCGAAAAAACAGAACTTCAATAGCCGTACTCAATGGAGAGGAATCAGAATTGGACTTAGAATTACTTGCCTCAGACATCTTCACTTATTACGGCTTAGGTTGTAGAAATGTATCCAAAGTTTTTTTTAGCGATATTTCCCAAGTACAGGATTTTATGAAGGCCATGGAAAAGGTAAGTGGGGTATTGGATCACCACAAGTACTTTAATAATTACGAGTACAACAAGTCCAAGTACCTCATTAATCGGGTCCCTCATTTTGACAACGGACATTTACTTTTAGTGGAGTCAAATGATTTGGTTTCCCCTATTTCTGTACTCTACTATGAGGTTTATGATACCGCCGATTCATTAAGGGATAGATTAAACTCCTTGGAAGACAAAATTCAATGTATTGTTTCAAAAGATGGCTGGTTTAAGGGAAGTATCCCCTTAGGTACCGCTCAAAGCCCTGAAGTTCATGATTATGCAGACAATATTGACACTCTTGCTTTCCTTTTGGCATTGGAATAGCACCTGTAAAATCCGGTACACCAGCTATTTTGAATAAATTTATTTTTTAAATCCTTTATAAATAAGCATATTAAATAAGCATCATGGCCAATTAATTATTGATTTTAGTATCTTTGCGCCCTATTGAATTTTCATCAAACAACAATATAACTTCATTATTAATGGTTTTTGATATAGATATGATTAAGTCGTTATATGCTGAGTTTCCTCAGCGTATAGCTGCCGCCAGAAAAGTTGTGGGAAAGCCACTTACTCTAACAGAGAAAATCCTTTATGCTCATCTCTCAGAGGGCACACCCACTAAAGGACATGAAAGAGGCGTATCTTATGTTGATTTCAAACCCGATAGGGTAGCCATGCAGGATGCAACAGCCCAAATGGCATTGTTACAGTTTATGCAAGCAGGCAAATCTAAGGTAGCGGTACCATCGACTGTGCATTGTGATCACCTTATTCAGGCAGAAATCGGTGCTTCTATAGATTTAGCGAAAGCGAAAGATAAAAACAAGGAAGTATATGATTTCCTTTCTTCTGTTTCCAACAAATATGGTCTTGGTTTCTGGAAACCTGGCGCAGGTATCATCCACCAGGTAGTTTTGGAAAATTATGCCTTCCCAGGAGGTATGATGATCGGAACAGATTCTCATACGCCTAATGCAGGTGGTTTGGGAATGGTAGCCATAGGCGTAGGTGGAGCAGATGCTTGTGACGTTATGGCTGGTCTTCCTTGGGAACTTAAATTCCCTAAATTGATCGGTATTAAGTTAACCGGTAAATTATCTGGTTGGACTTCCGCTAAAGATGTAATCCTTAAAGTAGCTGGAATCCTTACAGTAAAAGGTGGTACAGGTAGTATTGTAGAATATTTCGGAGAAGGAGCTCGCTCTTTATCTGCTACAGGAAAAGGAACAATCTGTAACATGGGTGCTGAAATTGGCGCAACTACTTCCATCTTTGGTTATGACGAAAAATCAGAAGCCTATTTAAGGGGTACTTCCAGAGCTGAAATTGCAGACCTTGCTAATGGTATAAAAGAATATTTGACAGGTGATGAAGAAGTTTATGCTTCTCCAGAAAAATACTTTGACGAGGTAATTGAAATCAATCTTTCTGAGTTGGAACCACATATCAATGGTCCATTTACTCCTGATTTAGCATGGCCGCTTTCTAAATTTGCAGCAGCTGTAAAAGAAAACAATTGGCCAGAAAAACTGGAAGTTGGACTAATCGGTTCTTGTACCAACTCTTCTTACGAAGATATTTCAAGAGCTGCATCTCTAGCCCAACAGGCAGTAGATAAAAAACTAACAGCCAAATCAGAATATACCATCACTCCAGGTTCTGAACAAGTAAGGTTCACCGTAGATAGAGATGGATTCCTCCAAATTTTTGAAAATATGGGTGGAGTAGTTTTGGCTAACGCTTGTGGTCCTTGTATAGGCCAATGGGCAAGACATGGTGCTGAAAAACAAGAGAAAAACTCCATCATTACCTCTTTTAACAGAAACTTTGCTAAAAGAGCTGATGGAAATCCAAATACCCATTCCTTTGTAGCTTCTCCTGAAGTGGTTACTGCCTTGGCTATTGCTGGAAACCTTACTTTCAACCCAATGACTGACACGCTTACCAATGAAGATGGAGAGCAGGTTAAATTGGACGAACCAGCAGGACTTGAACTTCCTACAAAAGGATTTGCTGTTGAAGATGCTGGCTATTTAGCTCCTGCAGAAGACGGATCTAAAGTTCAAGTAAAAGTTGCTTCTGATTCAGAAAGACTTCAGCTTTTAGAACCTTTCAAAGCATGGGAAGGAAAAGACCTTACAGGACTTAAGCTTTTGATCAAAGCAAAAGGAAAATGTACTACGGATCATATCTCTATGGCTGGACCGTGGTTGAGATTCCGAGGTCATCTTGACAATATCTCAAACAATCTATTGATTGGCGCAGTTAATTTCTTCAACGAAGCTACCAACAAGGTGAAAAACCAATTGGATGGAAGCTATGGTGAAGTCCCAGCCGTACAACGTCAATACAAGTTGCATAATATCGGTACCGTAGTAGTAGGTGATGAAAACTATGGAGAAGGTTCTTCTAGAGAACACGCTGCTATGGAGCCAAGATTCTTGGGCGTTCGTGCTATAATAGTAAAATCCTTTGCTAGGATTCACGAAACAAACTTGAAAAAACAAGGTATGTTAGGCTTAACTTTCGCTAATCCTCAGGATTACGATTTGATTCAGGAAGATGATAACATTGATATTGTTGGACTGGAAAGTTTTGCTCCAGGCAGACCATTGGCAGTTGTTCTTCACCACAGCGATGGAAGTGAAGACAAAATAACTGTTAATCATACATACAATGAAGGCCAAATTGAATGGTTCAAAGCTGGTTCAGCATTGAATCTTGTAAAAGAAGGTCTCATATAACACGAGAGCTGCAATAATTATTGCAGCTCCTGAGTTAAATAATCCACTTTTTCTGGCTATAATTAGTCAGCTTTATGTTCATAATAAAGAAAAGGCTACAATTAATTTTGTAGCCTTTTCCATTTCATTTTATAAGAAGTTTGCCCAACCATTTTTAGGCTATTGGCTTTTATTCCAGAATTAATGATAATGGCAAAAAGTAGTTAATCCATAAAGAAGTTATGGATTAGGGCTTATTTATTACTGAGCAGAATCTGTATTTAATTTAAGAAGGTACTCCGAAAGCAATGGCATTTCAGGGTCTGCTTTGTACGCATCGTTTATAAATTTACTTGCCAAATCCATCTCACCTTCCATGAAATAATAGATCCCTTTATTTCTAATGGCATAGTAATTTTTCGAGTTTTGTTTTAAGCTAAAATTGATATCCTCCAGGGCACCTTCCATATCCTTTAGATAAAGCTTGTAAAGACCTCTATTGTTGTAATAGTACGATTGGTCCTTGTCTAGTCGTATCGCTTCGTTTACGGATTCAAGCGCCTTTTGATAGGCCCCATTTTCAAAATGAACCAAAGACCAAAGGTTATGTAATTTGCTCTCAGTAGCATCTAGCTCCGAAGCTTTTTCTAGTGCTGAAAGGGCAGCATCCAAATCACCCATATAATAATGCACAGTAGCACTATTAATGTACAATTCCGCATTGTCAGGAGTGATTTGTATGGCCTGATCAAAAGCACTAAGCGCTTCCTTGTAAGATTTCATTTCGGTATTCACCAATCCACGGATAAAATAAGCCTGTCCGTCTTGATTATTTATTTGAAGCAATGTTTCTATATCCTCCAAGGCCTTATAATTTTCCCCAAAATCAAGATGAGCCATGGCCCTTTGGCGCAGAGCGGGAACATAGGAATTATCAATGTTGATGGCCTCAGAATAGTCCGCAATGGCCTCTATCAATTTGGCTTGCTGGTATTTAGCCATACCACGATTAAAGTAGGCATCCTTAAACTTCGGATCAATTGCCAATGCCTCATCATAATAGGTAATGGCCCCCTTGAGATTTCCTTCCTTTAATTCATTGTTTCCTTTTAATAAAAACCTTCCTTTTTTGTCTTCTTTTGATGTGCAGGAAATCGCAATAGTTAGTATGAGGTAAAAGCTTAACCCAAATAATTTATTCTTCTTCATCTAATTTATAATTTACTTTCATTAATCCCCTCTTTCAATATTGGTCAGTAAGGCTTATTACATTAATGCAGTAAGGACAGAAAGAAATCTTCAGAACCTATTCAAAAGTAGTGCAAGGCACTATTTCAAATTAATAATTTAAACCCCTTAGGATGTTCTATCAAACGCAGTTTAAAATTGAGAACTCCCCTACTTCCTTCAAAGGTAATAACAAACTACTTCGTACAATAATTCTAATTGGCCATCTTTTAACTCAGATTGTGTAATAGGAATTCTCCGCCCTAACAAAAATCAGGGGTAAAGCCTGTCCCATATTTACGGGAAGCGTTGCAAAAGCATCTAAATCAGGCTGTGTGGAGATTTTAGCAGGTAATTGATTGTCTATTGCAAATTTCGGGCTTAATCATAAGTAGAAAAGCAGGCAATCAATGTGATTTTTGAATATTTACCTGTTAGGTTTTCCACAATTGGTACAGATATTGATAATAGTTACATAATTATTATAAGTTTTAATAATTTTTCACTAAAACCAACATATTATGTCAACCAATTTAAAATTAAAAGGAAACTGGAACGAGTTAAAAGGTAAACTTAAGGCGAAATACGGTGAATTAACCGATGATGACTTAGTTTATACCGAAGGGCAAGAAGACCAATTGTTAGGTAAACTTCAGAAAAAAACGGGAGAAACTAAGGAGAATCTTGAAAAGATTCTATTCTCAGAATAACCTGAATTATAATAACTTAAGCCCGATGATTCCTTCATCGGGCTTTTTTTTACCTTTTTTTAGGATAGATTTTGCTTGGCTTAATTTACTTTTCATGATTTTATTCAGATGGCAGATGATATTCTTATAACTACTCCATTATCAAACCCTTATTACTAATTATTCTACCTTCCTCACCCAGCCTTCTAAATTGAAAAGGAATGGCTAAAATGAGATTTAGGTTTATGCTTAAGTGAGCTACATGATCAGACAATTTCCCATTTGGTTCGGGAAGGATATCCCCAAACAATCCCTACTATTCCAAAATCTAAATCGGGTTTCAAGTTTTTTGAGGCTGAATTTTTCCTGAAGAATGGAAAATAAATCACCTTCTAAAAAATAGTATCACTTTTACACATAATAATAATAGCAAAATTTACAGATCAATAATAAATTTGAATAATTAGGACAGTTTTTATAACATATAAAATCACTGCGCTTGTTTAGGTATAAATAATTCAATCAACCAAAGACAATTGAACGGTAAAAACAATTCTTCAACCTTTGAAATAGGAGTAGTAGGGCTTGGATTAATGGGGACAAGTATCATTGTATCTCTTTTAGTTAGTGGACACCCCGTTATCGGTATTGCACCACTTTCCTCTGATATGGATGGGGCCTTGGACCGGATACATTCCCAACTGAATCATGCAGATGAAGCAGGTCTTTTGAGTGAAAATGTAGACTATTACCTAAAAAGACTTCATCTTACTGAGGATTACTCTAAATTAAAGTCTTGTAGTTTGATACAAGAATGTGTCACTGAAGTAATTGCGATTAAAACGGAAGTTTACTTAAAAATAAGTCAAAACACCGAGTCCACTGCCGTCATAGCTACCAACACTTCAGCTATTCCAATTAGCGTTTTGCAGGAAAATGTTAATCTGCCTTCCAGATTTATTGGTATACATTGGGCAGAACCGGCCTATATGACACGCTTTTTAGAAGTTACGAAAGGTGCCCTTACGGATGAAAAAATAGCCAATAGGGTACTTTCATTGGCCCGTACCTGGAACAAAGAGCCTACCTACCTTAAAAAAGACTTACGAGGCTTTGTTACAAATCGAATGCTCTATGCAGTTTACCGTGAAATGTTTGCTATTTTAGAAAATGGCGAAGCTTCGATGGATGATTTAGATAAGGCCTTTAGGTATGATCCAGGCTCATGGATGACCTATATGGGATTGTTTAAAAGAATGGACCAATTGGGCCTTTCAGATTTTAAAGAGATATTTGAGAATATATTTCCTCAATTGGACAATTCTCAAACCGTCCCCACTACAATGCAAGCGATCGTAAAAGTACAAGGAAAAGGAATAAACAACGGTAAAGGTTTGTACAATTATACTAAAGAAGAAGCAATAAAGTGGGAAGAGGCCTTCAAGGACTTTAATCACGAAATTTTCCATTTGGCTGCACAATATCCAGAAATTAATACATAGAAAAATGAGTAACGAAAAGTACCAGAAATCCGCAGACTTATTGGCCAGAGCAAAAAATGTTTTGGCAGGAGGAGTTTCCTCTGAGTTTAGAAAATACAATCATCCCCATGCATTGTTTTACAGCCATGGAAGTGGTAGTCGTATTTATGATGTAGATGGAAATGAATATAGGGACTTTACATTAAGTCAAGGGCCTTTGATTTTAGGACATTCACATCCTGAAGTTTTGAAAGCTGTCCATGATTATTCTGCAAAAGGCCAATTGTTTGCAGGCCAACACATGATGGAACTTGAATTGGCGGAGAAATTACAGGAGCTCATTCCATCAGCAGAGATGATGCGTTTTTGTCTGGATGGATCAGAAGCAGTTCAAACAGCCTTCAGGGTGGCACGATCAAAAACAGGAAAAAGCAAATTCCTTAGATTTGAAGGTCATTACCATGGTTGGTTGGATAATGTTTGCTATGGTATTTCTACGCCTTCTCCAGAAGCATTAGGACCTCGAAACGCCCCAAGTCCAAACGCATGGAGCCAAGGCCTACCACCTGATTCAATCAACGAATTCCACCTACTTCCTTGGAATGATTTGGAATTGGTTAAAGCCAAATTGGAGGAAAGTCATCATGAAATCGCTGCCATAATCACAGAACCTATCATGTGTAACAATGGGTGTATTGTGCCCAATGAAGGTTATCTGAAAGGCTTAAGGGCCTTGTGTGATGAATACAACGTTGCACTGATTTTTGATGAGGTAATTACAGGTTTTAGAATTGGTCTTGGAGGTGCTCAGACCTATTTCGGCATCACTCCGGATATGTCCATTTTTGCTAAAGCAATAGGAAGTGGTTATCCAATCAGTGCCATTGTAGGTAAAAAAGAATGGATGGAAGAAATCTCTTCAGCGAGAGTAATCCATGCAGGTACCATGAACACGGCCAACCCAACAGTTGCTGCTGCCATGGCTACAGTGTCGGTTTTGGAAAGAGAAAATCCTTATGCCAAAATGTTTGATCTAGGCGATCAGTTACGCAATGGATTGAGAGTCCTAGCCAAAAAAACTGGGCATAATATGGTTGTCTCTGGAATCGGCCCTATTATCCATACTGGTTTTTCAGATGGAGAAGGACTGAACGAGTTTAGAGATGTATTAAAACTAGACAAAGCCAAATTGGGTCAATTTATTTCTGGCTTGCATGATGATGGCGTTCGCGTAATTGGTAGAGGACTATGGTATTTATCTGCCGTACATACTGAAGAGGACATTCTTCATGCCCTTAAAAGTGTAGAGAAGGTATTGGCTAAGATGAATGAAAAGTAAAATGACCCTATCAGAAATTAACATCTGTTTAGTGGGTGATGGAAAAGACCTTTCCGGAATTGCCTTGTGTTTGGGCAATTCCGGACATAAGGTTTCCCTTATTGCTAATGAAATACCAAAAACTGCTTTATCAAAAGACCTCGAGGCCCATGCCATGGTTAATACTGAACCAGACTGGACAGCCTTACAAACAGCAGCCATAATAATTGTCAATACCTCTGAAAATATCGAGCTAAAAAAAGACTTCCTAAATAAAATAGCTCAAAATGCTACAAAGGACACCCTGATCGCTATAAACATGGAAAGCTATCCTTTGGAAAATTTTCAGGAAGGCTTCTCTAATCCTGAGCGTTTGATTGGGCTCAACTGGGTATATCCTGCGCACCAAACTTTTTTTCTTGAGCTAATTATTACAGATATAACAAATACAGAAGCAGTAGAAGAATTGATGAAATTAGCCCGCGAACAGTGGGGTAAAGACCCTTACTTATTGAAAAATGGTAGAGGGATACGAAGTAGATTGCTGGCTGCTATGGCTAGAGAGTCTTTTTATCTCATAGATAACGGTTATGTTGAGCCTATAGACATTGACAGGGCTTGTCGGAATGACCCTGGTTATTATTTGCCTTTTGCTGGCAATTTCAGGTACATGGATTTAATGGGAACCTTTATTTATGGACTGGTAATGAAAGACCTCAACCCGGAGCTATCACAAAAAAAATCACCTTCTATGTTGATGAATTCAAAGTTAAATGCAGGCAAGACCGGACTGGAAAGTGGTGAAGGATTTTATTCCTATTCAGAAAATGAAGTTGAGACTTTTGAAAAAGATTTCTTAAAATTCAATAAGAAAATTAAAGCACTTATGGAGAAGTATCCCTTTGAGGATCAAAACGCCAAGCAACAAAACACTCCATAAGGAAAAGAAGCAGACTTATGAAAAAACAAAAGAGCAAAGAGCAGTTTGACCAGGATGGTTACCTGTACTTCCCAGGGTTTTTAGACAAGATTGAAACCAACCAAATTAAGTCTAGGTTGGATAAAATTGTAGAGGAAGGATTGCAGGACATCCCTACAGGACACATCAAATTCGAGAATACAGAAAATAAGCAAGGGGTAAAAATGATTCAGGATCTCCACTTATATGATCCCTTATTCAAAAACATTCTCTTTGAAAGTAAATTTTCAGCCCTGGCAGCTGAGCTACTGGGTGAAAAAGTAGTAGGCAAGACAGTGGAATTTTTTAATAAGCCTGCCAAAATCGGAAAAGCAACTCCTCCTCATCAAGACGGGTATTATTTTATGCTGACTCCCATGTCAGCTGTCACCTTCTGGATTTCCCTAGAGGAAGTGGATAAAGACAATGGTTGGGTGAGCTATGTCAAAGGTTCTCATTTGAATGGTGTGAGGACACACGGAAAATCTGGAACCATAGGCTTTTCTCAGGAAATCGTAGATTTTGGAACACCTTCGGATCTAGAAAATGAAGCGTTTATAGCAACAAACCCTGGAGATGTATTGATTCATCATGCCCTTACTATCCATAGAGCAGCACCAAACACAAGTATAAATAGAAGTAGGAAAGCCTTAGGACTGATTTATTTTGGAGAATCCGCCAAAGAAGACCTCGTTGCCAAAAAAGCTTACATAGCCTCCTTAAACAAATAATATCAATGTATCACTCCTTAAGAATATTTGCTTATTTAAGCTTCCTTTTAATCACTTCGATGGTCCTCTTTTCTTGTGGAGAAAAAAACAATATGCTCTCAGAAGAGGATAAAAATCTTTCTTATGAGGTACTGGACAAGGTGATGCAGGAGGAAGAACAATGGGTAAAAGTTCATGCTGCTGAGTACAAGTTACAAGTAGGGCTACCTGAGGGGGTGTACGATACATTTTTAAAGCAACTTGCTCTGTATGAAAATCAGGCTCCCTATAGAATCGGTATCTGGAGAGTGTTGGCTAAATCTGCTCCTACAGAAGCTGAAAGACAGCAATACATTGACAAAATCATAGCCGTATTTAACGATACAGAAGCCAGCGATAGAATTCATGCAGCAGAAACCTTAGCCAAGTTGGGCGTCCCCGTCAGTACTTTAGCCAAAGCTACCACGGACAAAATCCTTAAAGGAGAAAAAGGAAGTCTCTGGGTATATACCCTTTGGGCTAGTATGCAAGGCCAAGAAAAATCTAACAACCCAATGTTAGAAGCCTTGATGTCAGGCATCGAAGAAGAAATCCCTAGACTACAAGCTGCCTATGCCCTGAAAATGGAAGGAAATATTCCAGAAGAAAGATGGGAATCCCTTGCGACAATGGCACTCGATGAACCCAGTTCTTCCATTGCAAAAATTCACCTGCTTACTGCCGCTTACTATTGGGCAGAACCTGAACTTCAAAAGTCTGAGTCCTATAAAAAAATTGAAGATTTAATATTTGCCCTACAGCAGTCCGATAATAAAGGCGATAGAATGGCACTGGCATTAACGATCGCACATAAGGGGGATTGGTCTCATCAATCCATATTGCTAGGGTACCTACGCAACGACAATCCCTTAGGTACTGAGATTAATGCTGAAACCAAAGCTTCAAATGCCGATGTGATGGCTACTGCAGCTTTTGCATTGCTTCGCATGGAGCAAACAACCCACCAATTGTCCACTATAGATTGGGCTATCGTTCTGATCTATATGCTTGGAATGATGGTAATTGGATACATCTTCTCAAAGAAAAATAAAAATGAAAAGGATTTTTTATTAGGCGGTGGCAAGATGAATCCTATAGCTGTAGGTTTATCGCTTTTTGCTACTTTATTAAGTTCCTTGAGCTACCTCTCCTACCCTGGAGAGATGATCAAATACGGACCTGTGATCTTTTCAGGTGTTTTGGCTTTTCCTTTAATTTATTATATCGTTGGGTGGTTTCTAATACCACGTTTCATGAAATTAAAAGTAACCTCTGCCTATGAGATTTTGGAGATTAATTTGGGGGTAAGCATTCGATTACTGGCTACTTTTCTGTTTTTGTCATTACGGTTTCTTTGGATGGGCACAATTATTTTCATCACAGTAAATACAGCAATCATCTCAATTTTTGGCTTTGAAGATACTACCTCAAACATACTTTGGATCAGTATAATTTTAATAGGGGTGACCATTATTTATACCACCATGGGTGGTTTGAAGGCTGTGGTATTTACAGATGTGATTCAATCTTGCGTTTTGCTGGGAGGAGCCTTGCTAACCATTGTTTTGATAAGTGTTTATTTTGGTTCAGCTACTTCATGGATACCCACACAATGGCTGGATCACTGGGGAGAATACAAATGGGCCATCGATGCCAGGGAACGTTTAAGCATAGGTAACGCCTTACTGATGACAGTTATTTGGTATGTGGCTTCATCGGGTTCTGACCAAATGTCCATTCAGCGTTTTCTTGCTACGGAAAATATTCAAACAGCCAGAAAAACCTTTGCCGTCTCATTGATCACCTCCTTTGTAGCTCAATTCCTTTTGGGGCTTGTTGGCCTTGCTGTGCTGGCCTACTTCTTGGACAATCCGCAATTCCTTGCTACCGGAGAGTCGGTGTCCACTCATGCTGATATTTTATTTCCAAAGTTCATACTTGTAGGTCTACCCATAGGTATTTCCGGCTTAGTAGCTGCCGGAATTCTTGCTGCAGCCATGTCTAGCTTGTCCTCCGGATTAAGTGCAACTTCCTCTGTCATATCAGAAGATCTTTTCAAAAGGTTTTCTAGAAAATCAAAACCTGAAAAAGTTGACCAACTCAAGAGGATTAGAATTCTTTCTTTATTTGTTGGCATCTTTACCCTTGCCTTAAGCCTACTGATTAGCCGAGTGGAAGGCAATTTGTATGATGTTGTTGTCAAAGTGGTAAACCTTTTTGTTTCCCCACTTTTCGTATTGTTCTTTATGGCCCTTTTCATTCCGTTTGCTACAGCAAGAGGGGTATTAATTGGAGGATTGATAAGTATTGCAATGGCCATTGCAGTGGCTTTCTTTAAATTTTTGGGAATAGAAGTGCTCTTTATTACTCCAGCTTCACTGTTTTCCGGAATAGTAGCAGGTGTAGTGTTCAGTTATATTGACCATAAATTTTTAGGAAATCAGGAAACCATGAAAAAAAGAAGTGAGAAAATAATGGAGAAATGAAAGTCTTAAGGCAAGGAGTACTTCCAAGAATGGGGGAATTTAGTTACCTAAAGAGTAACACCTTCCCTAATATTGTATTGCTTCCTTCTGGAAGAATACTGGCCGGATACAGGGCAGGAGAAATTAAAACAGACCCCGTACATCAAAAAGCTCTATTGACCTGGTCTGATGATGGAGGAATAACCTGGAGAGAAGCCTTTGAACCTTTCCAGCTCAAACCCATAGATGGAAAGCCAGGCAGGGCACATTCCTTGTATCTATTACCATTAGGCGGAGAAAATGTACTATTAGTAGCCAATTGGGTGGATCACTCAGAGCCCAATCAACCCTTTTACGAACCATCCAATCAACACCTAAAGGATACACGGATTTTCCATTGTCTATCTCAAGACAATGGTGCTACCTGGAGCGAGCCAAAATTTATGGAAACTTCCAAAGCTAATGGACCTACTCCATTAACAGGAGCTCCACTTATGCTGGCAGACGGTAGGATTGTCTGCCAATTTGAGATCAATAAATATGCACAGGATCCTAAACCTTGGGTACATAGGTCTGCACTTATTTTTTCCAGAGACCTTGGGAAAACTTGGGGAGAAATGATTGAAGTAACCAACTATCCTCAGAAATTCTTTTGGGACCAACGCCCTGCTGTGATGAAGGAATCGGGCAAACTGATCAACTTCTTTTGGACTTTTGATGGTGTTAGCCAGGCTTATAAAAACATTCATGCTTCCCTATCCTCAGACTTCGGTAATAGCTGGTCCCTACCCTATGACACTGGCATCTATGGACAACCCGGTAGCCCGGTGGACATGGGAAAAAAAGGTTTATTCACCATTGATATTGATCGAAGAAAAGCCCCAGTCATCACTATCAGGAACAGCCATGATGATGGAAAATCTTACCCAAAATCCTTTCCCTTGTACAAGCAACCTGGAAAAGGGCAAGACAGTGAAAACATGGAATTAAATCAGGCCTGGGATGAAATGTATCGTTTTACTACAGGTCATCCCCATCTGCTAAAAATTAGTGCGGATAAATTATGGGCCTATTTTTATACAGGAAGTAGTACGGACAACACCTCTATTCATTGGATGGAATTTCAAATATGACCCTAGCCCAAAATAACAAACCCTGGCAATTACGCTCTGAAGACTTGTCTGCAATAGAAGCACTGGACTCTTTTATTCCTGAGAAGTTCTTTGACATTCATGCCCATTGGTATAGGAAAGCTGACCTAAATGCTCCTGAGAATAGTTTTTGGAACAGTGGGCCGGAGATAGCTGGTTATGGGCAGTGGGAAGATTATACCCAACAATTGCTTCCAAAAGCTTCCCTCCTGGGTGGCTTGTTTTTCCCTGCCCCCTTGCCTAAGGTTAATTTATCCGCCGCCAATCAATTCCTGTTTGATGAACTGGAAAAGTTAACCTTATCCAGAGGATTGATACTGGTGAAACCGGAAACCTCCCAAAAAGAATTGGAGCTGGGGCTTTCACATGCCAAAGTAGTCGGATTCAAACCCTACCATGTGTATGGTACCGAAACTCCAACTTCTCAGTCGGGAATTACAGGATTTTTACCAGAACCTATCTGGGCTACGGCGCATGAACACGGAGCAGTAATCATGTTGCACATCATGAAAGACAAGGCCTTGCTTGATCCTAAAAACTGCGAAGACATTAGAAGGCTCTGTTTGAAATACCCCAATGTAAAACTGATTCTGGCGCATTGTGGAAGGAGTTTTCATGCCTTGCACGCTGAAGGAGCAAAATTCCTGAACAGCATTCCTAATATATGGTTTGACATGTCAGGGATCTGTGAAATGCAGGCAATATTACCCATATTGAAATACTTCGGTCCGGAAAAATTAATGTTTGGTACTGACTTCCCGGTCTCACAAATCCGAGGAAAATGTGTAAGTATAGGCAATGGTTTTATTTGGTTGGATGAAAACAATTGCAATTGGGACCAAGCATGGGGCAAACCTACCTTGGTAGGTTTAGAGTCCCTCAACGCCTTGAAGGAAGCTGCGAATAATTTTGGCCTAGATAAATCGGATCTGGGTTTAATATTTTGGGAAAATGCCATGTACTTACTCGGGTTAAATGAGCATTCGCCAACAACTAATCAAGCTTATTACAAACACGCAAAAACCAAAATCCCCGGAGGTACCCAGCTACTAAGCAAAAGACCAGAGAACATGGCTCCCAATCATTGGCCTCCCTATTTTAAGAAGGCTTCAGGATGTGAGATTTGGGATTTGGATGGGAAACACTTTTATGACTTCTCCACCAATGCCGTGGGTTCTTGCATTCTGGGTTATGCCCACCCCGAAATAAATAAGGCCATAATTAAAAAAGTAAACCTGGGGAATATGTGTTCGCTCAACCCTCCTGAGGAGGTAGCATTGGCAGACAAACTCTGTGAAATTCATCCTTGGGCCGATCAAGCCAGGTTTGTCAGAGGCGGTGGAGAAGCCTGTGCAGTGGCAGTAAGAATCGCGAGAGCAACTACCGGCAGGGATAAAATCGCCCTTTGTGGTTACCATGGCTGGCAGGACTGGTATTTGGCCGCGAACCTAGGAGAAAATGATGCCCTCAAAGGCCATTTATTACCCGGATTAAGTCCCGAAGGTGTTCCTGATGCCCTGAGAAACACCAGCTTCCCCTTCAAATACAATGACCTGGAGGCCTTTCAGGAAATCATTGACCAACAACCGGACCTGGCGGCAGTGATAATGGAACCTTGCAGGTATGAGAATCCTGAGGACGGCTTTTTGGAAGAAATCAGGTCTATCACTAGGAAACATGGAATCTTGTTGATCATGGACGAAATTACAGTGGGTTGGCGTTTACATTTTGGAGGCATGCATTTGAAGTATGGCATTGAACCCGACATGGCTGTTTTTGCCAAAGCTTTAGGAAATGGGTATCCCATTGGGGCAGTTATAGGAAGCAAGGCTGCCATGGAAGGAGCTCAGCGATCCTTTATCAGTAGCACTTATTGGACAGAGAGTTTAGGTTCAGTAGCCGCATTGGCTACTATTGCAGCAATGGAAAAGCGGGATATTCAAAAGGTCATTGAGCATTCTGGCCAACAAGTTCAGGGTATCTTGCAAACAACCGCTGCTAGTGAAAACCTTCCCCTACAAGTCAAAGGCTTCCCTGCTTTGACAAGCTTTAGTTTTGACCATCCTGAAAGTGAAATGTTAAGAACCATTTTTACCCAACAGATGCTTTCCAAAGGCTTTCTTGCAGGCACTTCCTTTTACCCTACGCTTGCCCACAATGAAAAAATCATCGCTGCCTACAAACAGGCCTTGGCTGAAACCTTTGGAAGCTTAAGTCAGGTCATTAAAGAGAACAGTTTTGAAAAATGGCCCAAAGAAGAAAAGGCCCATAGTGGCTTTTCGCGGTTATTGTAGGTGGGAGTTGCGGAAATGGGAATTTATGGCTGAATGGCTGAAGTTGAAATGGGCTGACTCAATTGAAAGTTAGTAACGAACCCACCCATCCTGAAAGCACAAAATCGCTCGACCGCGGCGTAGGGATCAAGGGGATTTTTGACGTAAACATTTTATAGTTTAAGCTTATGATAATTGGACAGCCCATAGAAATACAAAAATAATTCCCGAACTTTAGCTTTAATCCAAACCCAAAAACAATGAAAAAAACAAACATTCTACTGACCGCTCTTTTTCTTCTTATTGGAATGGCGAGTAGCCATGCCCAAACTACCATGGAAGAGTTTCTGGCCAAATGGGAAAACAGCAAAGCTTTTACCCTTGAAGCCATTGATAAAATGCCTGATGATAAATTAGACGACAAACTCCATGAATCTGCCATGTCATTTAGAGAGCAAATCATACACACAGGTGCTGCTGTTGCTAATATCTCCAAAGGTTTTTTACTTGGGGTTGACATGGATTTCGATCCTTCTGCAAAACCTCAAACCAAAGCAGAAATGAAAGAATTCATCAATAAAACCTACGATTATGCTAAAAAAACCATTTCTTCTCTCTCTGAGGCACAATTATCCGAAAAAATAGATTCTTTCGCCGGAAAAATTACTCGTAGGCAAATGGTAGGATTGCTGGACGACCATACTACGCATCATAGAGGTGCCGCCATAGCCTATATCAGGGCGCAAGGCATTGAACCTCCGGGTTATAGAGGTATATAATTTCTTTAACAGGTGGCTGAGCGGAGCCGAAGCCTAACGGCTGAGTGAATTCAATACCCGGCAGCTGAGCGGAGCCGAAGCCTCAGGGTAACGAATGCGTAAAACCTACTCCTTCGAATCTGCTCAGGGTCCGGTAATATGGTTGACTTTCTGTAGAAACAACATACTGATAAACAGTGATATACCCGTATAAATCCCCCTACCCCCTTGTCAAGGGGGACTTGCGGAAATGTGATTTTTTGGCTGAATGGCTGTAGTTGATACGACTGAATTAATGTAAATCAGTTACGACACTATCATTCCTGAAAGCACAAAATCCCTCCGCCGCGGCGGAGGGACCAAGGGGGATTTATTACGTAAATTGTAAACCTATTGTAGTTCCCCGGCGGCTGAGCGGAGCTGACACTTAACGGCTAAGTGATCTCAATACCCGGTGGCTGAGCAGACAGAGCCGATAACTAACGGCTGAGTGAACGCTCTACCCGGTGGCTGAGCGGAGCCGAAGCCTTAGGGTTGCGTACGCGTAATACCTACTACCCCTTCCCCTCAGGGTCCGGTTGATTGGTTTCGTCACTAAATACCCTACAATTCAAACTTATTTAGCATTTTTCAAAAACCTGTCCAAAAAGGCAAAGCTTTCCTTCCCGTTAATGGTATGTCCATCATTAAAATAAGCAATGGTGGTAAAACCTTCCTTTTGAATATTTGCATAATGCCTTCTTACTTTGGCATATTCATAAGCCACCCATTTGTCTGTACCGACAGCATCCTTATGGCCTCTTTCCACCATAAATGGTCTCGGAGCGATTAAGGCTGCCATTTCAGCATAATTGAATGTATTGGCCAGGTTCCACTCTGGAATTTCATACTCTCCGGTAAAAGGATAACTGTTGAAAGCTTCATAATCTGTGCTTGCTACTTTTCGTACCCATTCATTAAAGTCTCCTGAACAAATAGACAATGCATAACCTTCCACCAGGGCTGGAACCCGCATGGCTGTTTTTCCTCCATAAGACAGGCCATAAAACCCAATTCTCTCCGAATCCACAAAATCCTGCTGACCTAACCAGTCTACAATACGTTGGTGCTGACCTGTAATGATAGAGTAAAGGGACAAACCCAATGGGTTGGCTTTTCTCTGCAAAACCCTGAAATTATCTTGACCCCAATACAAATTGTGTGGGGCAAATACCACATAGCCCCTATCCGCTAGGTCTGAGGCAAATCCTTTATAGGCTTTATATGCCCTTTCACTTTTATCTTTTGTCAAAACATCTTTGGGTAAACCTTCTAAACCATGCTGGGTAACCACAGCCGGCAAAGGAACTGATGGATCTATTCCTTTTGGAACCAGTAAAATTCCCCAGGCAAAAACACCTTCCCAAACATCCAGTTTCAGTTCATAGGCTGTCCAAGTATCTGTTTCTGCATAGAATCTCGCTTCGGTATTGTTTGGCACATTCGGATCGGGCAACTTCCCTAATTCTTCCCATAACCTTGCCCTATGGGCTGATTTTATATCTTTCAAATCTCCCGAATTTCTATCAAAGGTCTGCCAAAAAGTACTGTCCCGGATAGTCTCAGAAGCGGGAATAAGTTGCTGCACATGGTCTTCCATAGCTCGTACAGCCCTTTCTTGCCTTTCTTCAGTATTAAGCCAATGACTCGGTAAGCCACTGTTTAATAAAGAAATATTCTTTTCATTTAATTCAGCTTCTATACCCAAATCTTTCAGGAATGTTAGTAAGGCTTTATCGGATTGCACACTATTTGCTGAATTACTTCCCTCAAAAAACCGAAGGTTACTTTTGCCTTTGGGAAGCATTGCTTCTGCCCTTTGCCACTCTGCCTTCACCGAAGAAAGTTCCGGAATTGATAAGACTCCAGGAGCAGCACCAGTCCTTCCGGCTGATGGTGCCGGTGGGCCTGAAGCTTCCGGATACAAAGAATCTTCAATGTTTAACTTTTGCGGCCAACTCATGACCGCCAGCTCGGCATCCCCAAATTTTTTCAATAAGCCAAAGACATTTCTATAAATTGGCTCCTTCCATATATTCTCTCTTTGGTCAAAATAACCACTTACCAATGAGGAGGAAATCCTAGAATCCAAGGCCGCTGCATAAAGGGACAGCATCCCTCCTTCTCCATGGCCGGCAACACCGATTTTAAGTAACTTTCCCGTCCGCTCATTTTTTGCTTGGAACCAATCAACTGCTGCCAATACTTTCTGTAATTCATAGCCGATCACATGCCTGCCCAGAATAAAGCCTTGTCTGTAAATGTACTCTCTATGGGTTTGGTTGGTGAATTTCCCTTGTATAGGATTACCTGAAAAAGTATCCTGCCGATTGAGTAACACAGGAACCAACACCTCCACACCATTTTTCGCCATTGCTGCAGCCCTACCAAAACCTGGTTCATCCTTCCCTGTCATACCCGCAACTACCTCTGGTGCTGTGGCTGCATCCGGAACATAGACCACCCTGGCTTTGGTCTCCCCTTTGGGACTGATCAACAAACCTTCGGCATAAAAATCACCAAACACTCCGTCAAATACCCGCCATTTTACCGCAGAGATGGTATATTTATCATTCGCGTAAGTATAGGGTTCGAGCACTCCACTTTCCTGGTAGCTCATAAAAGGAATGGATCTCTCGTCTACGAGCCCCAAAATCTGTTGCAATTCCTGTCTTTGGGAGGCTATTGATTGATTGAAAGCTGCAGGACTTGTAAAATCCCTTTGCCAAAAATCATTTCTTGTTGCCTTGCTTTCCTGAAGGGCCTGATCCAAAAACGCTCCTACTCCCTTCATCATGGTATTGGGCAAGTCAAATTTCTCGCCCAACAAACGCGCCTGAAAAGGAAATTCATGTTCAGTTTGGCCCAAACTTTCCCCAAGGACTCCTGTCACCATGAATAAAATAACAAGCCAAATCCTACTCTCTGAAAAGCAAATTACATGCATCTATCTATTCGATTTTGTTTAAACCTGTGAGGTTAATCTGTTATTTTATTTCCTTGTCCACCAATGGATTGAATAGGGTCAAAGGAACTGTCATCTGGGTTTAGGGCAGTTATCAAGCACCCCGAAACTTTACTTTCTGTAACATTGTCCAACAAGAGGCCAACTTTTTCACAACTCAACAGGCTACAATTCCCAATATTAATACGCTTTGAATCACGTACAACAAGACCTGGGCTGTCCTTGGAACCATAAACCTGCACCCCTGTGAAGATACAATCCTCACTATTGGTGACCAATAACTTATTGGATGGAAGCGTCCCGGAGGGATAATTGGCATTGGCATCAAATAAATTTGATCCAAACACTACATTGCTACAGCCCTCCATCAATAAGCCGTAATCATAGCCTTGCCAAATGGTGTTTCCAGTGACTACCACTCCCCTGCAATATTGCAAGTCAATATTTACCATCACATCACTCAACACATTTCCGGTGATGGTTACATTTCCCCAGCGCTCTTTTTCACTTCCAATTCCCGATTGATCTTTTCCAATAATTCGAATATTTGCTGAATTGGGCGCATTGCGGTTGTGCTGAATGGTACAACCCGTAAT
The DNA here is from genome assembly GCF_056859355.1 of Cyclobacterium sp. L-R. NCBI lineage: Bacteria > Pseudomonadati > Bacteroidota > Cytophagia > Cytophagales > Cyclobacteriaceae > Cyclobacterium > Cyclobacterium sp. L-R. The sequence goes on from NZ_JBSXOH010000072.1 coordinate 76,110, forward strand.
GGCTACTTCAGCGGTTCCAACTGCACTACCCGAGCAATCAATCAGCACATTCGCAGTGGGAGCTTTGTCTGATCCCATATTGCTTTCTATGTCACAGCCTGTGATGTGTATATTCCTGATATTGCCCCCTTTGGTGACAATTCCACCTTCCTTGTTATAACTGATATGACTTCCCGTAATATTGGATTGGTGCAAATTGACCCCATCATAAAAGACGCCAATGCCATGGTTTTCGTAAAGGTGACAATCAGCAATGATTAAATTCCTGTTGTTTTCTCTCAGGTGGATCGCATGCAGGGTATGTCTAATCTGAACCCTGGTGATGGTCAACTGCATGGTGCCTATGGCTTCAATGCCTACAGCCGCTGTATGCTGTCCTTCTATAGACAATCCTTCTACTAAAGGCATACGCTCTGAAGACCAAACCTTCTTATCAAATCCTTCAGGATCAGCTGAGCCAAAATGGGTCCCTGCAATTTTAAATGCCGGGCCGGCTCCTGCCATAATCACCTGTGCATCACCATTTCCCCTAATGCTGGCGTAACCCATTTTTGCCAGATCAATTAAAATGGTTTTAGAAATCTTATAATGTCCTTTTGGGAAAAACAAACGATTCCCACTTGTAGCAACTGCTTTTTGGATCGCTGCTGTGTCATCTGTTTTGCCATCTCCTTTGGCACCAAAATGCTTTACGTTGGTTTCCTCTCCCTCTAAGTTAGAAGAAAGATCAACTGTAGACTTCCCAAACAACTGCCGTGTCCCGACAAATGAAGCCAATGTTGCAGCTGCTACCGTCAAAAACTTTCTCCTTTTACCGGAATTTATCATATTAAAATAGTATTGGGTTTACAATTATTTAACCTGCATCAAATAGGCAAAAAGGTCACTAACTTCTTCATCTGAAAGGGGTTCTAATATCCGCTCTGGCATATAGGTCGTTTGCTGTACTTCCATGGCTGCAATTCTTTCCTGAGACAAAACGGTAGATTTACCCCCTAGTGGTGGTTCAATGGTGACCGTTCCTCCACTCTGTGATTTTAGCCTTCCTTCTAGAATACGTCCATCCGTCGTTACAATTCTTTGCACTTCATATCCTTCTCTGATGTCTGCATTTGGATCTACAATGTGCAATAGTAGGTAATCTGGGTTGGATCGGTCATAGCCGGTAAGCTCCGGACCGGATACCCCACCCTCTCCATTCAGTTGGTGACAGGAACCACAATTGCTCAAAAATAGTGTTCGCCCTTTCTTTATATTTTGTTCACCTGTACCAATCAACTTTCCGTAAGCATTGATTCTTTTGGTCTTTTCTTCAGAAGTCAACAATTTACTATTCGGCCATATTCTGTCAGCTCGTGTATTGATTTCCTCATCCTGAAGTAACCTGAATCGTCTGGCAAGGTGATACTCTACGTCATCGGGGCTTATGGTTTTCGGCTGTTCGATTTCATTGAAAAAGTCCATCGCCCATTCCTTTCGACTGGCAAACAAAGAAATGGCAGCTTCCCTCACATAGACATTGTCCCTGAATCCCGGGTATGCCTTTGACAGTTGTTCACCAATTTCCTTTTGGTTGTAGGATTGCAAGGCATGCAAAGCAGTTTGCTTGATGACAGGAGAAGATTGGCCGTTTTTTACCAGATTCAAAAGATCAGGAACCACTTCATCCTGATTGATTTCTCCCAAGACCTGAATATAGGACAACCTTAATCCGATTTCCGCATTAGGATCTTTGATGATTTTCAATGCTTCTGCCAAGGCTTTTTCTTCCCTGCGCCTTAAGGCCAGGGTAAGCGGAGAGTCCCCCAATTCCTTGTTGTTTTTCTCTAATATTTTCAGCAAATTATCTGGAAGGGTTACCATCTCTCTTCCCAATAAACCTTCCTGTAGTCCTTCAATCAATATTTTAACATGTTTGGATGAAGGTGCCTCTTCCAATAATTGGGTAGCCATGGCAAAGTTTTCCTCACCTCCTTCCATAATGTACCGCTGCATTAACCTGCCTAGCAGTACCTTTTCCATAATTGGATGTTGCCATATTTTATCATCCGCCATCAAGGCCAAAACACCTTCTCTATCCGAGGTTGCTTTTTCTTCCAATGCCCACCAGGTCAACAATGGAATATCAGGGTCCTCGCTATCCTCATGGTTGTTCAGCAAGTTTTCTATAAGTGAAAAAGTTTGGCCAGAAGGCAGTCTTTTGGCTGATGCCATCAGTTGTGACCTCACCTCCGGGTGGATCTCCATTGTAGCTAGTTTTTGAAGCTCCTGGAACATGGCTGGGCTAACGGTTTGCTTGTCGCCAAGCAGCCTTACCGTCCACATCCTTACAAAAGGATCTTGGTGATTCAGTCCTTTTTTGCCGATTTCATCGCTTATGCCCGCTGTAAGGTTAATTGCCCAAAGGGCTTCCAATACTTCTTGTTCATTTCCTGTTTCCAACAAATTGATCAATAACGGAAGGCTACTTGGATCTTTCCGGTCGCCAAACTGTCTCAAGGCTTCCTGACGGAACCATTTGTTTTCATAGGAAAGCAATTGCACCAACTTTTCATTAGAATAGCTGCTTATATCAAAGGATTGCATGGGCTTGTCCTCATTTTTAGGCCCTAGTCTGTAGATTCTTCCACTTGTTTTGTGCCAGGTATCTCTGGGATCCACATGGGACAACCTGCTATCGTACCAGTCAGCAATGTAAATGCCTCCATCAGGCCCTAATTTGATATCCACAGGTCTAAACCACTTGTCCGTGGTGGACAAAACGATTTCCTTGTCCACATTTTCAAAAGAGGAACCCTTTTCAGTAAATGCCGTCAGCTGAATAAAATTATGCAAAGGATTAATAGCAAACATCAGGTCATTGTAATGGGCCGGCAAAGCCGCTCCCTCATATTTGATCAATGAATGGGTAAACCTTTTCTTCTCTCCTTCCAAAGGCATATTGGGCAGGTAGCCAAAAGCATAAGGGTTGGTTAAAGGTCCATGTTTACCCCAGCTTTTGATATAGTAGGCGCCTTGCTTGTAATAGGGACCTCTGTCATAGCCATTGGTTCCTGAAAATATCCTGCCTTTCCGATCAAATTCCACATTAAAGGCATTGTTTCCTCCTCCTTCGGAGAAAAGCTCAAAAACATAGGTCTCCGGGTGGTAACGCCAGATTGCTTGGCCAAGGAAAGCCACATTTTTAGAAACTTTTGAGTTGATATTAGCGGTAGTCGTACTTCCTTGAGCACCATATAGCCAACCATCAGGCCCCCATCTCAAGCTATTGGCAACTGCATGGGTATCCTCCAAACCAAAACCTTCCAAATGTACTTCAGGATCGCCTTCGGGTAATCCATCTTCATTCTCATCCGCATAGGCCAATAAAAAAGGAGGACTAAGCACCCATATTTTCTTTCTTCCCAGAGCTACTCCTGTGGTAATATTCAAACCGGAAATGGCATCTGTACTTTTATCGTATTTGCCATCTCCATTTGTATCTTCAAAAAAGGTAATCCTATCTGCTCCTTTGGCTCCTGCCGGTGGTGGATCCAATTTTTTATCAAACTTCACCCGGGTATGGTTGTCAATGGCCGTAATTTTCAAACCTTTGGGGTAAGGATATTGCTGGTATTGCACCACCCACATTCTACCCTTATGGTCAAAGCTAACCTGTATGGGCTGTGCAATATCAGGTTCAGAAAGCACCAATTCCAAAGACAAATCATCCGGAATAGTGAAATCCTTTAGCACATCTTCGGGAGCCGTAGGCGTTGCTAGGCTGTCGGTCAATACACCTCTTCCCTTGTAATTTTCCATAAAATTGGCCACATCTTCATTGGCCGCAAGGTCCTTGATTTCTAATTCTGACTCTTTTTTACAAGCGAAAATGAACAGGGGTAGCAAAAACCAAATGGATCCCCTTAAATGTTTTAGATGCATAGTAAATTAAAATTGTACCACATGAGTCAATGGAAATGCATGTGCTATTGTTATATTTTATAATTGAATTAAACCAGAGATTTGCTATTGCTTTTCTAATACCAATTGCATTCACTTCCCTAAAAGAAGCGGGATTTTCTTACCTAATCTGGAGTGAAATAAACAGCAATTAAATTAATCATATTTAAACAAAAGACCTAAATACGAAGGTTTTAGATCGGTTTAAACCCTGCTAAATTTGATAAACGGTCTGCACTAAAACCTTAGCCAAAAAATCAAGTTGCCGCAAAGTTATCATGAAGAAGATGCATCCATTATCAAAAGGATTGGAACCTGGGCAAAATACGCTTGGTTAAATCACCATTGCTAAAAAGGAAATGTCTCTTACATTTTGGTTTTTCTATCTTACAATTGCGTTTTAGCAGCTTACATTTCTATTTTTCCCGTCTACAATTGCGTTTTTCCGACTTACATTTCTGTTTTGCCCACCTACAATTACGTTTTCCCCACTTACATTTCCATTTTAGCAACCTACAATTCCGTTTTAGCAGCTTACATTTCCATTTTAGCAACCTACAATTGCATTTTATCCAATTACATTTTCATTTTAGAGGATTACAATAATATTATATAAATACAAACTTGAATTTTTACAACTTACCTATACGCTTAATTACCACCACCAGGAGTAGATTGCATCTACTCCTTATTATCTTTAGCGTAATAATAATTCGCTTCCAATGCTTGGACGAAGTTAAATATTGTAGAAAAAAGAGATATTATATTACCAGCCTCAGAATTAGTTTACAGTTGTAATTTAGTTGATTATTTAAACACTCTTACTTAGATTCAGTCCTACAGCAATAAATTTCTTTATGAATGAAAATACTGGCATTACCTAAAAACACAATATATGCTTAATCAAAGATAAAAATCTACTTTTATTTGTTTATATTTAATAAAATAGTTGCAAATATCATTTTTTTTCAATTTAACTGCTGTTTAATTAATGTTTTATATAAATCCAGATTAACTTAGAAAAATGGTTAAAAAATTCAAAGAAATTAATGGCGACTTTTGGCGCAGTAGCTTTTATGCTAGTCGCCGGCTGGCAGTTTGGTGTTAGTGGTACTGAAGCACCGTTTTCGGGAAAGCAAGTAGCTTTGGAGAAAGCGATTGCTGGGAGTGGGACAAGTGGTACTTGTTATAATACAATTACTATTCAAGAAGGAAGCCAAATTCTATATTGCGGAACCTGTTCTTGGGTAATGGATAGTACAAATTCATGGGTGTCGAGTACAAGTACTTGTTCAAGTTAATTAGTAGGGGGCGTTTTTTGAAATTGACGCCCCCTTTTTCTTTCATAATAAATTCCATAATACATGTTTATAAATTATCTATCAAAGTCATTAAATGCTATACTTTTTTCTTTAATAGTCACATTTATTCTTATGGGTTGTGAGAATGATTCATTTGAACATCCCAACTACATGGCTTTTAACAATGTAGAGTATGTGACTGAATTTCCTGAGACCTTTTCGCTCCAAAACAAGTCAATTCCAAACATCGATATAATTGGGATGAGAAATTTTGCCATTTATGATAGTATATTGATTCTTAACACAACTAAGCCAAATGGGCTTTGGTCATTTTACTCCTTGTTAAATTATCAGAAGTATGGTGACCATCTCAAAAGAGGAGAAGGGCCTTTAGAGTTTATGCAGGGGCCAAGTGCTTCTTCAAATTCCAAAATAACCAATGAAGGAGACCAGTTAGTTGCATTTCTGTATGATTTCCAAAAAGGAAGGCTATTAAAGCTTAATATTACAAAATCTATTGAGACCAATAATCAGCAGCTTTCAATTTTAAATGATGATTTACCTCCATTCTTATTTAATTTCACATTTATTGACAGTTCAAGATATTTAATTAAAAAAATTGAGAATTCAAATAGGCAACAAATACGTTCTTTTATAAAAGATGGTCATGAATCCGAAATAAGCATTCTTAAAAAGCTTAATCAGGCATCTATTGTGCAGGGAGAAGATTATAATATTTTGTCAACCATAACGAAATATAATAATAAAAATAATGTATTTTTAGAAATGCCAATAGGATTGAATTATTTAAATATCTATTCCTTAGACAGCACTATTGCCAAAACTATATGTATTGGGGAAAAATTATATGACATTGAAGAGATTCAAAAACAAAGCCCAGAAGAAAGAATATATACTTTTGCAAATTCACGAATTTATGACGATTTTCTTGGTGTAGTTTTTATTAATGAAGGAAAAAAGAATTACCAAACCAATAGAACAAAACTACCGTCAATATTACTGTTTGACTGGAATGGACATCCTTTGGCGGAATTGAAGCTTGAAAACCATATTACAAGTTTTGATATTGATTTTATTAATCAAGAACTTTACACCTTTGATGTACACTCGGATGAGTTTTTCAAATATGACATAAAGGACATTTTGACAACGTTAAAATTGGCGAATTAGACCTTTCAAATATCTAAATGGAGTGAGGATTTTAGGAGTAGATGCCATCTACTCCTTAATATCGAAAGAAAAGTACATCCGGAAGACCATATGCTAATTGAAAAAACCCTGTTCAACCCACTCCGGGGTTGAGGAATTGATGGGGATCTATTGTCCATGGGTTGCCACCCATGGCTATTGTTGTTGAAGCCCTTTAGGCTTCTTTGGTTTCGTTATAATGGACTATTCGAAAGAACTAAATCGATAGCATCAATTATCTCACAAATCCCAGGTCTGAAGGACCTGAACAATAATAACCGTGAGTGGAAACTCACGGAGAAGCTGTTACCTACCTTTTCCTCAACCCCGGATGGGGTTGAACAGTGATACGAAAAACAAGTTCACTTTCGCTAAAATGCTATGAAGAGACTGTCTTGACCTCTGGACTTAATTCAAATAATCTTTAACCGGTAAAAGTTTATAACAAATACTATTTTCAAAGCCTGGTCGCAGTTTAACCTAAATGCTTAGCCAAGGGAATCATGTTTTCATCTAACATCAATACCTTGCCTATTCCTCAACAAGTACATTGATAGTTTTACTCTTTTCGGAGAATACCTCACCACCTGAATTGGTTGTTAATGCTATCATATAGCTAAATTGTAAGGTAACCGGCTTTCCAACCATCTCCTGAGTGGGCTGAAAGGAAAACTTTTCACTGTAGGGAGTTTCAATAAAATCATCGATTTCATTGTCTACCAGTTTGTACTCCTCGGTTGCGTCACCATAAGACAATATTACAGTAAGCGATGTGAACTTGGTATCCTCTCCTGTTAGCAATATGTCATATACTATTTCCTGACCAATTATTGCTTGCTGTGTTTCATCTCCGGGAAGAATCGTTAAATCTGGTTTTTCTAGAAAGGTAGGTTCAAAATCCTCTCCACAGCCAATCATTAAAATTAATAGGGAATAGATAAGGTACTTGAATAAAAGATTAGGTAGTTTTTTCATAGGAATTAAAATTTTAATTTATAACTAATGGAAGGCAAAATAGGCATCAGGGTAAATTGTTCAAAACCATTGCTATTGGCATTCAAATAAATAAAATAGGGGTTTTTTCTGTTCATTACATTGTATACAGAAACATTCCATTCTCGTAAGAACCCATTTTTCCATCTTTTTTTATTTGAATAAGCCAGATCTATTCGGTGGTAGATTGGCATTCTTAGCGCATTTATATTCTCTGTGACCAACGTTTCCTGAAAAAATACAGGAAAGGGAGTATTCAAGTCATAATTGTTAGCAATATCAGCACCAGCTACATTGCTGAAATAGGCATTTGTTATGAGAAAATTGCTTTTATTGGTTAGGGTAAAAGGTTGACCAGATTGAATGGTCCCAATCAACGATAGGGATGAACGGGAAGATATTTTGTAACTACCTTCCAAATTAAAAGCATGTGGCCGGTCAAAGATAAATGGAAATTTTTCACCATTATTGATCAGGTCAAATTTGCGGAATGACCTGCTAAAGGTATAATTGGCTGAAACCAGCAACCGCTCAACACGCCTGTCCCCTCCAATCTCTAGGCCATATGCACTTCCCTCTCCCCCACCCAATATTGACTCTTCCCATTCGGTGGTTGCTATGGACAAACCATTATTTCTGTTGATCTCAATTAAATTCTCTAGCCTTCTATAGAACAAACCGCCGCTTGCTGACCAATTTTTATGGTTCTTTGTCACTGAAAAAGAAACAGTATGGCTTTCTACCGGAGCCAACTTCCTGGTGGCAGGAATCCAAATATCCGGTTCCAGAGAGGTGCCGGAAGAATTAAGCGAGTGCACCGGCTGAAAAGATTTGCTGTAGTCCAATTCCATTCCTATATCCTCTCGGACTTGATAGGTTAACATTATTCGAGGCTGAAGTGAAAAAAAATTGTTGTCATCAATAGCGTAAACCCCAAATCTCAGTCCGGGCCTAAAATGAAGATTTCTTTTTTTATTGTGAATGGAGGCCTGCGCATAACCAAAGGCCTCAAAGGCATTTAAATTTACTTTTTCTTGTCTTTCTGTTGCTCCAAATCCAGATTGATCCAGTTGATACCTGTAAGTATCTACTGGGGTAAAGTCATGGAAAATCAATTGTCCACCCACATCCACTTGGACATTCTTCTTTAGGTAATATTCCAGTTCTGATTTGAAAAGGTAATCTTTTACAGCCACCCCATAATTATTGATATTTCTCATATCGGTACTCTCCTCTCTTGTAGAATGGTCCTCTTGGGAATAATCATAATTATAACTTGAAAGCGCTACCGATGTGTTCAAATGAAGTTTATTTCCAATAACCTTCCCCCATCTTAGATTGGCAAATAAATTACCCCAGGAGTTGGTTCGGTTGAAGGAAAAATTTGCAGGTTGGTCTCCGGAAAAATAATCTCTGTCCAGCTTTTCCCAAATCCTATCCCTTCCCTGATAAAAGGAAAAATAAAGGTTGCTTTTTTCACTAAATTGATGATTTAGTTTTACAGTCAAATCATGAAACTTCAAGCCATATCTTTCCTCAGGTTTGTTGATTAAATATAAAGAACCAAGAACTAGATCAACATTGGACTTACGAAAAGACACCAAAAAAGAAGATTTCCCCTTTTTAATAGGCCCTTCCAGAGCAAGTTTACTGAACAATGGCCCGATCAGAAATTCCCCATGATAGGCGTTCATGTCCCCTTGCTTGAGATGGACATCCAGTACCGAAGAGACCCTTCCTCCAAACCTGGCAGGAAAACCACCTTTATAAAAAGTGAGTTTACTTATCGCAAAAGGATCAAAAATAGATACAAAACCACCAAAATGTCCACCGTTATATACGGGGATGCCATCCATTACCACGAGGTTCTGGTCAGGATTGCCACCACGCACCGAAAACCCAGTAGATCCCTCCAATGTTTGCTGAACCCCCGGTTGATTTTTTATTATATCTAAAATATCAATCTCAGGTTTTAATGTTGGTAATGTAAGTTCGGAAGGATGACTTATTGTGATCTCAGAACCAGATTTTATTGCTACCAAACGTTCTGCCTGCACCACAACTTCATTTAGGTTTAGAGGAATTAATTCCACCGAAAGCATTTTTTTTGTGTCGGCTGTAGTGTATTCCAGAACAAACATTTCATAACCTAAATGACTTATTCGGAGAACTCCTGCGGAATCGTCAGGCAAAAACAACTGAAAATAACCGAAATCATTGGTAAAGGTTCCGGTTTCGGATAAAGTATCATATATAGCTGCTCCTATCAATACCTCTCCACTTTCGGCATCTTTGACTTTTCCCTTTAGCGTAGTGGTTTGCGCCAATAAACTGATACTCATTAAGCAAAGAAAACCTGTAATCGCAGTTTTAAATACACTCATAGCCGGACAGATTGCAGGTTACAGAAAGATCGGTAGGGTTGTAGCCGGCAAAAACGCCTTCAGCCCCCTCAATATTGGAATAAACAGGTTGCAGCTCTTTAAAAATATCAGGGAAAAATAGCATGGGGGCGTCAAATTCAGAATTATGAGACAAGACATCCAGGTGTTGAAGTAGAGATTTTTTATACCTAAAATACTGTTCGGACACGGAGGATATTCGAAAAATAAATCTATTAGAAAAAGGATTAGCTTTAACGCTATCAAAATTTAAGGTCATGGGAAGCTTGTCTCCTTTGTTGTTTTGGAAAAGGAAATAAGGCAGGTAATTTGAGGGCAAATTTTCGATTAATGTCGCTGTATCATCGTTTCGACAGTACTGTATTTTAAATTTTGACACATCATTCTCCTCTACCTGCAAAAGCATGGATTCATAATATTTAGCCTCAATCAATGAATCAGGCATCGTCAACACAAACCTGGAAAATGGTCCGGTAATATTATCCAACTGAACAAAGCCAGCCGGAAATTTTAAATAAACATCATAGGAAGGAGCCGGTGAAGGAATGTTAGTTGTGGCTTTTATCAATTTCCCATCAGGAAGAAGTACATTTAGGTGATACGTAGTATTGGACTTGAGTTCGGCATCTCCTTCAAAGTAATCTACCGAAAACTGTAAAGAATCGATTCTTTCCTCACCTTCCCAATTCCAAGTAATCCAAACCCTAAGTTTGGACGGATCAGATATTGTTTCCATTTTTCCCAAATCACCAACTTTATGAATATAAATTGATGCTGGAACACCCGGCCTGATTAGCCCATTGACACTGTATTGCTCCTCAAAACCCTCTGATCCGTCCAAAGTATATTCTGTAATGCAACTGGAAAATAAAAGGCAACATACTGTATAAAAAATAATCCTCATTCAAAAACAATTCATCTCAAATAACTAAATAAATTCACGGAGGGTATAAAATCAATAAACATAAATTTAGTCCATTTCCCTTACTAGGCTGTAACTAATTATTCAATAAAAATAACTAATTTTTTATTGATATAAAAATTTAGTTATTTGAATGATTCCGCCTTTTTTGCCACTACACTAGGAATAGATTGCATCTACTCCTTATTATCAATGTGCTTGCGATCCTTTCAGAAATAGTAGATTAAGTATTAATCTGTCTTCCTATTTCATTTTCACGAAGGCAATAAATTATTGAGGGTATAGGCTATCAGTTGATTGTCCAATGGCTTTCCGGCCTGATTGAAAATGCTGTCTAATTTTAGCTCATAAACATAGCCCGGTTTTAGTACTTCCAATACCAATGCCACTGTCTTTTGATCAGCAGATATGGTGATGTCTTTTATGGCCACGGATTTTAAATCTCTTTGCGTAGACTTATCTACCGGCTCATCAAACGGCTTTTTCTGATACGCATAAAAATATCGACGCAACTGGTAATTTTTAATGGCCAAAGCGCCTTCCGGGTTTACCGCTTGGGTGAAGGTCAACGCAAATCCATTTTTGGTCAGCGACATTTTGGCGATATCCATGGGTGGGTTTCCGGTGGAAGAAATCTTTTGAATACCTTGATCACCTCTCCAGCCATGTTCAATTTGCCCTACCCATAAACTACCATCCGGTCCAAAAGCAAGGCGGTTGTTGCCAACTCTCAAACCTTGTCCATCAACAAATGGAATACACGCTCCTTGAAATTCCCCTGCGACTTCCTCAAGCATTACCCGGAAAATCCGGTCCCTATTCATTTCTCCAATCAGAAATTGCCCTTCAAAATCTTTAAACTGCTCGTTGTTTTTAATAAATAAAGGTTGGGTGGGAGAATTGGCCATTATTCCATGTGGAAACAATACAGACGCCTTGGTACGGAGACTGTCCAATGTTGAAATTGGGAGTGAAAATGGGTCTGCATCCTTCCACTCTTCTTGCCACACGAGGCTTGCAGGATGTCCAAAGAATCGATCTTTTTTCACATGGTACAGCGTGCTCGTCTCTACCCAATCGCTTTGGTTATCGGTAACAAACAAGTTACCCGAATCATCAAAGCCCAGACCATTCGGTGACCTGAAACCTGAGGCCATGGGAATCACTTTACCATCAGGCTGAATTTTCAATACCCAACCTCGGTAGGGAACAACTGAATACATTTGTTTTTTTCCATCTTCTCCATCTCTGCCATTTAGTCGCAACTCACCCCGAACATTCTCCCTAATGCCTCCACCAGAGGACGCGGTATTCAAGGCAATGTAAAAGTTACCTTCACTATCCCTCACAGGCCCGTAGTTGAATTCATGGTAATTGCCTGATATCCCAAAATCATCTGTTATTTTTTCATATACATCGGCTATTCCATCCTTGTCCGTATCTGTAATCCGAGTCAATTCTGGTCTTTGCAAAACCACAATTTCACTGTCATTAATTACCACCAAACCCAATGGCTCGTGCAGCCCTTCAGCAAACAAGTACCATTCATTTGTTTTAGGATCAAAAATCATGACCTCTCCTCGGGTAAAACAAGCGATCAACCGGCCATCTGATAAAAAATCAAGCCCACCCGTTTCTGCCAATAAACCATCGGGAACAGGAATAGTAGCTACCTGATAAGAGGCTCCGGCTCCTTGGGGTTTGGGCTTACAGGCTGAAACAACACAAAGACCAGTTAGTAGTACAATTAATATATGTCTCGTTTTTGTCATCACTTGTTAGTTTTTGTCATCCTAATGGTAAATTCTTTTGCTTCATCAGGACTCAACTTCAAGGCACCATTTTCTGTTTCACCCTTATTAAACCCATACTCCACTTGCCCATCAGCATTGAAAAGCAACCAGACAGGTTCTTTCGCATCGCTTATCCTTATTGTTCTGATCAATCCTGTACCTTCTTTGTTCGGATAAATAATTTCGTGAACCTCCACTCCTGAAAGCAAATAGTGAAACTCAGGGTAGCCATCGATCAATTTGTACCTCAAAAATTCAGGACTTGGAATGTTTTCTCTACTACCAATCCGTATAGGGAATTCCGTTTTCTCCCGATAAAATATTTCTCCGAGCACTTTTGCATAGGCATTTTTATGTCCGTGCCAAAGATCGGTATTGTCCAGAAATTCTCCTTGCCAGGCAAACTGTAACTGACACAATGCTGCATCCCAAGCATAAGACAATTGATTGGGAAGGTGGACAGCTATACTTGCAAGGCTGGATCCTTCGATAAAAACACGGTAAAGGTAAGGAGGCACATTGTCGTAAGGATGTAATTTGGGATGATGGTGCATGGCAGCACTTTCCGTATCCAGCACTTTCTGGTCTCCTGTCCTTCGAGAAGGCGGGATGTTTTCATCGTTTTCTAGCGCTGGCATTTTACTATCTGCGGTCACAAACATGTATCCGTACATGATAAAGCCATGACCGGGATAGGTACATACAAAAGGATAAATACCAGGCTCCTCGGGCGCTTTAAACTGTATGGTTTTGCTCTCGCCCGAATAGATTACGGGAATGGACCATAGCACCAAAGGACTCTTTGGAATAAAATTCATTTCCGGGCCTTTTTCTGCCAATTGCTGGGCTGCAAGGACTACATCGGCTCTTGATCCGGGTTTAGTAATGACCATATTGTGGGGCATGTCATCATCACTATTCGTAACAGTGAGCTTGACTTCCGCCCCGGGTGCAACAGAAAACCTGACCTTGTCAAATTGAAGACCGGGAATAGCCTTTATTTCAATGGATGTAATTTTCTTATCTTCATCCTGTGCCAGAAGTGCCGAATGTAGCAGGAGCGCAAAACAGAAAATTAATGGTGTACTGTATTTTAAAACCATAGCTAATTGTATCAATTAAAAATCCTTAAAAGGACCTCTTGGTGCTGCATTTTCCATCTCCTCTTTCCATTTTGAAAATTTCCGGGTAAGCTCTTCCAGAATTTCGGGCTTCTCCAAAGACAAATCATTTTGTTCTCCAATGTCCTGTTTCAGATCAAACAATCCATTTCCTTTTGCGGACTGCACCCATTTCCAATCCCCAACTCTTGCTGCCTGATCACCTCTAAATTCCCAGAACATTTCTGTTCTTTCAGCATCGGTTTTACCCTGAAGTACCGGTAACATGTCAAAGCCATCATAAATGATGGCTTCAGGTAGTTCTAAACCTGCCGCTGCAACCATCATGGGAAACAATTCCAAAGAAGTCAAAAAGGCATCATTTGTTTGTCCAGCTTCAATTTTACCCGGCCATTTGACCAAACAAGGAACTCTTACGCCTCCCTCAAAAAACTGAGCCTTCCCTCCTCTTAAAGGGTAATTGTCTGCCAAGGACATACCACCATTATCAGAAAGAAAGATTACCAGGGTATTTTCCTCTAGCCCCATTTCCTTAATCCTTTCCAAAATAGTACCAATGGACTGATCCATTTGGGTAACGGCAGCTTTGTATGCCCTTTGTTTTTCACCTCGTTTTGTGTTTGACTTGGGGTACATTTTCAAGTACTTTTCAGTAGCCTGAACAGTGCCCTTAATCTCCGGATCTAAATTTGAAGCACTGTGAGGAGCGTTGAAGGCCAAGGTCAGAAAAAAGGGTTTTCCTTCGCTTCCATTGATAAATTCCAGTGCTTCCCTTTCAAAAAGAGCTGTGGTATACCTTCCTTTGTCTTCCAGGCTTAACTGATTGCCATCGATCATGGATGGACTCCCATAGCGCTCATGGGTAAAATAATCAATCCCTGTGTTGGCAAAACCATAGTACTTGTCATAGCCCTGCTGCATTGGTAAATACCGCCTCAATTGGCCTAAATCCCACTTTCCTATATAGCCATTGGTATAGCCTCCTTCTTTTAATACTTCGGAAATAAAGATTTCTCTAAGGTCTGTCCCTAAGATCCGTTCCGGGGAAACGCTGTATTCGTAATCAGTATACCGATGCCCATAATTGACCATATTGTTACGAAAAAGCTCAAAAGTGCCATTTCTTTGCGGATACCTTCCTGTTAGCAATCCACTTCTGGAAGGGGTACAAGCAGAACTAGTGACATAAAAATTAGTTAACCTCACTCCTTCTGCCGCCAATTGATCCAAATGAGGGGTAAGAATATCCTTATTACCAAAGGAACCAAGGTCATGATAGCCTTGATCGTCTGATATAATCAATAGGACATTAGGCTTTTGTTGTTGGCCAAACCCATGCGTTCCAACCAAAAACAATAAAGAAAAGAGCAAGCTTTTAAGTCTCATAATCATGTCAATTTGTTCACAGATAGGCTACTTAGACCGTAATATTTATGCCTTTTGATGCAAATATTGGTTTTGCAATTTTCCGGTAATTTTCACCGAATACTTTCATGCGTTCTTTCTGGGAAAGGGAGGCATCTAGGACTTTAGCCATTTCCGTAGAAAAAGAGCGACTTGGTCCATGTCCACCCCAAACGATTCGGTCAACACCTACTATATCTACCGCATAATCCACAGAACCTGAATGCGGATCTGCACCGCTAAATTCAAACAATACATTTTCGTAAGGTCTGATGGCTCTGGCCGCCAACTCCCAATCACCACCCGCATGTCCACAAATCAATGGCACGTTCGGGAATCGTTTGGCAAGTGTCGCTACATCCATTGGAGTTGATTCCCCATCAAGGTTTCCTCCTCCGGGCCATCTTGGCTCTCCCCCTACTTTAATCCAGGTATGGATATAAATCACAGCTCCTAATTCGGCGGCATAGCGAATGATCTTGTCATTCTGGTCTGCATCGCAAGTCACCCCCAATTTATTTCCTCCAACATATTTTATACCTATGCAAGGCCCATTGGCTATCCACTTTTCCATTTTAGCTAAACTCTCATCCGGAAAACCAGGGTCTATGGGGATAATTCCGGAAATCCAGTCAGGATCATTGTTCAAGATTTCTAGTTGGGCCGCATCATGCGGCTTAGGATCCAGAGGGTCGCTTAGGGTTCCCCCTATATCGACAGAAATGATTCGCTCCAACCCCATTCTTTTTACATAAAACAGCATTTCCTGGTGTTGTTTTATGGGCTCAGTTCCTGTTAAAAACCCATGATAATGGGTATCCCAAATTCTAAATGCTTTTAATTCTTCTATATCTGGAAGTCCGTATAAATGGGGATCTATGGCGAAATTGTTCATAATGGATTGATTAAAGTAATTGGCATTTCAAATAAACTATAGAGAGGAATTCATGAAATTATTGGCATTCCCCTGCAAAATCCCATTGGCATGTTCAACCGATAATGGTGATTCCATAAGCTTCAATAAGCTTGCTTCAACGGGGAAATAAGGGGCATGAGAACCAAACAATATGCGCTCTGCAGCCAATGGAACTCCTTTTTTTCCATTCCAAGGATTGCCTTCAATCAGTTGTCCTATTGCACCACTCCCTTCAATTCTGGAAGTATCAAAAACTACATTGGTCTCCTTGATAAACCGCTCCAAAAGGTTTCCGGTAATTTTATGGGTCCAGTAAAGCATTTGAATTTTTACCTTAGGGTATTTTTTAATGATGTCTACCAAAGGATTCATGTCTGCTCCCCTGGTGAGGACGATCGGGTGGTGATTTCTACTGTCATCCATGTCTCCTACAATTTGTAAGATCATTTTCCTTTTTTCTACCTGAGCTACCAATTTTTCAAAATCCGGATGGCTTGGATCAAAGGTTTGGTAAATGGGGTAAATCCTAACACCAGGCATCTTGTATACCTCATGGCAACGCCTCAGGTCTTCTTCCCAATCCGGCCAAGCCAGATTTACTGTACCGAATGGGAGCAACATTCCCTTTCCATTATGCTTGCATTCCTTGGCCAGTCGTTCATTGACGCCATTGATGTCTTTGTGAAAAAGTGCTTGAAAGCTGCCTGCCCAGGCTTTTTCCACCCTGTGTTTGTTTAACTTTGCTAGCAAAGCATCGGTCTCACCGTATTTCAGTTTTCTAAATGGCCAATCAAACAAATTGACATTGGTATCGATGACACCTGGCTTTCCGGCAAACAAATTGGGTTTACTTTTTACATCCTCCGGTAGGTTGGTCGAAAAACTAAGTGGCAATGAGGCAGCGGCAGTGGCTTTAAGTGTGGTACTAAAAAAGCTGCGGCGGTTTACTTTTTTCATAATGTTGTTATTCAGGCTTTCAATGGTGGTTAAAGTTTCTTAGGTGTTTTTGATTTTATTCAAACTGTCTCTGTTTTCGTATACTTTCGTAATCCCGGCAACTATCTCGTCCATTTCTCTACGTGTACCTAATAGCATTCCGGAACCCCAGAAGGAGATCAGCGTTTCGTTACAAATCTTATCGCAATTTGGGAGATCCAGTGAGTTAGTGTACGCTTCCCTTCTTTCTTTTGTATACATGGTCTGGTATTCATCCAAGCCCAAAACATGTTGGATCCAAGGTTCTTTGTGCAGTCCGTTTTTAATATAGGAGCCCATAGGAATCCCTTCCGCATTCAGCGCTTTTAAGAACAGGCTCCTGTCAGCACTATTAAAATGTTCTTTGTTATAGGACATCGCAAAGTGATAATAGGAACTGCTTTCGGTTCCTGGGTACTTTTTCTGTGGAGTCAGTCCAGGAATGTCTGCCAACTGAGCTATGAGGTATTCAGCATTTTCATTTCGCTTCAAAAACCTATCCTTGGCCCCCGGCAACTGTCCCATAAGTATGGCCCCTTCAAATTCATTCATCCTGTATTTTGGGCCAATGGTTTCATTCCTACCTTTTCTGGAAGCCCCTCTGTTCTGAACCGTATAACATTGCTCCATCAAAGCCTGATCGTTTCCGACCACAGCTCCTCCTTCTCCGCAGGCAATCGCTTTACTTGCCTGAAAACTAAAGCAGCCCAAGTCCCCTATAGTACCTATGGCCTTCCCCTGATAGCGAGCAAAAGGTGCCTGACAGGAATCTTCTATTACTTTCAAACCATGCTTTCTCGCCAATTCCATGATACGCTCCATGTTCGCAGGTACGCCCATAATATGGACTGGCATTATAGCCTTTGTATTTGTATTGATTTTTTTGGCTACTTCCTCTGGATCCAACTGGAATGAAGTAAGGTCAAGGTCTACCATCACCGGTAGCGCCCTACTGGTTAAAATAGAAGAAATAGTTCCCATGTCCGTATAAGGAGAAGTTATCACCTCATCACCTGGACCAATACCAAGGGCTTCTACACAAGTACTTAAGGCCTGGGTGCCAGATCCTGTTCCTACACTGTACCCAACCCCAATCTGCCTGGCAAATTCCTTCTCAAAAGTGGGCACATTGCCTGTAGCAGATTGTATCCTGCTCCATATGCCACTTCGGGTTGTTTTGACGATGGCATTCACCATTTGATCATCCACATATGGCCAAGCTGGCCCTATCCTGCCTTTTTCTCTTATGGCTGTGCCTCCTAAAATAGCCAGCTTTTCTTTGTTTTGGATCAATACATTGCCCAGTCCAGGCAAAACAGGTGAGGCGGCTATGGCCAAAGAGCTGGTAGAAAGACCAGCCATGAATTTTCTCCTACTGTATGCTTTGTTCATTGCTTATGTGGCATTAATTGTTTTAAGAATAATTTCCTGATTCGCCATTCGGCCATAAGAAGCATTGACCATAATTATAAATTCAACATGCTTTGGGCATTTCTCCACCTCAGCAAATCTTTGGTACTTTGGCTTGCTTCTTCTTCGCGTAATGATTCAATACGCAACATTCCTGTTAGGTAATCCAGTATCGGGGCATGCGTCCCAAAAGCAAATTTATCTTCTCCATAGAATTCCAGTGCTTGTGCCATATTGGCCAGGGATCGACCGGAAGTATCCATGAGGACCTTACTTTTCATAATTAACTCAAAGTCGTCATTTTTAAGCTGATAACCATTTGCAAGGTTTAATATAAAATATTTGGCCGCTGGCACTTCCTTTATTATGGGCAATAAATCCACTAAGCCTTGCTCGGGTTTATCTGTACCTGCTAATTGATCCAAGTCCATCCAGGATTTCTGTCGGCTATCGACCATTCTCATGGTCAGCCCAACAACCAAGTCATGGTCTCGGGCCATTTTCACCAATTCAACACATGCGGAATCCGTCAATTGATAATCGTGGTATTGGGGATAAATACGTATGCCTTTAATTCCGACTTTTACACATTTATCAAAATCACTTTTCCATCCGGGGTAGAAAGGATTAATAATGGCAAATGGAATAATTCTTTCTTTATAGGTGGCTGAGGATTCAATTTCAGCAAACAATGCCTCATTGGCTGCCTGACAATTTTTATAGAAAATCCCGCTCATATTGGCGACTACAGCCTTGTCAACTCCAAACTGATTCATTTTTTTCAGCAGTGATTCACAGGTTGAATACGCCATCTGCTTGTAAGGCCAGTTGCCCACATAGGCATTGATATCAATTAACACCAAAACCTCCTTTCTTCAGCAAAGCATTGTAATTGTCGAAAAACAGTTTTCTTTTCTGTCCTTCATTGAGGTTGGAAGCCAGTACTTTTCCTACGCTTTGATAGTAACTGTTGTCCGTTCCGAAAAAAAGCCTGTCCTCACCCAAATACTTAAGGGCGAAGTCAATCATGTTTTCTTCATTATTGCTGCCTCCTGTGTCCACATATATATTGGGCGTATGTTCAAAGGTTTTACACATGCATTCCCAATCTCCTCCACCTCCGATATGGGCAAATTGGAAATTGGCATCTGGAAATTTCTTTGCAGCGGCTACAAAATCTTCCGGTGTAGAAGTGCCAGGAAATTTTCCAGCATCATACTTCATTCGGTACCCTCCTACTCCTAGCTGACACTCTCCATGCATAAAAACAATCATTTTTAATTCAGAGAGCTTTTCAATAATGGGTTCATACAATGGGTCACTGATCTTTACCTGATTGTACAAACGGGTACCCACAAGTCCATTGTCTACACAGCGGTTGATTTCATCAATCGCCTCCTTTTTATAAGTAGGGTTAATAGTAAATTCCCCAACCAATCGATCAGGGTAGGCTTTTACTCCTTTGATCACCTTATCATTGATACTCCTGAACTCTTCTGGAGTAGCTTTTATAGGCAACATGGGCATACCAACAAACATCTTTTCTATAGATAGCCTGTCTGCAAAATCAATTTGGTCTCTTAGCTGATCCAGAGTCATGTTAGAAGTAGCATAGGCATCTATTTTCCTGTACTTATTCACCTCTCTCATCAAATCAAAATCATTTTCTCCAGATGCCCTTGTTCTGAAATCAATAGGTGGAACACATGTCATCAAACCAAAAATGGAAACAGTTCCACTAAGTGAAAATTCTCTTCTTGTCATGCCCATGACCTATTATTTTTTATTAAAGAAGTTAACCTTCATCCAGATATTATAGCCTATTTCGAAGTCCATTGTATAATTCAACCCTGATCATATAATAGCCTTGCAACTGCTGCGACGAATCATCACGTAATAGATTGTCTATTGCCTATTTCGTGTTCATTCTAACGCTATTCGAATTGACATAAATCACCGAATTAAGGTCTTTATTTACTCCTATTTCATCAGCCCCATCGGGGCGAAATTTTTGTAGCCCCGGGTTTTTAACCCGGGGTATAAGAATATAATCGTCTCTGATTTTGGCGGTATTGTTGCCTATTTTTCAGCAACAATACTGACAAAATCCCGATGGAATTAAGCGAAGAAATGTCTTTTACCTAAACCCACGATTGACCTAACTAATCAATAACCATCATTTTGTTCCATTACCCCTGGAGCTGCCAATTGAATTTGCTCATAGGGTATTGGGAAATATTTCATATAGGCTTGTGCATTCAGATTTTGAATCACTGCCTGTTCTGTAGAGGGATTGTACTCACTTTCAAGTTGAGTCAAAGCTGTAGTAAATCTGCCAGTACGTACCAGGTCAAACCACCTGTTGTTTTCGACGGCCAATTCAAGTCTTCTTTCCAATAACAGTTTGTCCATGAACAATTCCGGAGTGGCAATGTCTACCAAAGTATAATTATGGTCTGAATCCCCAAATGCTCTTTCTCTGATGCTATTCAACTGTGCTAGAGCAGTTTCCTGATCACCTAATTGGTACAGTGCTTCGGAATAAAGCAATACCATGTCAGCTAATCTCAAAACAGGCAAATCCAGTCCTGAACTACTGATATTGTCGATTGGAATAATGAATTTATTGAAGTAAGGAAACCAAAAAGGTTCATCATCAGGTGCAGAAGAGAAAGTTCGTTGCCATTCTGTGATGGTTACACTAAACCTGGAATCCTCAGGATTATAAGCTTTATGCAAATTCCATGTTGGTCTTCCAACCCTGCTACCGTTATTGATAACGCCGTAAACGCCTGCAGTAGGTGCCAAGGCATAAGTTAGGCTATGTCCATTGGTACCTTCCAAATAGGGTAAGGAAAAAATGGATTCAACGTTTACCTCAGTTTCTATGCGAAATAGGTCCTTAAAATCAGGCAACAATTCATAATCGTAATCTGCGAACAGCCTTTCCAATAAGGTTTTGGCATCGCTCCATTTTTCTTCATAAACTTTCACCTTAGCCAAAAGTGCTATGGCTGCTGCTTTGGACAACCTTCCTTGTTCGGAAGTAGTTGGAAGCTTGGCAATGGCATCATTCAGGTCACTGGAAATTAATGCATAAATTTCTGTTTCAGTGGCTCTTGGAACCTGTCTGGATTCCTCCACCTCGATGATACTTATCACTGCTGGCACACCTCCAAAAATCCTTACCAGATCAAAATAGAAGTAAGCTCTCAAAAATTTCGCTTCACCTGTATGTTTGTCTTTTAATTCAGTGCTATAATCTGTGGGCACTTCAATATTTTCCAAGACAGTATTGGCTCTAAAAATACCATTGTAAGTATCCTTCCAAAAGACATTTAGTCTGGGATTTTCAGGGCTAACATCCAGTAATCCTATTTCTGACATCCCTGGAGAGGTCGCAAAATAATAACCATACATATTGTCTGAAGGAATTTCCATCAATTCATAATCCGTTGGAAACCTTGATTGCAATCGATTGTAAATCCCCAAAACTGCCAGATCCAGGTCATTCGAATTTTCAAAAGCGTTGACATTGGTCAATAATGATTCTGGAATCGGATTGAGCAGATCATCATGACAGGAAGTAAAGCTTAGCAAAATCGCTAATGTGCTTAGTATAATTAATTTGTAAGTTTTCATTTTTCTGTTTTTTCGTGCCTATACCAATCAAAAGCCAATGTTAAGTCCCAAGACAAATGTTCTATTCAAGGGTTCTGAACCGAGGTTTACCCCAGGGGTACTGCTAATGCCTGAAACTTCTCCTCTTGTCGTCCCTTCGGGATTGTAGGCATGATTTCCTTTGTTTTTAATAACCAATGCGTTATTAACAGACGCATAGAGTCTTAAACTTTTAATTCCTTTTCCTTCTGAGAAATCAGGAAAAGTATAACCTAAGTTTATGCTTCTCACATTAAGGTAGGAAGCATCCTCTAAGTAAAAGTCATTGTTGGTATTGTAGCCAAACAACTGACTTAGAGCTGCTGCTGGATTAGTACCATCACCAGGTTCTTCTTCAGACCACCACTGGTTTTCTACCAATGATCTTCTCATGGCGCCCAAAGTGTTGCCCTCGTAATATTGGTTTTCTGCATTGAACATTTTGGCTCCTAATGAAGCTTGCATGAAAATACTTAGGTCAAATTGTTTCCAGTAAAATTCATTGGAAAAGCCCAATTGCATTTTAGGTTGAAAACTTCCTAAGATCACCTTGTCTTCAGGATCAATTTCACCATCATTGTTCGTGTCCTGAAATATTGGGTTACCGGGTTTTGTTCCGGCTAGGCTTGGCGTTTGAGAAATCTGTTCCTCATTCTGAAAAACACCTATAGACTTGTAGCCATAATAAGAAAACATTGGTTCTCCTTCTCTCAATAGAAAGTCCATTGACCAATAAGTATTGATTCGCTCATCCACTTCTCCCAAGTCGGTCACTTCATTTTTATTCATGGAAAGGTTAAATGAAGAATTCCATTTGAACTCACCTACCAGATTCCTGGTGTCGATCTCCACATCCAGCCCACTGTTTCTTACTTCACCAACATTGTTTATAATACTACTAAATCCAGTAATAGCAGGAGTATTAACATTGTACAACATTCCCGTGGTTAGGTTGTCATAATAATCCACATTCAGGTTAAACCTGTTTTGAAGAAAGCTTATTTCAAAACCAAAATCATAGCCTTTGGTTTTTTCCCATGAAAGCCTGGGGTTTGCCATGGAATTCTGAACAATCCCATTTACCAACATATTATTAGGAGAATAACTTACAGATCCAACAGAACCTAGATACTGGAAATTCCCAATATTAAAATTCCCTGTAACACCATAACTGGCTCTTAATTTAAACTCTGAAATATTTGGTATATTTTTTATAAACTCTTCTTCAGAAAGTCTCCATGCAGCTGAAAGGGAAGGGAAATTTCCCCATTTATTTTCAGGGCCAAATCTGGAACTACCATCTCGTCGGAAAGAACCTTCCAAGAGGTATTTGTCCTTGTAAGCGTAATTTACCCTAGCAAAATAAGAAACCAAGCCCCATTCAGATTTAGACTGTGTAGTATTGGCAGGATTGATAATGGCATTGTTGAGGGTTTTTACCTTATCGTTGTTAAACGAATTGGAAACGGCATACATCGCTAGGGACCTGGAGGTTGAATTTTGGTAAGAAGCACCAAGCAAACCACCTACATTGTGAACATCATTAAAGGTTTTGGTATAATTCAGTACATTCTCATTGACTAGATTTATACTTCTTGCATCCGAGACATTCCCATTGGTGTTTACTCGAGTATCTCCAATCCCACCACTCCAATAATCATTGTTCGTGAAAGCGATGTTTGTTCCTACAGAGGTTTTGAAGCTAAGTCCATCCATAAGGTTCAAATTGATAAAAGCCCTCCCGATATTTGTAAAAACGTTGGAATAATTCTCCGTTCCATAAAGGTAAACATAGGGACTAGCCTGTCCGGAGTGACCAGTTGGAATGTAATCATAAGTACGAGGGTATTTCCCGTCAATGTAATCAGGGCTGACAAAGGGTGGATATTTTACTAAGGAAACCATATTGGATCCTGCATACCTCGTCTTGGAATAGGAAGGGCTCAATTCCATACCCATGCTTATCATCTCATTGATTTTCACATCAACATTCGCACGAAAACTATACTTTTTATACCCGGAAGTTTTCAATACGCCTTCCTCATCCATATAAGTACCTGACAAATAATATTTGGTGTTATCGGTACCACCAGAAAGGGAAATATTGTGGTTTTGGATGGTAGCGGTCTGAAGCACTTCATCCTGCCAAATGGTTTGAGGAAGTTCTTTGGTAAGTGGATTGACCTGGTAGGTCAAAGGTCTTCTTGGATCTCCCCAAATAGGAATGGAAGTATCTCCCCCAGCCCATGCAAATTCCCTGTTCTGGTATTTAGCCAAATAGCTATGCCATTCTTCTCCTGTCAACCAATCGTCATGAACAAGGGCATTGGACATTCCAAAATAAGAATTGATTTTTAACTCAGGTTTTTGGGTCGACCCTCTTTTGGTTGTAACCAATATCACTCCTCCTGCACCTCTTGAACCATAAATAGCGGTCGAAGAAGCATCTTTTAACACCTCAATGGATTCCACATCATTCATATTCAATTGACCTAAGTTTCCTCCAGGAAAGCCATCGATGACTACCAAAGGGTCATTTCCCGCACTTATGGAACCGAGTCCACGAACCCTAATGTCAGGCGCGTCACCGGGCCGGTTACGGGTATTGGAAATATTAACCCCTGCCATTCTTCCTGCAAGGACATTTTCAAGCCTGCCAACCGGCAATTGGTCTAGGTTTTGGTTTTCTAATTTAGAAATAGATGAAGTAACAGAAGTTTTCTTCCTTGTTCCATAACCAATTACCACAACTTCATCCAGGTCTGATTGCTCTGGAACAAGGTTAATAGCAAAGGTCTGTCGATTGTTTACCGCTACCTCTTGGCTTACAAAGCCTACGAAAGAGAATACTAAAACAGCACCTTCATCAGACACCTTTAAGTTAAAGGCTCCGTCAATATCAGTGACTGTTCCAATATTCGTATTCTTGATTAGGATATTAACACCAGGAAGTGTTTCACCGCTCTCCACATCAGTGACGGTACCAGAGACGGTTCGTTGTTGTGCAAGGGTCATTGAGGCAAGCCCTGAACCCAGAAATAAGATCATTGTAAAAACCCCTAAATAAAAAAGGCGGTTGATCTTGCTTAGGACGGGAAGGAATTCTTCCTTCCCCATTTTTCCATTGTATTTTTTTTCCAAAACTGATTGATTTAAGTGGTTAATTATACTTATATAAAGATTCATTTGGTTTTGTAACTCAAATAATAATTATAGTATAAATTCCAAAATTGGAATTAAATATGTCTAATTATAGAATTAGAACATTAATCATCTTTTCGGTTACGTTACCTTAAACCTATTAAATTTTATTCAAGTAACAAACAATTTTATAGTATTTTACTTAATTGAAGATTAAATAAAATTAAACCAGTCACAGAATATAAAAGATAACTTTTCAAAGTATAAAAGTGATGAATGGAGTATTTCTAATGATTGATCTTGAAAAATAAGGCTAAATAAAAATGAAGATCATTAAATGTCAGGCAACACTTAAAATCAGCAATTTATCGCCCACCTTTAATCCAATTATTTTCCAGACTATAATAACTCCATTGGTGGACCAAGTAAAATGGTTAACTTGAGTAAAAGCCTGGATTTACATTTTACAAAAGTTTTTTTAGTCGTCTTCCAACCTTTTGCCGGGTTTCTGACTCTTTTATACATATGGACGAAAAATGAGTATACCAAAGCCAGATGCGACACTGATAAAAAAGATCAACCAAAATGACCGAAATGCTCAATTTCAGTTATTTGAAATGACCAAAGGAATGTTGTACTCAACTTGCTACAGAATAATCGGTGATGAGGAAGAGGCTCATGACATTCTTCAAGATGTTTATGTAGAAGTATTTCAGAACATACGAAAATTGAAAAACCCTGAAGCACTTATTTCATGGATGAAAACCATCGCTGTTCGAAAGGCGATACACTTTAGCAAAAAGAAGATCTATTTTGAACCGGTAGAAAATCAGGAAATGGAGACTACAGAAGCATTTGATTCTTGGTTTGATGCAGAAATACTGGATCAGGCCATACTAAGTCTTCCTTCTGGGGCCAAGGCTGTTTTTCTACTCACGACAGTGGAAGGCTATTCGCATAAGGAAACGGCAAAACTACTTAGTATCACAGTGAGCACTTCAAAATCTCAGTTGCACTATGCCAAATCATTACTTAAAAGTAGAATCACTAAGCTCCTTAAGGCATGAAGACACACAACCCCAACCCAGAGCTTTGGAATAAGATTTTAGAAAGGAAAACCTTCGACAAACAGCTGGAAGAAAATAGCAGAAAACTTCCCATCAGGGAGCCTAATACCGAGATCTGGGGACAGATTGAAAAAAGGCTTGAGGAACCGAAAAGGCAGGTAATCTGGTATTATTTAGGCGCTGCGGCCATTGCCATGTTCATGCTTTTTTCAGGCATTGCTTATTTCTTCCCCGCTAAGGTGAATGAAAAAACACCTTTGCTTACAGAAAAAACAGCGTCCACCGCTCCCGAAGATTCAGCTGCAAGGAAATCTATAAATCCGCTGTCCAAGACCAGTGAAAAAATAACAACGAATGAACTTCCTCCTTCAAAGGTAGCCATTTCTTCCACTTTGAAACGTGAGAAAATAGTACCCATAGAGGCAGAACCAATTGTATTGAGCCCATTCCAAATAAAAAAAGAACACACCATTGCCAAAGCAAGTATCTACCGGCCTATGGCAGACAATACAAAAACTTACCATGAAGTGAAAATCACTTGGGAAGCAGAAAAACCAAAATCAAGCGGTTCTCCTTTTGGAAGAAAAGAGAAAATACAAGTAGAAAACGTCAATTACCCGACGGCTACAATTCAAGTTAAGTTCAATAAATCAAAAAACTAATATTCTAAATTCTCTCGTTATGAAAAGATCAATTCAATTGTCTTTAATGGCATTGCTATGCGCAATCCAATTTGAAATCCTTGCTCAGCAAGTAGAAAACCAATTGCCTAAAAATACCCAGGAATGGATGGACGAAGATTGGCCGGTTACTGATTCCCTGGCTTTTGAATTGCCAAATCAAGGCAAACTTCTATTATTGTTTAATTCTGATGAGCACAGCCCAGAGGACTTAAAATTAAAATTTAAGCCCATTCTTAAAAAAGCAACTGAATTTCCTGAGTTTAAAACCATTACCTACAGGCTAGCCGAGGCATTTCCACAGACAAGTGTGGACAGAGTAATTCTCAACATTGAAAAAAAATATGTCCCTTATGCAGATCGGCTAGAAATGACTTTTCCTGTAGGATTAGATTATACGGGAGGTTATTTCACACCTGAGATAGGGTTTAGGAGTAAGATTTCTTGGAGAAAATTTGATATTGGCGCTTCGATTACCAACTCCGTTTTTTTCCCGGAAAAGATTGAAAACAAGGTAGCGGTCAATCACAATTGGTTTTTAAATGCGGAATTCAGCTGGGAGCTATTCAATCCCAAATCCAATAATAAAAACATGATAGGCATTGGCTACCTATTGAACGAAGAGAAAAGCCAACTATTCAACCAAACTACGATCAAAGCTTTCTACAGAAGGCAAGTCAGTCAAGTCATTTCTATTCAGGTAGGGGTAGTTGGCACCAACAAACTTAACACCCTTTATCCTACAATAGGAGTAAGGTTTTGGTAAAAACTAACATAAAGAAATAACTAACCGATTTTTTTAAAATACCCATAGTTTTTTAGAAAAAACAGGCATTACATTCTCTTTTCAAAAAAATAGCATGGCTCAACCGTGCTATTTTTTTTCAGCCTTAAACCCGAAATAGGCAATTGACAATCTTTTTCATAATCCGAGTTAAAAACTTGACCTATCGCATATACAGAATAACTCAGATTGAGCACAGATAAAATGTTCTTTTTAGATAATACTTTATTTATTACCTGCCAAAAGAAGGAGAGCAACACTTTATCCAAAAAATAGAAGCCCCAAAAGCGTACCATCCTCAATCTTCAAATTAACCAAACAAAACTTCTTGAATAAGAACCAGTATAATCACAAAAAAATGATATCAATTTCATCATCTCTTTTAATCTAAATGAATAATGACTAAATGACAATAATATTATATTAAACCGACTGCTTTTTTACGACAATTTGCTGTAAAATTGGGATTACGACTGCTTTTTGATAAAGTTGGACTTAAATTTTTTTTAGGAGAAAAAAATTTTTAATATGCAATAATGAAACAATAATAAAAATAGCAATTTTCAGTCAAATACACACGATTTATCAATAATTATAAATTATAACAAAATAAAGTTTTGACATACGAGAAAAGATCCATGTTTAACGAAATATCTATTTGTTACTTCATGTAAATTATTTACCGTTCATCAATAAACCAAATGCCAATGAAATAGATTTCTAAAAGCCCAAACCCGATTTTAAGAAAGGATTTCTTTCTAATCAAAAACAATTAACAATAATCCATTATGAAAAGAAAACTACTTAATCGACTAGTGGTGAAACCGATATCATCACTAGCGACTTTATCGTTCTGCTTGTTTTCAGGGAGCTTAATGGCTCAGCAAACAAGTTTGGACAAAAACCTAAAAAATATCGAACAAAATCAGCTTACGACTGCCTCCAATTCCAATGTAGGCAAATCGACATTGGCAGATATGTTTGACGTCACGATATCAGGAACAGTTACTGACAACAATGGCCAACCTATTCCAGGAGCCACTGTTTCTGTACCCGGAACATCCATAGGAACAGCAACCGACCTGGATGGTAAATACACCCTTACAGTACCTGATAATTCTTCAGTGGTCATTTCCTTTATAGGTTTTGAGAGTCAAACCATAGAAGTTGGCAACCAATCTACTATAGATGTAACCCTTACCATGAGCACCCAAGCTTTGGATGAAGTGGTTGTTATTGGTTATGGTACGCAAAAGAAGAAAGACCTTACAGGTGCTGTAATCAACGTGCAGGCTGAAGAGGTAATGAAATACAAACCTACCTCTGTTTCTGAAATCTTGAGAACAACAGTACCAGGTTTAAGTGTGGGATATTCCACAAGTGCGAAAAACGTTCCTAGTTTCAATGTTCGTGGAGATGCTTCTATTAAAGCTGACGCAACTGATGAAGCCAATGCGAACCGTCCACTTATTGTACTAGATGGTGTAATATTTAGAGGTGACCTTGCAGAAATCAACCCTAACACCATAGAAAGTGTTGATGTTTTGAAGGATGCGAGTGCTGCCGCCGTTTATGGTTCTCAAGCGACCAATGGTGTAGTAATATTTACCACCAAAAGAGGTGAATATGGCAAACCTCAAATCTCTTTCAGCTCCAGAGTTGGATTAATAACAGGTGCTAGAAGACAACAGACTCACAAAGGTGGTGAAGATGTATTGAATTGGTTAACGGACATGAACGAAACCATTACCAATTCCATTACTGATCCTTGGACAAGATTTAGGGATTATAACAGCATTGATCCTCAGTACCAAGATGATTGGCTTGCTGCCAATGGTATACCAGGTGAAACTGACCCAGCTAAAATCGATTTGGCTAGGATTAATAACTTTGGTTTTTGGGAAAACGAAATTGAGAATTACCAGAATGGTATTTCTTACGACTGGCAAGACTTCTTATTCCACACAGGTGTAAGACAGGATTATGACGTTAGTGTATCAGGAAGAAATGAAAGGGTATCCTATTATTACTCTTTGGGATACAGTAATAGAGAATCTGTTCAAATTGGAGAATCCTTTGAAACAATCACTTCTCGTTTAAATTTGGATGTAAATTTGGCTGAGTTTTTCACCATTGGTGCAAATACTTCCTTTACTTACCAAAACGAAGGACAAGAAGCCGTAGAAAGTGGTAGCTTTAGGGTTTTTTCACCTTATGACCAACCATGGAAGAATGGCATGCCACAAACAAGAGAAAACTTGAATGATCAGGCTGCAGGTTCAAATATTAGTAACCCTTACCAGGATCCATCTTGGAACACAAGAAGCTATTCCAGGTTTATGATTAACCCTACCTTATATGCTTCTGTTAACTTACCAGGAAACTTTACATTAAGAACGGATTACACTCCTCGATTTGATGTTTACAAAAGATTTGACTTGGATGAAAAAGGAAACCCTCAAAGGGCTGTAGATGCGGCTGAAAGAAGGTACAATGATTACTTCTCTTGGCAGTCCAACACTACTTTAAACTGGAACAAATCTTTCGGTGAGCACAGAATCAACTTCACTGGATTATACAATGCAGAAAGAAACCAAAGATGGGAAACCAGAGCAATGACTAACAATTTCTCCCCAACATCTGCACTTGGTTATCACGCAGTACAACTTGGCCTTAATCCTACCATGTCCTCTTATGATGAGACAAACTCTAGAACAGGTTTAATGGGTAGGGTAAATTATGCCTACAGTGATAAATACAATTTCTCTGCTTCCATCAGAAGAGATGGTTACTCTAGATTTGGTTTACAAAACATCTATGGTAATTTCCCTTCAGTATCTGGAGCTTGGACAATTAGCAATGAGGACTTTATGCAAAACAACTCAGCACTTAATTACTTAAAGTTAAGATTGAGTTATGGGGTTAACGGAAACAGTAGTGGATTGGAAGACTACAATGCTTATGCAAGATTGAGTAATGGTGTATTTTTGAATTATGATGGAGGATATGTACCTACACCTTATACAGAGATCACTAGAATAGCTAACCCTATGTTATCATGGGAACGTACCGGATCTTTTAACGTAGGTTTGGATTTTGGTCTTTTCAATGATAGACTAAGCGGGTCCTTAGATGTATACCAGTCAGAAACAAGAGATTTATTGTTGGATCAAAAACTACCTGATTTATCAGGATTTGAATCAGTTAAAACCAATGTAGGGAATTTACAGAACAGAGGTTTTGATTTGGGATTAAACTCAATCAATGTATCTACTGCTAACCTTGTGTGGACTACTGCCTTTAACGTCACTTATAGAGTGAATAAAATCACCACTTTAGGAAATGCTCCTTCTGAGACAACCGACAGTGAAGGAAATACAGTAATGAGAGAGCCTGATGATTTACAAAACGGATGGTTTATTGGTGAAAACAAAGACATCATTTGGGATTGGGAATTAGATGGGGTTTACCAATTGGGAGAAGAAGCAGAAGCTGCTAAATATGGCCTATTCCCCGGAGACTTCAGGTTTGTGGATCAAGATGGTGATGGAGACATTGACATTGATGACAAAGTATTCTTAGGCTTAACCAATAACCCTTGGTACATCACTTTAAGAAATGATGTAGAATATAAGAACTTTGATTTAGGTGTAATATTCCTAGCTAGATTGGGATACAAAGGAGGTACTTCTGAACCTTTTAACAATTCTCAACAATATATCAAAAACCACAACTGGTACGATATTCCTTACTGGACTCCGCTTAACGGACAAAATGATTTTGCCAGAATTAACTCAATCAATTTGGGTGGTGGTAATGCATGGTTGAGTCAGTCTTATGTAAGGCTTCAAAATATTTCAGTAGGTTATAGTTTGCCTCAAAATATTTTGGAAAAAGTCAAAGCGAATAGGGTAAGACTAGCCGTTAACATTGAAAATGTGGCTGTCTTCACTCCATGGATTAAGGAATTAGGCGATCCTGAATCTGCTAGAGAAATGCCAAGAACTTATTCATTTAGTTTGGATGTAACTTTCTAAAACTAAGCACTATTACAGTTTTAGAAACACAAATTAAAAAAAGAAAGAAATGAAAAAGATAAATATATTTAAAGGGATAATACTTCCTGTATTCCTGGTATTTTCGTTCTCATGTAACGAAGAATTCTTGGATGAGAAACCATTGTCATACTTAAGTCCTGAAAACACTTTTGTAGATGCAGCAGGACTCCAAACTGCCTTGGATGCAGCATATCTTGGGGTTTTCAGTCAATGGAATGGTGATACCCGTGAACTGATGTTCAACAGTAACATGAGTGATGCTTCTGTGGTATCTGCTACGGATAAACCGGATGCATTTGTAGATTTACGTGTATATGCTACGCCTACCAACAGTAGAAACAATGATGCTGGACGTACAAGGTCTTTTTACGCTGACAATTATAAGCATATCAAGAAAGCAAATACAGTAATAGATTATATTGACATCCCTGACTGGGATAATGGTACCAACAATGAAGATAGGAATCACTTATTAGGTTCAGCCTATTTCTTGAGAGCCTTTTTCTACATGCAATTGACCATGGATTTTGGTAATGTTGCTTTCCCACTAAATGTGCTAGCAGGAGCGAGGCGTGATTTTAAAGCATTTAATATGCAAGGAATCTGGGACCAAATGATTGTAGACTTGGAATATGCTGTACAGCATGTTAAACCAAAAAGTCAAATACCTGTAGGGCAAGCCCCTAAGGATGCTGTACGTGTCCTTTTAGCTAAGTATTACATGCTTAACTTACGTTTTGCCGATGCTGAAAAATTAATGGACGATGTCATCAACGGAGGTGAATCTCAACTTTTCACTGATGACATGATACCTGCAGATGTTACCGAGGTAGAAGTTGCCAATACCAACAATCCAAATACAGGAAATCCATTGCCTGGTAGAAGTGGTTATGCCTCTGCTGATGCAGTAAATTACCTACACATGGACAAAGGAGCACAAAAAACCAGTAATCCTGAAGGGATTTGGTTGGTTGTCAATGAGCCATTCGTATTGGGTACGCAAGGTAGATCTGCTAGAATCAGAGCTTGGGGTCCTAACTTTGTAAGTACAAACCTAGGTGTTTGGGAGCCTGGTACTACCAGAACCGGTACAGATGTACAGCAGTCTACTAGCGACGAAAGAGGTAGAATGATGAAAAAATGGGGTAGAGGTCAAGGATTTGCGAGACCTACCAACTATTCTCAATATGACATCTGGAACTTTAAAGGAAAAATTGACGAACAAGATTACCGTCACAAAGACCTTAACTGGTTTGAGATGGAGGATGTTTTGTATGACAATCCTTCTTTATTGGAAGATGGAAGTGAATATTATTTGGAGCCCCTTCGTCTATATGATGACAATGGCAACTTAACTTGTCAGGATACCATCAGGTGCTGGTTCGGTTACCCAAGATACAAGTTTTACTCTGTTAACCAAGAATCTAGACCTGACCGTCAGGATGGAGGTAAAATGGACATGTACATCATGAGAATTGCTGAAGCCTATTTAGTAAGGGCAGAAGCTCGTTACTGGCAAGACAATTATGCAGGTGTAGCTGAAGACATCAACACCATCCGTCAAAGAGCTAACGCCATGGAAATGTATACTGTTGCAGACATTCAAACAGAAGGTATTGGAGCAGTTCTAGACGAAAGAAACAGAGAGCTATTTGGTGAAGAATACCGTCATGATGAGTTGGTTCGTATTTCTGTAATCTTTGCTAAAAGTGGCAAAATGGCTTACAATGGCAAGACTTATTCAATCTCTGGTACAGATATAGAAAAATCGCTTTCAGCGAGTAGTTTCTATTATGACAGGATGATGGAGAAAAACACCTTCTTTAGAGACGAAGTTCCGTGGGCTACTTACAGCACTACCAAATACACCATGGATCCTATGCATGTATTTTGGCCTGTTTATCAGCCATACCTTGTAGGTAATGTGGATGCTATATTGAACCAAACTACCGGTTACAATGGTGCAGAGAACAATATTGAACCACTAAATCATGTAGTTCAACCTGCAGGTGCTCCCAATGAAGACCCTATGAGAGCCATTGGCGAATAAAATTTAACCACTTGTGAATAAAAAGTAAATTAATTCCCCTGCTGTTATCATTTGGTCAGGGGAATTTCTTAATTTAATGGGTCGAATTAATTATAACTTCAATAATAAACCAAATTTGAATATGGATAAGGAATCATCAAGAAGATCCTTTATTAAAAAATCAGCCGTAGCCGGTTCGGCTGCTCTTATTGCTCCTACAATTGTACCTTCCAGTGTATTTGGAGCCAATGATAGGATCAATGCTGCAGTTTTAGGTTTAAATGGTAGAGGAAAAAGCCATATCCAAGGCTTTATGTCACAAAAAAATGTTCAAATAAAGACTTTTTGTGATCCTGACATGAATATCCTTAAGGAACGTCAAAAAAGCTTTAAGGAAAAATACAATGCAGACGTGGTCTTGGAACAAGATCTACGTAGGGTAATGGACGATAAAGATATCGATGTAATCAGTATTGCTTCTCCTAACCACTGGCATGCATTGACTACCATCTGGGCTTGCCAGGCAGGTAAAGATGTTTATGTGGAAAAACCTGGTTCCCATAATATCTGGGAAGGTAGGAAAATGGTAGAAGCAGCTCATAAATACGATAGAATCGTTCAACATGGTGTTCAGCTTAGAAGTTCTCCTGCAGTTCAAGAAGCCATCCAACTAATACGTGATGGTTATATAGGAAATGTTTACATGGCCAGGGGTCTAGTTTTTAGATGGAGACCGAGCATCGGTGACAAAGGATTTTCTCCTGTACCAGAAGGATTGGATTACGATTTATGGACAGGACCGGCTCCAAAAACTCCATTTACTGAAAACCTAGTGCACTACAACTGGCACTGGAATTTTAACTATGGCAATGGAGATGTTGGTAACCAAGGTATCCACGAAACAGATCTATGTATGTGGGGATTAGATGTAGGGCTACCTACTAAAATCACTTCCATGGGAGGAAAATTCCTATGGGATGATGCCAAAACAGTACCAGAAGTATTGACATCTGTGTACAAATATCCTGATGAGAACAAAATCATTCAGTTTGAAGTAAGACCATGGTGCACCAATGCTGAAGATGGAGCTACTGTAGGTAATATTTTCTATGGGGACAAAGGTTATTTGGTAGTTGATGGGTATGACAAATACCAAACATTCCTTGGCAAAGATAGAACCCCTGGTAAATCAGGACAAGATGGCGGACCTTCTGGATCTGAAATGGATCGTGGAGCCGGTGGGACTGACGGTCACTTTGCTAATTTTATTGAGGCAGTTCGTAAGCATGATGCTTCCATCCTAAACGGCCCTGTAGAAACAGCGCACCTGTCTTCAGGATTGGCTCACCTAGGAAATATAGCTTATCAATTGGACCGTGTATTGACGTTCAATCCAAAATCTGAGACTTTTGTCAATGATCCGGAAGCAGATGCCATGCTTACCCGTAATTACAGACCAGGTTTTGAAGTTCCAGACAAGGTTTAAACAATCAATAGTCAAAATATTGATTGCCTTTTTAGAAAAACCTGCCAGGAATTTTTACCCTGACAGGTTTTTCTTGTAAAAGGATTTAAATTTATATTTTAGATATAAACAAAATTATCAAATGAAATACATAGCATTAGTAGTAATAATGGCAATGAGCAGCAATTTTCTCCTCTTTGGTCAAAAAGACAAAGAACCCATTAAAATCGAAATTAAAGACGGCGAGAAAAAAGTAGATGTAATGGTTGCTGGTGAACTATTCACTTCTTATATCTATCCAGACAACGTAATGAAACCGGTACTTTGGCCAGTAATTTCACCAGATGGAAACATGCTGACTAGGAGTTATCCAATGATCAATAAAGCAGGAGACAGAACCGACCACCCTCATCACGTAGGTATTTGGTTAAATTATGGTGATGTTAACGGACTTGATTTCTGGAACAATTCAGAAGCTATTCCTGCTTCCAAAAAGGATGGTTATGGCTCCATCTTTCACCAATCTATCGAAAAAACTAAAAGTGGTAAAGGAAAGGCCCTATTGGTTACGAAGTCTCTATGGAAAGCTCCTGACAACACAAGCATGTTGGAAGAGAAAACTTCTTTTTCTTTTAAAGCAGGAAAAGATATCCGCATTATTGACCGTACTACCGAATTAACGGCATTGATTGATGAGGTTAAGTTCACAGACAACAAAGAAGGAATGTTTGCCATCCGTGTTGCCCGTGAGATGGAGTTGCCTTCAGAGAAACCAACTACCCTAATGGATTCACATGGTGTTGAAACCAAAGTGGATAAAATGGACAATACCTATGTAAAAGGGGATTACAAAAGTTCAGAAGGAATTACAGGAGGGGATGTTTGGGGTACTAGAGCCCGTTGGATGGAGTTGGCAAGTGAAATTAAAGGAGAGCAAGTTTCTTTGATAATCATTGATCATCCAGAAAACCCAGGCTACCCAACTTATTGGCATGCTAGAGATTACGGTTTATTTGCAGCAAACACTTTAGGTCAAAAAGCACTTTCTGGTGGCAAAGACGAA
This sequence comes from Cyclobacterium sp. L-R, assembly GCF_056859355.1. Taxonomy (NCBI): domain Bacteria; kingdom Pseudomonadati; phylum Bacteroidota; class Cytophagia; order Cytophagales; family Cyclobacteriaceae; genus Cyclobacterium; species Cyclobacterium sp. L-R. The sequence goes on from NZ_JBSXOH010000072.1 coordinate 112,445, forward strand.
TTGAACTACAGCTTGAAAAAAGGCGAAACAGCTACTTTCAAATACAGAGTTGTGGTAGCTTCTGAGCACCTTAGTGAAGATGAAATCAATGCCTTAGCTGACGAATACGCTAAAAAATAACCGGATAAACCCATTTAAACACAAGCATTTCAATGGATAACAATCAATCAAGGCGGAATTTTCTCCAAAAGAGTATTGCTGCAGGAATAGGTCTCTCACTATTGGACCCTGCTACTGCGGCAGCTTTCGCTAAAAAACCCAAAATGAACCTTGGCTTAGTAACCTATCAATGGGGAAAAGACTGGGACCTCCCTACTCTTTTGACAAACTGTGAAAAGGCAGGTTTACTCGGTGTAGAATTAAGAACTGAACATGCACATGGTGTAGAGGCAAGTCTTTCTACCAACGAAAGAAAAGAAGTAAAAAAACGCTTCAAAGACAGTCCTGTAAAATGCCTTGGCTATGGTTCAAACTATGCTTATCACTACACTGACCAAGCCCAAGTTAGAGAAAACATAGAAGGGACTAAGAAATACCTTCAACTTTGCAAGGATATAGGTGCCACTGGAATTAAAGTAAAGCCTAATGGACTTCCTGCGGAGGTATCCAAAGAGCAAACCATAGCGCAGATCGCAAAATCCTTTAACGAGGTAGGTAAATTTGCCAGTGATCTGGGCCAATTGGTAAGGGTGGAAGTGCATGGAAAACTGACACAACAATTGCCAAATATGAAAGCCATATTTGATCAGGTAACTGAAAAAAGTGTTAAGATCTGCTGGAACTCCAACGATCAGGACCTTATGGCCCCCGGCTTGGAAGCCAACTTCAACTCTGTAAAAAAATGGTTTGGTGACACGGTTCATATCCGTGAGCTAAATGAGGGGAATTACCCTTATCAGGAGTTGATGAATTTATTCGTTGGGATGAATTACAAGGGTTGGATTCTTTTGGAAGCACGCACCACACCTGCTGACAGGGTTGCGGCCATGAGAGAGCAACTTGATATCTTCAATACCATGTTGGCCAATGCCAAATAAATTAAACCCGAAATATGCAATAGACATTCTATTACATAATCCGGGTTAAAATAAATAAAGTGCGTCTGGGTCTGGGCAAAAAATTGCAATAATTGCTTATATTTATCAAGCATAGCTTATTGCCTTTTAATAACAAACCCATCCAGATCATGCCTTATTTTATTCAAAGTTTAAAGAATATAAAAGGAAGCTTTTTCTCTAAAAAAGGCCTTTTATATTCTTTTTTTATTTTTATCTACCTGGCAACTTTTCTTTCAGGCTTTACACAAGCAAACTCTTTCAATCTTAGCATTGAACAATTAACCTTTGGCAAAAAGCACCACTTCTTTGGCTACATCGGCCAATGTCAAACCATCCCTTGGAATGAATCAGGAAGGTATATTTTAGGACTTGAGATAGATGCCATAGACCGCATGCCAAGACCTGAAGAATCGGCAACGGTTTTTCTTATCGACACCCAGAATAAAAACAAGCTAATCCGGCTGGACAAATCTCACGCATGGAATCCTCAGCAGGGCACTATGTTTTATTGGAACCCTTTAGCACCCGAAAACCAGTTTTTCTTTAATGACCGCGACCTTACTACAGGAAAAGTATTTACAGTGCTGTATGATATCAATCAAAGAAAACGAGTTAAAGAATACCGTTATGAAGACAGCCCTATCGGGAATGGTGGTGTCGCTGCTGATGGCTCAGCTTGGCTCGGCCTGAATTATGGCCGCTTGGCAAGACTTAGACTCGTTACCGGATATCCCGGGGCACTGGACTGGTCCAAGGATCAATTGGCACCTGAGAATGATGGGATATTTCTCGTGGATGTAAAAACCGGAAATAAGAAACTGTTGGTTTCCTACCATCAAATGGAAAATAAACTAAAAGAAACCAATCCAAAACTTGACCACAGTGGCTTATTTATCAATCACACCCTCTGGAATCGTAATGCCAATCGCATTTATTTTTTTATCAGGGCGGGATGGAGTGGCCAAGGCAAGGAAAGAATCAATGTACCTACCTCCATTCATGCAGATGGTACCGGACTTCAACTCCATGAAACCCATATAGGTGGTCATCCGGAGTGGGATTTAGGTAATGTATTGATCGGCATAAAATACAATGATGGGAAAGGTCCAGACGAGCAAATTCGTTACAATGTTGACAGCAAGGAAATCATAGGAAGCTTAGGAACTCCGGAAATGTTTCCCAAACCGGAGGGAGACATTTCCCTTTCTCCAAATGGTGACCTATTCGTCAATGGATACAGTGATGATAATAAAAACTACTATGCGGTATACCGAAGAAGTGATGGTGCCTTTGCCCGAAGTGAAGGAATCAACAAAGGACTTTACAGTGGTGACATCCGTATAGACCCTGCCCCGCGTTGGAACCGAAGCAATGATGCCATCTTAGTACCTGGGATTGACAAGAATGGCACTCGTCAAATGTTCGTAATTCGCTTGAAGGAGGAGTGATTTTTCTGGAAATAACATCACTTTAGCAAAATCCAATGTCTTCAAAAATAGTGAGAATCCACTACAAGGTGAGTTTGCCTCACCGTTTTTCCACTCAGCCAACCCGCAAGGATTCGCAATGACGATTTTACTGGAATAATAAAAATAACCTACCTCCTTACCAATCCACAGACTTCGTATGCTTCACTACTTTATGCACACTTGCAGCAATCTTGTCTTCTACATCTCCTCGCCATCTCCAAGCGGGATGACCGTATTCGTCCAAATGAGATCCACCTTCATATCCACCCTCTTCCCAAACACGACGAGAGGGCATATAAGCTGCCATATAATTGGCATAACCACAAACCCAAGTTTTCTCAGGAAACTCCTTTTTAAACCTTAAAGAGTAATCTACTACTGCCTCACCTCCAATTCCTATAAACAGAAGTTCATTCCCCATTTGCCAAGCTTGGGTTGGATAAGGATAGCTAGTGTCAAATATTTCTCCATTTTCAATTTTTGCAATCATCCGCTTTGCCCACCTGGCTTGAAGTGGACTTTTGCCATTGGCTATGGGTTCTAATTTTTCCAAAGTCACCATTTCTTCAAAAGCCAGATCCACAAAATTGAAAGATGTATTCAGATTAGAAGAAATTTTTTCCAATGGATTATTTAATGCTTCCTCAACGGCAGTGGAAAGCATTTTACCGTATTTCTCACACAGTGCCAGCTCTCTACGAGGCAAAGGATTTTGATCTCCACCACAAGCATTAAAAAACATGGCTGCCGTACCTGGGAATTTACTTTCTAAATCAATCTGCGCAAACCCAGGGTAATCTCCACACCAGGTATTGAAATCCAATGTGGTAGGGTGACAGGCATACCCAAAAAGCAAGGCTAAATAATGCCCTCCGGGACCTTTAGCAGCCAGAACAGGCACTTCATGATCCACTGCTCCTTGTAGTGGTATTCCTTTAGCCAATAAATCCGGGACTTCTGACTCTTTATTGTCTCTTCTATTTACTGCAAAAGTGCAATTACCTCCACCTAAAAATAATTCACAATCCTGCCAGTTATGAAGTGCTTCATCAACAGCAGCAATTAGCGCTTTTTCCATCCATAAGGTATATTCTTTTACCGCTTTCTTCTGTTGTTCATCACTTGGGTAATAATCTACCAGATCATCTTCTAAACAAGGGGCACAATGATTGTGCGAAAAGGTCAACATAAATTGAGAGCGTTCCAATTGAAATTGTTTCGCGATTTTGTTAAAGATCCGTTCATAGACGGTCTTAGACATGCCCATATGATCAGTGGTAACCATCACCACCCTTTTGCCAGAAGTATCCTTCAGCGCAATTACTTTGGCCCATAAATCATGGATTTTGCCATAGGCCACTCTTTTCCTACCGTAACCTGCAAGCCAAACGTCATTTTGAGGGGTTATTAAGGCCTTAGCTATGCCTATTTGCCATTTGTACTCACCCACCTTGTTCATACCAAAGTCATCCTCATGTTCAAGCAATGCTCCTCCATTCATTGACATAACAGGTGAGGACAACAAACCCAAAGTTCCTGTCGCTACTCTTCCAATAAACTTTCGTCTGTCGAATATTACTTTGCTTTTATTTTGCATAGAAAATTCCTCTTATTGTGCCTTATCCAATTTTGTTATTTATTGTTGCTCATGTATTTCCTGCAACAATGCTATAGCAGTATCTGCCAGCAATTCTCCCCCACCCGGGGCTAGTCTTGAATTAATGGTTTCATATCCTCCACGGGTAAATGCCTCTTTTGTGGGGACATAAGCAATATGGCTATGGGTCAATTCAACCACTATTGTATTTTTATAAGGGGAATTCTCTTTGATAGCCAAACCTAAATCTACAAACACTTCACCTGGAAGTCCTACGATGGCCAGGTCTTCGCTAATTTGAAACACCTGCACCTCTAAGGGGATTCTCCATGGTTGATCCCCTATTGCAGGAGGAACTGCTTCTGTTCTTCTAATTCTTTCAAGCGACCTGATTTTTAACCGTCTTCTTCTTTCCAGAAAGGCCGTTTCTTCATAAAGTCGTGGAGCCCCAGTTTCTGTATTGGCCCATTCCAATTCCTCAGGAGTGAAATGTTGGATGGGAACATAAATGACTTTAGCTATTGCCTTTAGTTCTGTTCCATTGACTTTTTGAAATTTATTGGGTTTTTGAAGTATTGCAGAAGAGAGAATTTTGCCTATTTCAGAAGAACTTTTTACTTCTTCCTTAGTACCGGTAACATCTATGTGGTTGATATTACCACAAGCTCCTGCTGCAAATAGCGATACAAAATCTTTATGAAAATGCCTTTGTAAATTATTGGCCAAAAATCCCGGGTAATCGGCACTGAAAGCCGTTCCACCAAAGGTATCGGCATGTAAAGAAAAATTAGAGACCGTCCCAATTGGATGCTTGTCTTTCTTCCTTTGGATCATCACAACTGCCAATTCTGGATCTGTAGGTCCTTCCGGTTCCCTAATGGATGGATTGCGTCTACCTGGATTGGTGATCAACTTTCCATCTTTCATAATAAAGCGTCTGTTAAATGCCAAATCATTAACTTCTTCTCCAAACACTTCCAGTACTACTTCCTCTCTTTGCTCATAGGCTTTTACCACCGCATTAACGATACCATCTTCAAGCTCCTTAGGATAGACATCGGCTTTACCTGTATCCAGTTGCGTGTCAAAGGGTGGCCTTAATGTTCCGGTAAGCTCCCTAATATTGGGATGATAGGCCGGAGAGGTATGGGAATGAGTTCCTGCAATAATAATATTCTGAAAAGGTATACCTGTTTCCTTCTCAATGCGCATCCTGGCTCTAACCGACAAGTCTCTCTCTACCCATAAAAGATCTCCCACCACTAAAGCTACTTTCTCTCCTTCTTGCTGAAAAACCACTGCCTTGGCATACAATGGATCATGTGTTCCAGTACTCGGTCCTCGATAATGAGGATAACCGGCTTCTGAAGGAGTGATTTCAGATTGCACCATTCCGGCTTTCAGACCCGACTGCTGAGCGATTACTTTATGTCCGAAAATTAATCCTGAAAGCATAATTCCAGCCATAAAGCCCAGAAGGACAAAACGATGTGCCTGGCCATTTTCACTATTCCCTGCCTTTAATGTCATGTTTTATGTGCTAAAATATTTTTAGTATGGTAAATAAAATGGAAAGAAAAACTTTACTATGAGTTTATGGCTTTTTCTAGTAAGTTATGGGTGATCTTTTGCACCCTGGGATCTGGCCCATGCGGCCTACTATAATGGGACCAAGGCAAGGTATGTCCAGGAGGGCTACTCAATCCCATTGCCCAGAAAATGGTTGCTGCACTGAAAATAAAATTGCCTTTTGGACCCGGATAAACAACTGACTGGTAGGGACATGGGTTATCCCCACCTTGCCAGGCCGTACCTTCCGCTACAATTTCTAATCCCTCAATGTCTGCCGCATCTGCCTGATACTCCCAACCGATAAGCCCGGGAATACTTTCCCCTTTTTTCATGCCTGTACCTTTAAAAATCCAATGGTCAGGTTTTTTCACTGTCCAATCCCCTCCACCATTAATAGGTTCTGTATTTCTTACGCCCATTAAGAGCCCTTCATCTGGACCTCGTTCGGGAAAAGGGCCATTTAACTTTTCCCTCAATACTGCATAATCATTATTGGCACCATAAGGCCCGCCTCTAAATATCCTACGGTTAGGTTGGCCGGCTTCACTTGAGGTATAGGGTGCCACCCAACAAATAGAATTGCCGGAGAAAAACAATAAATTTACTCCTTGTTCTTTAAGTTTTTCCACACTTCTAAATTGCCTGATGTCCCAATATTCATCATGCCCAATGCTTAAGAAAGCCTTGGCTTTTAGTCCTCTGTCAGGGGTTAACAAATCTACATTGGAACAATAACTTACATCATAACCATGCTTCTCCAAAAAATAGGAAAATGGCATTTCAAATGAAATAAATTCTCCTGAGCCGAAGGAAAGCGGATCATTGACAATGGCATCATATTGTCCTTGACGAGCATAGGGCCGATCAAAGCTTACCTGCGCCCAAGGGCCTTGGTTTCCCTTTGGATGGGTATAAATTGAATAATTATTAGGCCATTTGTTATAGGCCTGCCAAGTATTGTCGGAGCACTGAAACAATAAGTCTGTTTCACGCTCATCCTTGACAATAAATATCACATAACTCTCCCAATAAGGCGCTGAAGGGCTTTTAGGCAAGGTGCGCAATTTACCCAAATACACTCCACTCAGCCAATCTTCAGGAATCGTTATAGAAGTGGAAACCTCCCATTTGCATTCGTGGATATTCTTCTCACCTAGAGCAGGAGTGGCCTGTCGCTTACCTTTAAGAGGGCCTGTCTTTTTCATCCATCGGCCTCCAGTTCCATTATAATAGCCTGTACGGTAAAAATCAATCTGGAAATCCTCTTCCGGATCAACTGACACCATGATGTCCAAACTTTCTCCCGCCGTTAGACTTTGTCTGGAACAATACCCTTCTATCAGTGTAGAACGGTATTGTTTTTCGTCGGGTCTTACTCTGGTCAACTGCCAAGAGCTGGTCCCTTCCTTTTTGTTTTCTTCCAGTATAAGGTTTTTCTTTTTAGTAGCAGGATTGGAAAAAGCGGGTGTGGACCCCAATGCCAAAGCAAATCCACTACCTGCACTTAATTTTATTGCGTCTCTCCTGGTGAGTTTATTGTTCTTAGCCATTTTTAGAAATTGATGGTGTTTCTTCTACTATTAAGATCTCGATAATTATTCTAAGTGTTACTTAGAAGTTATCGAAGAGGATTTCAACTTGTCTAAAAGACCCAATAAATTAGAGGTAATTACATTTGATGCGTTTACTTCCAGGTAGCTGGACCGTGCCCTCCATGTTTCATAACCACCCCATTCATGGTGCTTGGGAGTAGGAAGATAGCCATTGTAGCCGTTGGCCAGAGAAACACTGAATGTTTGTTGAAAAGGACTTTTGGCTTTTATTTCTATGCCTATTTCCACAAAAACCTCGCAAGGAACAGCTGTAATCGCTAAATCTCCAATTTGTAGTGCCTGAAGGATCAATTGCTTTTGGTCAGGAAAGTCATTTAGAAAAATAGTTTCTCTTGCATATAACTCATCTCTTTTAAGTAGAAGTGGTCCCTTTGCCTCAGCTACGATTTTTTTCGCTCTTTCTAGTTCGGCAGCATCTGGTTTCCTTACCCCAAGTGATACTTCTGTTTGTGCACTTGCCAACGGCACCCAGTCATGATAGGTAATGCTTTGGTATACTTTATAAGCTTCTGCAGCTACCTTATTGGCAACGATGGCCATTTTCTCATACTTTTCCATGGGTTTTGGCGCTGGTCCACCAAAATTTATATTATTGATGTCCCCACTAGTACCATTGGTCATTATGCCTACAAATTCAGGGTTTTGACAATCTGCTCCTATCATTTCACCAATTCGATTGGCAAACATTCCGAAATAATCAGCAGAAATATCCCCACTTTTAGTACCTCCTACATAGTGTAAGGAATAGTTAGCAAGTAAGGCAATGGGCTCCCCACTTAGTGATTGAACAGAAATAATAGGCACTTCCGGATCAATTGGACCTGCAGGACCTGAAAGGTCCGGGTTTTCAAAACCTGGGTTCATCCTTACTTTATCTTCTCCACCAAATGGGTTGGTAAAAGTTTTGCCCTCTTTCAATTTCCATCGACGGTTAAATACTTCACTGGGCTCCTGACCTACGCCCCAGCCTATCCTTGCTGGTTCCAGGTTATTATTCGCTCTAATGATAGCATCAGCGGCCCGCTCTTCCAAAAAGACCAAATATTCTGGATCATAGGTACTTCCGAAAACGGAACATGCTGTACCTCCGGAATGCGTATGAATAGAGGAAATCAACATATTCTCTACGGGAATATCTGTATAAGACGCTGCTCTTTTTTTGGCATTGTCTAAGGTTTCCCTATAGGCCATACACAGGTCCAATGTTACAATTGCTATTTTTGTATTTCCATCATCTAAAACCAACCCCCTGGCATGAGTGTCATCATGGATATGTTTGGCAAAATCTTCTTGAAAATTACCATTGATTGAGGTGCCAATTTTAGGAGTAATTACACTTAGGGCAGCACCTGCCTTAAAAATTTTTGCTGCTCCTTCATTTTGGGCGGTAAGGTTCCCTACCCCTGTTATTAAAAAAACTAAAGTGAGTAATAAGCACAAGTATTTCTCGAGCTTTGACTTAAAATTCCAATCGGCGATATTCATTGTAATCATGTTTTGGTTGTTTGTGGTTTTGTAGATTGATAAAAGTATTGGGTAGTACATTATTTACCTAAAATAATCAGATTTAGGTAAAAAAGGGAATTCTTTTACTTTTTAGGCTTCAATATTATATTAATGCAAGGTTTACGGGATAGTCAGTAAAATTGAATGCCTATGGATAGGGTTTTCCTTATTTTATTCAAATTAAAACAAGCAATACAATTTCAATTAACCGCATATTTCAAGTAAAAACCCTCAAGTTCCTTCTTGTTTTCAGGCTGACAAAAAAAGGTTCTAACTAATGAAACTAAAGATTCAATCGATCTATTATTTGGTCATATAAGAATCCATTTCGACCCTTATTGTATCATCTGAGAGGCGCAAGAAACTAAAAAAACATTACAGAATGCATATTAAAAAAAAAGGCAATGGGATTACCCAATGCCCTTTACGAAGTCAATAATTTGCGGCCACCAATGGTCTTGAAGCGGTAATGACATTTCCATGTTCATCATAGGCATACAGGTAAACTCTGGATTTATTTTTTGGCATTTCAATTTCTACGTACTGGAAAGCTTCTTTCTCATTGAGCACAGGGTTGTAGTTCTTCCATGTTTTATCTTCATAGACTTTCCATTCATACTTCAATTTCCCAGGATAATCATTCAAAGTAGCTGCACTTAACCATATTTTCTCTCCAGCTTTTAAATTTTGCCATTGACCAACGATATATAAATCAGGAAAAGCATTTTCAGGAATACCTTCTTTTTTCCAGGCACTGCTTAAAAAGTGGTAAGAAGGCTTTAAGTTTCCATTAAAATCTGTAATTCCAAACCAGGTTGCTGTTCCTTCAAACCTGTCCTGCCAGCTAAAGGCAAAACCACCGAGATTTTTACCTTTATTGCCCTCTATATGCGTTTCCCATTGGTGTTGATAAGATTGCCCTTTAACCTTCGATGAAAGTTCTATGAGCAGGGTATCATTTCTAAAATCTCCCAATTCTTTATTCCAATAACCTTTTGGGCCAAACTCAGTCACTACATAAGGGCTTTCCGGATAATATTTTTGAAATATTTCACTCAATTGGCTGATATTGTCTTCATAATAGGAATTCACTCCTATGGCATCTATAGAAGGCGCATAATGTTTAAAGTCGTGAATAGCAGCCAACAGTCTAACATTATCATGTTCCTCTGAAGAAAAAACAGGGCGATTTGGATCTATTTCATGAATTTCAACTGCCAGATTTTCCAAGAAGGAGATATACTTTCTTCGGACGATGGTCAAGTATGGCTCTCCATAATATTTCTTAAGTAGGCCCCATGTTTCATTGCCAATATTCCAGGCTATAATATTTTTCTGACCCTTATTTTTCCTGACATTTTTTAATACTTTTTCCTTGTAGTCCGCTAAAGTACTGTGGTCACTGAAATAATCAGTTTTTGGATCAAACCAAAAACCATACATAATTTTTAATTCATGGGCATTTGCTTCCTTGAATATATTTCTATCATAAATACTGGGCTCATACCTTCTTATGGTGTTTGCTCCCGAGGCCTTAATTTTATTAAAATCTTCTTGAACCTGTTTTCTTGAAAGGGGTTTAAACCCTTCCTCCCAGTCATGACCGTTGTTGTAACAAATTCCTTTCATATAAAAAGGTTCTCCCGAGATATCCATGACAAAACCTCCTTTATCCTCACCAATCCCTACTCTTTTCTCAGAAGCAAGTTGAACTTTTGATGAAAATCCACCATTTAAATCTATTGGATCAAAATTTTGGAGTTCCGATGCCACGCTTTCGAGATCAAAAGTCCAGTCTATATTTGAAGCTTTTGCATCAGGTCTCCAATTAGTAATCCAATTCTTATCCCTGTCACTATAAAATAGCACCAATGCATTAATCTCGGCGTAATCTTCCCGAATTTGCGGAAGTGATTCATTTACCCAACCTGCTGCATTGTAACTGTAGTTTGTGGCACCAAATTCTGCCAGCATTACAGGAAGTTCCAATTGATGTTGCTTTATTTCCTTTCTGAAAGGAAGGTAAATCTCTTTAAAAGTAAGGCTTTTATGATGGATAGCTGCTGAATCATAATTCAAAGCTGTCAGACCTATCCAATCCACAAGTTCAGTAATGCTACTATCTTTGCCATAAGGAAAATAACTTGAAACAGCAGCTGGCGACCAAGGATTAAATACCCAGGTAACATTCTGAACGCCAATGGATTCAAATTTATAATGAATATATTCCCAGGCTTCCTTAAATTCTTCCGGTGTATTTTCGCCAGTTTCTGACCAGGGGTACATAGGGTTATCCATTTCATGGGCAAACCGAAGAAAAACCGGAGCATCAAGCGCCTTAATTGCATATGCCATGGAATGGATATAATCATCAAACACCCCCTCCGTAATGTGTTTAAACACCTTTTTATTTTCTTTTAATTCAGGAACTTCCTCTTGATTTTCAAATAGATTGGTCCAGGGTTCCCAAGTAATCATGGGAATATGGCCCTCCTGAATTATCGCATCCCATTGATCCACAGGCAAGGACTCATCTGACCAAGATAGGTAAGTTGAGACAATGGCCATTTTAGCACCGGTTTTTTGTTCAACTGAATGGATTAGTGCTGTATCCGAGTTATCATCAAATGAAGGGAGAAATATACCGAGGTAAAACCCTCCTCTTTCTTTGTCTAATTCAGAGGTAATTACTTTATCAAAAAGATCCAATTTAAAGTTGACTGCATTTAACAACAGAAAAAGGCTAAAAAAGGCAGGCAAAACTATAGCTACCGGAAAAGAAAAAGTACTCAGCTTAACATAGGTAAGCTCTGCTTTTCTAAGGACAAATATATTTTTAAAATCATACCAAAGGTACCTTGATTTTCTCACTATGTCAGATTGCCCCATAAAAAAGGCAAAAGAAAAAGAAAAGCCATTGACAAGGGCAAATCCAGCCATGAGGAAACTGTAGGGCTGCCAATCTTTATTCAGCCCATAAAAAGCGGCAGAAAAGGAAAGTAATGCGATAACCAGATTAGGTAAACCCAAAACAAAATCACCCTTTGATGAGTGTTCTTTTGGAGTAGGAATATAAGGTACTTTAACATTGATTAAGGTATAAATAAATCCAGTGAGGTAAATCCACCAGGTTCCGAGCCGAAGGAAGCCACCCATCAAATGAATTCCCTTTTCTTCAGCGTCATGCAACCATTTCTGGGCATCATAGCGCTGGTAAAGGCCAACTATTAAAAAAGGTGTAAAAATAGCAAAAAACACAACCGGATTTAACTCCCATGGGTAATCACCAGAAATCAGTGAATAAATAGGTACTCCAACATCCACCAGGCCTATCAAGCCCGAAAGAAAATACAAGGGAACCAGAGAATAATGAATTTTTTGTCTTAAAGAAAATTTTGAGAACAAACCTGGGACCACATTAAATAAAAGATCAAAAGTGCCTCTACTCCATTTAAGTTGTTGCTGATAAAATGCACCGAGACTATTCGGAACTAAACCCAAAGACAAAACCTTAGGCACATAAACAGATGTCCAACCTTTGGCGTGTAAAAGCATTGAAGTATGCATATCCTCAGTTAATCCTGCCGCATGCCCTCCAATTGAGTCCAGAGCCACTCTTCTGAAGGTACAATTGGCACCTATAGCCTGTGCTGTTCCATATTCACTCATAGCCTCCATATATGGCCCATAGAATAGGTATGTCTGCTCTGCGGCTCCTTGAGCGACCAGTGAATCAGCTTGATTTTTGTAGGCCTGTACTACCTGAGCATAGCCCACCTTAGGATCATCAAACGCACCAACCACATAATCTAAAAAGTCAGGAAAAGGAACATGGTCTGGGTCAAGAATTACACATAACTCACCCTTGGCAGACTTTAGAGCATTGTTAATATTTCCGGCTTTTGCATTTTCATGGGTTTCTCTGGTAATATGGATTACACCCAATTTATTGCAAAGTGCCTTAAGCTTAGGGTCATTACCCTCATCACAAAGATAATTGGTATGTGGGTACCTTACCGACACCATGCCCTTAAGCGTTGCTTCAATCATCTCAAAAGGTTCACCTGGACATGCAGTAGTTAACATATCTACAGTATAGGTCTTTTTACCAGCATATTTCTCAGGCCTTCCTTTGGTTTTGAGGGTTGAAAAATGATACCACTCAAAAAAGATTTTTATTAGCTTAAAAAGTAGCGAAATACCAAGCAGTACATACAACACCGGATGGCCTACACCCACATATTTAAAAAATCCAAATATAAAAATGACAAAAGTGCTTAAAAACAAAAAATTCAACACCTTTCTTTTTAAAACTGCTGCTTTCATAAGAATTATTATTTGATGCAAATAACACTAAATTATATTTAAAAAGCAATTTATTATATTTGAATATTTTTTACTTACATTTACAGCACAAATTAAGATAAGGCATATCTTTTTTACCTTTCAAATATTTTAATTAAGCTCAACAGAAATCATGATTAGAATAATACAATCGAATCTTACTTGTTTTTATATTATTTGTATTTTACCAATGCTTATTAGTTGTAAATATGATAATGATTTAACTATTTCTCCTGCAGTAGAAGTAAGGTACACGGAAGGAAAAGCACAACTTTACCGAAACGGGAACCCCTATTTTATAAAAGGGGCTAGTGGCATTGATAATCTTGAAAAAGTTTCAGCTTATGGGGGCAATTCTATTCGAACCTGGAGCGTACACAATGCGGGTGAAATTTTGGACAAAGCGGAAGCATTAGGTTTAACGGTTACCCTAGGGCTGGAAATTGGTCGGCCTTATTGGGGTGAAGATTTTAAATATTGGAATATTCTTGAAGTCAATAAAAAAATAGAAGAATTAAAGCCTTTTATAGAAAAATACAAAAATCATCCTGCGCTCCTGATGTGGGGGGTGGGCAATGAAGTCAGTTTAAAAGGGGGGTCAAGGTATTTGATATATTATACCATCAACAGAATTGCCAAGATGATCAAAAAAACAGATCCCAATCATCCCGTCATGACAGCTATAAATGTCAAAACGATAGGACGAGGAAAATACCTGATGCCAAATGTCGATATATTAGGATATAATGGATTCGGATTGATCAAGCACTTCTTTGAAGACAATAAAAATTATAAAAACAAAGGATGGGGAAGAGCATACATTTTCTCAGAATGGGGAGTACCTGGTCACTGGGAAGTAAAAGACACAGCATGGGGTGCACCCTATGAGCTGAGCACCAAGCAAAAAATTAACTTTCTACAACAATATTGGGAATTAATGAATCAGGATACCACTTCTTTTTTAGGGAGTTATGCCTTCTACTGGGGGAATAAGTTTGAAATTACTAATACTTGGTTTAGCCAGTTTTCTACCGAAGGGGAGAACTCAGAGACTGTACAATACATACAAAGTCTCTGGAAAGGTGAAGCATTTCATAGCAATCTACCTGAAATTTTTAACATTAGTTTTAACGACCGACCCGGACAAAGCAATCAATACCTGGCTGCAGATTCCTTGTATTTTGCCTTTCCTATAACAGATTTTGATGATTTATCAGCCCTGAAATTTAAGTGGGAAATAAGACCTGAAGAGGCCAAGTTTTATGAACTTGATGATTACCAACACAACATGAGCTACCTAATGGAAGCCGATAGTGCATCTACGCTGAAATTTAGGACCCCAAAAAACGAAGGCCCATACAGAATTTATGTGTATATATCAGATGACAGTGGCAATTACACTTCTCATAACCTTCCTTTTTATGTAGTTAATCAATAGCATAATGAACTCCGGAATATCCATGTCTCTGAAATTTTTATTGGGTAATTACGGAAAGGATGGTATAGCTATCCTTTCCGTAATTTAACTCACTCCGACCTCAATTTTAGAATTATTCCTTCTAAGAAACGATTTAACCCAGATTATGTAATAGAATTTCTCCGCACTGACAATGTAAGGGGTGAAGCCTGTCCCGTGGTTACGGGAAGTGTTGCAATCGCAAGAAAATCAGGCTGTTTGGAGATTTTAGCATAGCACCGCTATGGTGAAATTGAAAACAGCAACGATTGGGTATTTTAAAGCGATTTAAGCACGTAATAGAATGTCTATTGCATATTTCGGGTTTAACTGATGGTATAGGGATTACTAGCAAAATTAATCCTGATAAATCTAAATCCAATTATCATATTCCAACAGGACAAATGTTAGAAATCTAGGCCTATTACAGTAGGCTTAAAGGTTCATATAGTCTAATGTCAGCTGTGACAATGCCCTGACGCCTAATACAAAGCCACTTTCATCCAGATAAAAATCTGGTGTATGATGGGAAGGGGCTGTTTCAGGATCTCTATCTACAGGCATTCCACCCAAGAAGAAAAACAAACCTGGTTTCTCTAACTGAAAAAAGCTAAAATCTTCGGCTCCTGTAACAGGATCATGCACCCACAAATTGTCCTTACCTGCAACTCTTTCTAAAGTTGGTTGCATTTTGGCAGTCAGATCTACATCATTGAAAGTAACCGGGTACATTTTTTTAATGGACACCTCTGCTTCAGCTCCGGCACTTTTTGCAATATGCTCTCCTATTTCTCTAATTCTCCGATGGATAAGCTCTTGTTGAGGCTGGCTATAAGTACGGATGGTACCGATCATGTCTACTTGTTCGGGAATGATATTGTGTCTAACTCCACCATGTATTGCTCCTATGGTAACAATGGCTGGAATTTCTATAATTTTCACGTTTCTACTCACTACTGTTTGCAATCCCATCACGATCTGTGAAGCAGTAACAATAGGATCTATGGAAGACCATGGATAAGCACCGTGAGCTTGCTTTCCTTTGACGGTAATTTCTAGCTCATCTACTGCAGCCATAGCCGGTCCCGGTTTGTATTTGATAACCCCTGCTGGTGTTTGAGAATTGATATGCAATCCGAAAATCACATCAACATCTGTCATCACACCCTCTTCTACCATTTGTTTGGCACCCCAGGTATCAATGGTTTTGTCCTCCAAACCCTCTTCTGAAGGTTGAAAAATAAATTTCACTGTGCCCTTAAGGTCTTTTTGCATTTCTGCCAAAACTTCAGCCACTCCCATCAGTATGGCCATATGAGAATCGTGCCCACAGGCATGCATGACTCCACTCTCCTGACCATTATAAGTGGTCATTATCTTGGATTTAAAAGGAACAGCAGTTCGTTCGGTAACAGGCAATCCATCCATATCTGCCCGTAAAGCTACTGTAGGTCCTGGCTTCCCTCCTTTTAAGATTCCTACCACACCTGTAACAGCCACTCCCTCGGTGACCTCCATACCCAATGCTCTCAGGTGGGCAGCTATTATTCCGGCTGTTCTGGTTTCCTCATTTCCTAGTTCAGGATGCTCATGAAAATCTCTACGCCATTCAATCACCTTCCCTTCTACCTTGCTGGCATTCTCGTTAACCCTTTTTTCTAATTTGCTCTGGGCAAGAGCTTGCCCTGCTAGGCAGAGACAGGCAAAACTTGCCAAACTAAACGTAAACCTAAATAATCTCCTCATACCCAAATTTATAAATAATCAAGCAGTAGATTGCCATGGCTTGCCTTTTTTTGATTAAAAAAATAAGGACAAGTTTATCTTTTATATTAAATTTGAGCATGTTTCAAATATTACCCAATAGATGGATTTCTTTTTCACTTATTTGCCTGAGTCTGCTATTGATTTCATGTAATTCAAATGAAAAGGAGGAGCAAATTCTGTCCGAAGGCGAAATCCGCCAAAAAAACTACATAAGAAAAATCCCGGGAAAGGATGAACATGTTCCCGACAGTGTACTCTCTAAAGGTGAGGTGCTTATCGCCTATGCCGGTTGCTACGACTGTCATAGAATAGATAAAAAATCCAAGGGACCAGCCTTTAAAGATATTGCCAAGCGTTATCCCATAAAACCTGCCTATAGGGATTTACTGGCAAGGAAAATTATTTCCGGGGGTTTTGGTTCTTGGGGAAACCCCGTGATGGCCCCTCATCCTGATATTAGTTTTGAAGATGCGCAAACCATGGTTTATTATATTCTATCTCTTGAATTCCAGCATTAATTCTTAATGGATTTTTTTGTTTTATACTATTATATCACCTTTTGCCACACAGTAGTTTCCATTTGCTTCTATTTTTTCTAAATTAATAGGGTTAAACAAAAGAGCTATGAAAACCATAGAAGTTAGGCTACCGCAAGAATTTGACAAATCGTTTATAGTCTTTAAGGAAAAAGGGCCTTATTTCCCTTGTCCCTGGCACTATCATCCGGAATACGAATTGGTATTGGTTTTAAAGAGTACCGGCAAAAGAATGGTTGGTGATCATATTGGCTATTTTGAACCTGGGGATTTGGTTTGTATGGGACCATACCTTCCACATGTTTGGGTCAACGATCCTGTTTACACAAAGGGAGAGGCTGATCACGAGGCAGAGGCCATAGTTATTCAGTTTCAAGCAGATTTTCTAGGCGCTGATTTTCTACAGATACCAGAGATGGAAAACATCAAAAGTATACTAGGCCTTGCTAGCAGAGGCATGGCGTTTACAGGGAAAACAAAGGAAAAAATCACTGCTTTGATGACGGAGATGGTTCATATGAATGGAATCCAACGGCTTTCAAGTCTTCTTTCCATTTTTGATATCCTTTCAAGAAACAAAGAATATCAATTGCTAGCCAGCCCTGGCTATATAGACAGTGAACCTGAAGGGTCTGATAGGCTGACTAAAATTAAAAACCATATTCTAACTAATTTTGATCAGGAAATCACCCTGTCTGAAATCGCCTCTATGGCCAATATGGGTGTCACTACTTTTTGTAATTTCTTCAAAGAGCAATATAGGATCACTTTCATAGAGTACCTAAATACAGTCAGAATAGGACACGCCTGTAAACTTTTGTCTAATGAAGACATGAATATTGTAGAGGTAGCTTTTGCCTGTGGGTTTAACAATCTGGCGAATTTTAACCGGCAATTTAAAAAACTTAAAAAAATGACCCCATCCGATTTTAGAAAAACGGTCAATATTCAGGAAGTAGCTTAGTAAAAAAAGTCCAACTTGCTAATTAAGTTTCCTTATAGGGGCTTTAATAGCAAATTGGACTGGTTGGTAATGGTTAATTTATTTTAAGAATTGTTCCTGCAATGTGTCGGTTCTTATTGTCGATATTAAAGTAATAAGTTACCAATACTTTATCCTCTCCCATATTCACAGCCCATGGATAGCCTATATCTGTGCTTCCACCATCTTCTCTGATAATAATCTCCTCTGCCGTGGCAAAATCGGTACATTCAGGATTTAAAATCCTTGCTCTGATACCATAAGGCTTGTGGCGGTATCCATAAACCAAAAACACCCTATCATCAGGTAATCTCAATGCCTGAAGTGGATGTCCCTGAAATCCCATTGATTCCCATTTCTCAAAGGTTTTACCTCCGTCTTTTGATCGTGCAATAACTGCTTGATCATCAAATTTAGCTGTACGAATAAAAGCAATGATATCACCTTTAGGAGTTTCATAAGCAGAAGCTTCATTAAAGATTACCTCATCATCTACAGCAACAGTACTTAGGTGTTCCCAAGTATTTCCTTTGTCATCGGAAACCAAAAGGTAATTAGAGGTTTTTCCTCTTTTCTCAGTATCACTTGCTGCAACAACCCAAAATATCCTTCCACTTTTCCCTTCATACAAGGCTCCTCTGTTATAGGCTGGCACTTTATTCCCCATTGGGGTATAGTTTACCTCAGGCTCAATAGATGGTGGGTAAATAGGCCCCTTCCAAGTATCTCCTCCATCAAGAGATTTAACCAAGTAACCACCTAGAAACACCGTACCTTTACTATTGGCAAAATGTGGTTTCCTTATGTTTTCCAAACCATCATCCTCCAAAAATGCCCAACCATAGCTGGCACAAAGTAGGGTACCATCTTTTAATTGCAATAGGCATGGATCCTGCGACCCCCCAAATGCATGAGAATAAATCAATTCCGGTTCTTTGGTCCAATTGACCCCATCCTTTGAAGTCACTCCTACCAAATAGCTATTTGGGTCTACATGACTATTTCCCTTCTCTTTAAAGTTTACTATTCTGTCAGGAGCCCTTCTAAAAGCTACAAGGTATTCTCCATTACTTTTCTTAACTACGGAAGGGAAGGTAGCATAATAGGTTTGGTCCTGATAAATAATAAAATCCTTTACTTTAGTTGCAGGCGCTGCTACTTTAGTACTATCTGCTGGATCGAAAGCTTGCACAGACAAGCTGTTTAGAATTAAAACAGCAATTATTAATAAGTGTTTTTTCATGTGTATAATTAATTAGTTGTGATGTTTAACCCGGATTATGTAATAGAATTTCTCCACCCTGACAATGGTCAGGAGTGAAGCCTGTCCCGTGTTTACGGGAAGTGTTGCAATCGCAAGAAAATCAGGCTGTTTGGAGATTTTAGCATAGCACCGCTATGGTGAAATTGAAAACAGTAACGAAGTTGCTGATTTTAAATCGATTTCAGTACGTAATAGATTGTCTATTGCATATTTCGGGTTTAACCAATATCCCTTATTGGTTTAGTTCTTTAAGCGGTATCTTGGTTAAGTAAATGCTGGTCTTTTCTTCATGACTGGAATAATAAACAAACCAAAGCTTCTTTTTATAAATGACCATCCCCGGATAACTTGTATCCCCAGCACTTGGCAAGTCCATTGTTTTATTAATATTGCCTTCAAGATCAGTCATATGAATAACCGTTTTAGCACCCGTTTTTCGGTAATCCCTGCTCCCCATGACAAGGGTATTTTTATCCAAAAAAAGAAAATTGGGTCCACCCAGTTGCTTGGTTAATTTCTTGGTAGTCCAATCTTTATAAGGAGCGTCACTTTTAGCGAGTACACCCATCTTATCTCCTGCCTCTCTTCTTACCAAAACATACATCTTTCCCTCTTTATCGAACCTTATAGTGGATTCATTGGGATTGCCATCAATCGGTAATTGTGAAACATGTTTGAAGTTAATCCCATCGGTGGTTTTTAACAAGTGCACTTCCCATCCTCCCACTTTATTCTGGTATACTATCCCATAGCCCACATCTTTGTGCCATGTCAGGCTCCATATCCAATCGAGGGAAGGTTCCATATCCATGGTGGCTTTTTGTAGGGAAGAAAAATTCTCTCCTTTGGTATCAGAAAATGAAACCATGGGATACAAAATTTTATACCCACCCTCATATACACCGACGGCAGTCAGCACCATGATACGGCCTTCCGGCGTAATTGACAATCGAGCCTCTCTAACGTCCCGGTCATCTTCTTCTAACAAGGTAACGCTTTGCCAATCTTCACCATTTTTTGACTTTAAGATCCTGATGGACCCACTTTTATCTGGCATATGGTTATTCCCCTCTCTAAGGGCAATATAAAACGATCCTTTAAACCTGATCATATCAGGAAAGGCGTTGTGGGGCGCCTTGTCCCATATTTTTTCTACTTCTAAAGAATCTTTCAACGATTCGTTAGAAAATCCAGGGGTCAACTGGAGGAAAATAACTATTAAAAGTAAAAAGCTAGCTTTCATAATGGATAGTAGGTTTATTTTATTTAATCTAATTCCTTGAAAAATTCAGGAACATATTTATTTAATTTTCTTCGTTTATTTATTATTCTTTCTGGATCAATACCTGAATAAGGCCACCTTAATCGAGTTCCAGTCATTGACCAATCCCCAATACTAGCTAAAAATTTATCTATGGCCACATCACAATACCCTTCTTCCAATATCAACGGCAATATTTCTCTCTCAAAAAACAACAAAAGCTGCTTTTCAATGAGCTGAGCTCGTTCAGGTTCTTCATGCATCATTCGGTACCACTTTATTACAGCCTTTGGATGCATACAGGCTATATTAGAGTAAGTCCCTTTCGCTCCTTGAGTGATGCCTGTAACCATGAAATGGCCTGGGATAAAATAAGAAAAGGGCTTAGGTAAGTTATTCATTTTTGAATACCATTCTTTATCCCCTCCCGCTGTTTTGCATCCGACTACAGGTATCCCTTCCATTAAAATATTTGCATAGTCCTCTGGAAGAAGCTTTTTTTTGGCATGTGGTGGATTATAAATCACTAGTCCTATAGGGGCTGCAGCACTTGCTGTCTTTTCCAGGAATTTAAGCGTCTCCTTATTATTGGTTTTTATCCAATCCGGTAGAATAACCTGAAGGGCACAAGGAGAAAATGACTTCACCCTGTTTACCCTCTCAAGAGAAAGGAGCGGATTGAGATGTCCACAACCCAATTGAAAAGGGACACCAGCATTTTCTGCTTCCTGTGCTACTAATTCACTTAATTTATCAAATTCTGCTTCTGTTTGGTTATAAAATTCTCCTGCAGACCCATTGGTATAAATTCCATTTAAGCCGGCATCAAGGGTGAATTTCAATGCATGTTCTAAAACCTCCCAATCGATGGACTGGTCTTTTAAAATGGGGAGCAATACAGTACCCCAAACCCCATGTATTTCTTCTGCCGAAAAGGGCTTCATAGCTGATCAGGTTTTTTCCAAATTATTGTACCCATATGGTACCTTTGATGCGATTCAGTACCGTCAGCATAAAAGGCTGTCAAAATGCTCCCATCTTCTAACTGCACACTTGATGGATAGCCGCAATCCCTGCTATTAAGGTCATCTACCAATATATATTCCTCAGACCATGTATTACCTTTATCCTTGCTAAACTTAGCAGCCACACCAAATTGACCATCTTTCCTATTTCCATAAGTGAGCAATAGGTCTCCGTTTGCTAAGGCTGTTATATGACCAGGATGCTGCTGTTCATCTGTCAATTGACGCTTCAATACCCAGGTTTTTCCATCGTCTTCACTCACAAACAAATCCATAGCAGCTCCTGCTTTCCATCTTCTGGCAGCTGCTATCCAGTTTTTGGGACCCGTCTGAAAAAATGCTGTTTCATTGTGTCCCCCAGAGAATAATGTACTCCCTTTTCCTTCACTTAAATGAGACACCCAAATCCAGGATTTTCCCTGATCATCACTCCTAAAATAGGATACTTTATTGATGCTTTTATCTAGTGATTGCGCATAGGCAAGTACCCTTAGGCTTCCATCAGCCGCTTCTAAAACATCCCCAAAAGGAATAAATTGAGTCATTCCGTTTTCTGCAATTGGAAAACCATTTTTATAAATTTTCCATGTTTCTCCACCATCCGCTGATAACGACACCCAGGCACGGAGCACGCCTACAAGCTCTTTGCTGCCTTCAGCAGATCCTGAATCTTTTAATTCCCACCCAGAAGCCACTACTACCAAATCACCTACCTGGTTTTTACCAGCGGCTACATTCATGCGGTTGGTACTTACCTCATTTTTTGCAGCCACACCTGTTTTATTCCAAAATCTCCCTCCGTCCAATGTAGACCAGACCTCCACACTGCCTTCTCTCCTGGCATGACTGGGCTGGTTAAAGATACTTGCATGAATACTCCCGTCCCCAAGCTTTGTAAGGTTAGGCCATGCGCACACATTATCAATGGCAATGTAGCGATGAAGTATCTCCACCTTAAGACTTTTACTTTTGACCGTTTTAACTGAGGATTTCTGAGGGAAGAAACTCAGCCAAAAGGCCGGCATAAGGAAAATAAAGGAACTCGCCCACAAGGTTTTCATAATAACTAACGGTTAATTGTTTAGGTAATCCAAGTAATCCCATTTAAATCCCTCTACCTTTCGGTAACTATGATCGGGGTAAAGCTTGTTTATTGAATCCATTTCAAAGGTGTAATTTCTTAGTTTATCTGCTGATAAAAACGGATCATTTGTATCCCTTCTCCAAGCTGAAAGTGCTTCCTTCATGTATACTAAAACTGTCTCTAATTCTGGTTTATCAGCTAAATTCTCAAATTCCCAGGGATCTTCCTGTAGATCATATAACTCCCATTCAGGAGGCTTTCTCCACCTTTCATATGCCTGACGAATCCTTTCGTCAGAAGCTGCAATTTCTTCAATCGTAGCACCGGACCCAAAATTAGGATCAGCATAGGCAGAAAAAGCAGGAAATTCCCCTCTGCCAACATCGATGTTTTGAATAAGTTTGTATCGCTCCCCCCTTATACTCCTTCTAGGGTAATAAAATACAGGTGAGGCACCTTCTCCATCTGCTCCCAGATATGTCCTCCAACTTGTCACATCCCCATCCTTTGTAAATAAATCCATTAAGGACCTACCTGGAAAATTAAAATCACCTGAAATCCCAGCAAGATCTAAAACAGTCGGTAAGATATCAATTACGGAGATCAACTCATCCTTGCTTGAACCAGTTTCCTTTATCTCTTCAGGATAGGAAATAATAAAGGGGATTTTCAAACCGCCTTCATAATTGGTAAGTTTCCCCCTGCTAAATTGGGCCCCATGATCGCTTAGGTAAATGATACAGGTATTGGACATATCACCTAGACTATCCAACAACATTCCGATAGATTCATCCAATCGATTCATGCAATTATAGTAGGCTTCTGTTTGATCCAGCAGGCGTTCATTATTAACGCCTACGAAAGGAAGTGTTTCTTTAATATTATTTCGGTCTACTTTATGCGTAGGTAAGCCTTCCACTTCATTCTGAAATGGCAGGTGTGCATCCGGCAAATTTACCATCAAGAAATAAGGGTTCTCTGATTGGTTGACAAATTTCTTTGCTTGTATGGCATAATCCTTCAAGTTTTCTTTTTGGAAATTGGAACCGGGTAATGCGGAAAAATCAAAGTCGAATCTATCTGCAGGATTAACGTGAACCTTACCTAGGATTCCAGTTCTATAGCCTGATTCTTTAAGGTAATTTGGCAGAACTTTTATTCCAGAATAAAGGGCATAATAATGGGTGGCCCAACCGAGTTGACCGTTTTGATGCGGGTATAATCCTGTGAAAATACTGCTTCTCGATGGACTACAAACTGCGTAAGTGGTATAAGCATTGAGAAACTTAACCCCATTTTTAGAAAGCTTGTCCAGATTTGGAGTGTGTACGAGCTTATTCCCATAACATCCCAAATCTGAACTATTGTCCTCAGAAACAATCAGCAAAATATTTGGCGAGGCTCTTTGTGGTTCTTTTGAATTACATCCAAAATTTATTCCACTAGAAAACACCGTTAATATCAGCGCAATTTTAAATTGTTTAAAAATCATTTGTCTCCAAGTATTCAAGCTTTCAAACCTTTATTCATAACCTGGGTTTTGAGTTACTTTATTCTCCAAACTCAAAACACTAGTAGAGATCGGCCATAGGATTTTTTGTTCAGGATTGGCTTGTTCACTTAATGTAGGAAGCATTTCGATGGCTTTATCGAATCGCACTAAATCCCACCATCTTTTACCTTCAAAAGCCAATTCTCTTAACCTTTCTTCAAGGATTATCTCATTGTTTTCTTCTACAGTACCTGATGTAAAGGCATAATTATCGAACTGGTCTCCATATGCCCTCATTCTCACCTGATTAATCTCCATTGACGGATCCTCACCCAGCGCATTTTTGGCTTCTGCAATCATCAATAAAACATCAGCATACCGGTATAAAATAATGTCATCAATAAAATTTCTACTACCCCCTATTACGGTACCACTTCCCTTTGTTACTATTGTTGTGTAATAAGTCAAGGCTTCATTCTCCCCGATAGTGTATATTTCATAAAAGGAGGCATCCTTCCTTTGATCATCATTGGTGAACAAGGATTTAACATATGTTGTAGGAACTGTAATATTATTGCTCCCTCCACCTATTGCTCCTATTGTTTCCCTTGCTTCTGAAGAAATATTGGCAGGGATAGCACTTCCAATGAGATACATGGCGTTGAAATAATTATTACCTGCAGATTCGAGTTCGGCAAATCTTACAGCCATAATAACTTCTTTATTGCCTTTATTGTCATAATCAAAAACATCCGCAAAATTATCCAATAAGTCTACATCTGTGTTTTGGATATCCTTTAACGCGTCCAATGCAGTTTGGAGATCAGCGTTGCCACCTCCCATTTGTTTTGCCGTCCAAAGGTAAACCTCTCCTTTAAGTGCACTAGTGGCTGGCTTGGACCAGAACATCTTGTTTTCTGCGTAACTATTGTCAGGAAACAACTGTAAAGCTTTATCAATATCGGCTTTTATGAATTGAAAAATCTCACTTTGTGCGGTTCTTTCAATTTGCGTCAACTCAGGATTTTCACTTTCCGTTGGATCCATACGCAAGGGTAAATCCCCCCAGGTTCTCGTCATTACAAAATAGGTAAATGCTCTCATTGTGTATGCTTCCGCCAAGATGGTGTTTCTCCTTTCCTCAGATGCAAAGTCAATTCCCGGCACATACTTGAGAATTAAGTTGGCACTATTTACCAGCGTATACAAACTCTGCCAACTTGGCCCTGCATTGTCAGGTTGCAAGCGGTTGGTGTAATACTTGGCCCATCCGCCATCGCCCACGGTCCCAAGGGCTACAACATCGGCTCTTGCTTCTCCAAGATAATACAAGGTAGAGGTAGAAATACTTCTGAGGTTGACATACATACCAATCAAGGCACCTTCTGCATCCCCTTCTGTCTTCCAGAAAGACTCCGTGGTAATCACACTCGTAGGTGAAACATCCAGCAGATCGGAGCAGGAGCCGAATAGAAATAGGCTTATAATTAAAGCTATATTTAAGTTTTTCATGATTCCTTTATTTTAAATTAAAAGGTAATATTTAGACCAAAAATAAAGTTTCTCGGAATTGGGTAACGTCCATAATCCTGCCCGCCAAATTCCGGGTTAAGTCCCTGGTATTTGGTGAAATAATACAGGTTATTACCCGTCAGGCTAAGCCTTACATTCTCCAAATTAACAGGCGTTAATACGCTTTTTGGCAAGTTATAGCTTAAGCTTAGTTCTCTTATGGCCAGGTAATCACCAGGTTCATAGTACCCCTGACCTGTGCGGTTTGGATGAACGTTGATTTGGGCTCTGGTACTCTCCCAATCGTATCGCGGCAATTCGGCCACATCGCCTTGTTCCTGCCAGCCATTGTCAACTAAATTTTGAGTAAGGTTCATGTTCAACTTCCATTGACCTTCCATAAATGCACGGGCATAATTGTAAATAGTATGTCCAACTGTATAATCCATACGAAGGGAAAGCATCAAATTTTTGTAAGAGAAAGTATTGGTAAGCCCGCCAGTTAAGGTTGGAAATTCGGTACCAACATATTTTTTATCCTTTTCGTCTATTATCCCATTGTTATCTAAATCATTCCAGATAAAGTCTCCTCCAAAAGAGACATCTGGATATCTTTTGTAGGTATCACTTGGCGCATTTTCTGCCTCCTGATCGGTAGCATAAACACCCAATTCTTCATGAGAATAATATTCACCCAGACTTCCGCCTTCCTGAAGACCTCCCTTCCAGGCATAATCACCTAGACCTGCATCCCAAACGTAATAGCCTCCTACACGATTTCTTTCCGCTCCATTTTCAGGGAGTTTTAATATTTTGTTTTGTAGGGTGGCAAAATTGGCTGCTAGGTTCCATTGGAAATCTGAAGCTGAAGGCAAAACATTGTAATTCACTTCCAATTCTACTCCTTTATTCTCTAAGCTACCTAAATTGGTAAGCGTACTACCAAAACCAGTAGATGGTGGCAAAGCCAAAT
The DNA here is from genome assembly GCF_056859355.1 of Cyclobacterium sp. L-R. NCBI lineage: Bacteria > Pseudomonadati > Bacteroidota > Cytophagia > Cytophagales > Cyclobacteriaceae > Cyclobacterium > Cyclobacterium sp. L-R. The sequence goes on from NZ_JBSXOH010000072.1 coordinate 138,956, forward strand.
TCGTAATTAGGTTATCCGTAACCCTTCTATACACGTCTAGAACAAGCCCTAAGCGGTCAAACAGGGTAAGATCTGCTCCAAAATTCAAAGTTTTGGACCGTTCCCACTTCAACTCAGGATTGGGTATCAAGGTGTTTTGAATGGCTGCGTAACCCCCATACCTTGCTCCTACTCCATAGGCTCCTTGAGCGGAAAAATCACCAAGGTTTCCAATATTACCATTGATACCGTAACTGGTACGAATTTTTAGTTTACTAAAAACATCCTGCGGCAATGCTTCCCAGAAATCTTCATTGTGCATATTCCAACCCAAAGCTACTCCTGGGAAGAATCCCCATTTATAATTTGCTCCTAAATTAGATGCGCCATCGTACCTTGCATTTATAGAAACTAAATACTTATAGTTAAAATCGTAATTTACCCTACCGAAATAACCATGAATCACCTGATCCGATATGGAGCTGCTTACGCTAGTCGGCTCTGCAGAGGCATTTAAAGTAGGAATAAGGTCTGTAGAAGCTCCTTGGCCCGAAGCGCTAAGAGAGGAAATATTTCTTCCAAAATAGGCATAACCTGCAGTTGCGTTCACATTGTGTGCTTCACCTAAAGTTTTGGCATAGTGAAAAACCGCATCCACCTGAGTTTGTCTCCATTTAGAAATCGAAGCACTCGCAGATCTGTTGTCCACCAGATTATTGGGGCCATTCAAAACAGCAGGTTGAAAACTGTACGAATCATTTGTTCTATTATAAATTGACAGTTGTGGGTCAAAGCTTAACTCTGGCGTTATTTGCCACCTGGAACCAAGGGAAAAAGTCAGGTTTTCCGACCTGTTTTCTGCCACCCTGTTCCTCAATACATATTCAGGATTTCCTTCGCTCAATGCCTGCCCTGGTGCCAAAGTACCATCCTCAAATCGGTATTTGGTTGTTGGAGGTAAAGTGATTGCCCTGGCAAAAATATTGGTGATACTATTTACCTGATTGTCTTTTGAGTTGGCATAGTTGACAATTCCATAAAAGCTAAATTTATCACTAACTTTAAAATCTCCATTGACATTCATGGTATAGCGTTTATATCCAGTGGTGATGGCTATCCCCTCATTGTCCAAATAACCAAGACTAGCAGTCACTTTTGCTTTTTCTGTTCCACCAGAAAGCGATACATGGTGATTTTGAATTGCAGCAGTTCTAAACAATACATCCTGCCAATCTGTGTCCTTAAAGATTAAGGTTTTGGATGGGTCTAGAGGATCAGGCATGCTTTCCCAGCCCTCATTAAGCTTGTATTCGTTTTCAGAAGTCAAATACTGTGTGGTATAAGCCGTGTTATTAGTCAGGTCATTACCTGTTCCGAAGCCTATAGGGTTGGTATTTCTGAATGATGCATCAGGAAAAATATCCTGAACGATCATTGCTTTCCTGGCGAAATTCAAATAATCACGTGCAGAAGCTAGATCATATAAGCTTCCTGGCTGGGACAAGGAATAACTACCAGAATAAGTGGCTGAAATAAAACCGGCTTTGGCCGATTTAGTAGTAATTACCACTACCCCATTTGATCCTCTGGCTCCATAAATAGAGGTGGATGCAGCGTCCTTTAACACTTGAAAGGTCTCAATATCACCTGGAGCAATATTATTAATGTCTGGCCTGATTACTCCATCTACTACATACAAAGGGGCTGCTCCATTAGGGTTATTAATAGAAGTCCCTCCCCTTACAATTACTCTAGGTGCTGCTCCCGGTTGCCCTGAAGTAGTTTGCACCCTTACTCCTGCCAATGTTCCCTGCATGGCTGATGCGGCGTTAGAATAGGGAATGTTTTCTAAAACTCGCTCATCCATTTTGGATACTGAGGTTGTTAATAATTCACGGGATTGTTCTCCAAAACCAATGACCACCACTTCGTCCATATCCGACAAGGCAGATTTGAGTTGTACGTTGATGGTACTGTTATTTCCTATACCCATCTCCTGAGAGGTATAACCAATAAATGAAAACACGAGTATGTTTTGGTCTTGAGGAACGGCTATTCTATAACTTCCATCAATATCAGAAACAGTACCTATAGAGGTGCCTTTAACCAAAATATTCACACCTGGCAAAGATTCTCCCGATGCATCCGTGATGGTTCCGGTAACTTCTCTTGCGCTTTGTGAATAACCCTCCGATCCAGCCATGATCATAAATAGGATCATCAGCCCAAATAGACGTAATTCTTGTATAATTTTTTTCATATAATAATGATTTAAATATTGTACAAACATGCACATACCAAAGATATTATATGAAATAATCGTTTACTTATACTTTCTTTTACATTATTAATACAATATTACAAAGTCAACACCTTGATCCAGAATTAGTTTTACACAGAGGAATAAGGCTTTTTTAGTTAACAATATTCTTATCAAATCATCACCAAATATTAAATTTGACTTTTAAAATCAGCATAAACACCCTCAACAACAACGAAATAACTAAAAGGAAATCAACACATTAAAAAATAAACCAAAAGTAATAGAGCATTATTTGATCAAAAAAATGCTCTATTATTTATTTGTTCTTTTTCCTTTTTGAGTTAAAAACCATAGAGGTTAACGACCTATTATCCCAATCGGGAATAGTATAATCAACTCAATGGTTTTCTATCAATTGAATTTTTTTTCTATAGAAAAGGATAATTATTACTCCATAGGAATTTAATCCTGACCCTAATAAGTGGACATGTAAACTAAGTCGCCTATTTTTTACAATACAATTTTACTTGACTATTAGCTAAATGGGCTTGCTTTACCGATGCCAGTTTACTTGCCAAACTTATAGGAAAAAACATCAGCATCTTTCAAGTAGACCCTCATTTTAACAGGCTTACCTGCTAACTTGGAGAGGTCGTTGGATTTATTCCAATAAACTGTTCTAGAGATTTCGTTACCTATGATGGGCTGGCATTCTTCCATAGAATAACCTGGTATTTTATTGCCTTCCTGATCAAGCAACTCAACCAAAATTTCGCCAGCGGCTGAAGTAGAATAATTCAACTCCAAAGCATTCCCGTCGAAGATAAAAGACTTTGTAGTCATTTCACCTCCGCCATAACCTGCCGACAATGACGCAAAACCATCCAATCTCATGGAATACCTTCTCAAATGAGCGGTTGGCTGGGCATAATCCTGGTTTACATAAATGGACATTTCAGTATCTCCGGTTTGCACAATATTCAATGCAGGATAATTGGATCTAGATACCCAATTTTGCAATCCAATTCCCGGCTTGATAAAAGATTCCATAAATTGCCTATCGTATGCTCCTCCCCCTCTTGAAGACATCAAAACTGCATCAGAACAATCATTGTAATATTTAGGATTCACGCCTAACTTTTTAGCTTCTTCATCGTTGACCACTTTCCTATTGGGCATAAATCTCGCCCCGATAGCCAAATAAATTTGTGGTGCACGGTAATAAGGGCTGGTTTGCTGGGTATAAAGATGTTCGTATTCTGTGTTTCCAAAACTCATTTGCACTGGCTCGGACCAATTGACAAAATCCTTAGAGGTCGTTCTTCCAACAGAGCGAAATCCGCTGTAACCATCTCCCGTCCAAGTACGGAAATAACAAACATATAACTCTTCACTTGTCGACCAAAAAACCACATTTTGCGAGTCAAAAACCCCCTTAGTAAATACTGGCTGCTCTTGTAATTTCTCCCATACTTTCCCATCATTGGACACATAAGCTACCAACCCACTGTTTTTAGTCCCTCCAAGTGCTTTGAATTTTTGAGACGCTATTGCTTGAGGGTTACTGTCTAGAAAAGGACTGAAATTATGGGTTACCGGTGCCGCATTGGCCAATATTACATTGTTCTTTTTGGTGCCTTTGACGGTATACTGCTTTAGGTCTGGCTTGGTCCAATTAATGCCATCTTTTGATTCTGCATAGCAGGTCACCTCTCCGTCGTTACCATCGCTTCCAGCTTCAGGTACACCTCTATAATAAGCCCTGTAAGTATCTCCATCCTTGATAACAGTGAAATAAGCAGAAAAAGCACCTTCCCATGGTTTTTCAAATTTAATCACGGGCCCCTTATCTACAGGTTCATGCAATTTAAGTTTGGCATTCTCCAGGTTTTCTATTAAATACTCATCCACAAAAAGTTCTCTATTGCTCCCAATATTGGGGATCTGAGCAAAGGCGATCCCCTGGAGTAAAAGCATTAGAATGAGTAATGTTTGTTTTTTGAATCCCTGCATTTTAATAAAATCTAAATGAATAAATGTCTGCATCTTTTAAGTATATTTTCATCCGGACAGGTTTCCCTATAAGCTTGGACACATCTGTATTTTTGTTCCAATAAACGGTTCTTTCCAATTCATTTCCAATAATTGGCTGGCATTCTTCTTTGGAAAAACCCGGGATTTTATTCCCTTTTTCATCCAACAGTTCTATGAAAATCTCCCCTGCTGCTGAGGTTGAATAATTCAATTCCAAAGCACTACCATCAAACACAAAAGGCTTGGTCAGCATTTCACCTTCCGCATAACCTGCGGATAAAGAAGCAAAACCATCCAATCTCATGGAATACCTTCTCAAATGAGCGGTAGTTTGTGCATAATCATGGTTCACATAAATGGACATTTCCGTATCCCCGGTTTGTACTATATTCAACGCCGGATAATTGGTTCGTGAAACCCAATTATTTAAACCAATACCAGGCCTGATAAAGGACTCCATAAAATACCTATTGTAATTATTACCTCCTCGGGATGACATTAAAAAAGCATCTGAACATGCTTTGTAGTAATTGGGGTCAATACCCATAATCGCGGCCTGTTCATCAGACACAACCTGTTTGTTTGGCATAAACCTACCCCCAATGGCAAGGTAGACTTGCGGAGCCCTAAAATAAGGGCTGGTTTGCTGGGTATAAAGATGTTCCAATGGAGCGGGACCATACTTCATCTCAACTCCTTGGTCCCAGGAATTGAAGTCAGTGGAGGAAGCCCTGCTGACTGACCTAAACCCAGAGTCCACTGTTCTAAAGTAGACCAAATACTTGTTTTCACTACTAGACCAAAAACTTACATTCTGCGAATCCAGATTACCTTCTTTTAATACTGGCTCTTCCTGCATTTTAACCCAGTGTATACCATCTGCTGATGTAAGCGCATACAAGCCCGTCACTTTCTTACCTGCTAAGGCTTTGTACCTTTCACTCTTTTTTGCATTTGGATTGGTATCCAAAAATGGACTGAAATTATGCGTCAATTGGTTGTCTACTAAAATTACATTGTTGTCTTTCGACCCATTAATTTCATGAATACCAAGATTTGGTTTGTACCAGTTTATTCCGTCTTTGGATTCTGCATAACAAGTCAACTCTCTATCGTTTCCTTCCTTTACATCAGGCAATCCACGGTAATAAGCCCTATAAGTACCACCATCTTTTATAATGGTTGTGTACAATGAAAATTTCCCTTCCCAAAGCTTGTCTAAATTGAATGCGATACCCTCATCAACTGGTCGGTGCATTTCTAATTCCGCCCTTTCCAATTGATCAACCAAAAAATCATCTACAAATAGCTGTCTTTGACTAGCAATGGTTTCAACCTGTGCTTTCGCCTTAAACTCAGGCACCATAAAAATTAGGAAAAGCAAGCCAATTAATGCTTGGAGTCGAATACATCTGCACATTTTACGATTGTTTAAATATTGCATATTTATGTAGATACTAAAGATATTATACGAAATAAACGCTTTCTTATACTTTTCTTTCCTTTACCAATACAATATTACAAATTTTTCACTTTAACCCAGAATACCACAAAGTCTGACTTTAGAATGGTATTCCCTTGTTCTATCTTGAGGAGCTAAAGCCACTAGAAATATTTTATTTGAAGACAGTTAGGAAGACTAAGCTGTTGATTTGGTTTCATCATGTAATAGCAGATTTATTGCACTATTTGGGTTTACCAATCATTAAGCCGCCAATTAAAATTAGCAATCCCACCTTGTGTTTTTATAAGCATCTAGCCCAAAATGAAACTTTACATCAAAAAACCTTGTGCATTGTTTTAAAAAAATTCACAATCATTACTTCTGTAAAAAATCATTAATTATCAGCATGAGTGTACCATTAAAAATAAACCACAATTTACCCTTCGTACTATAAGTAAGTACGATAATGAAAATAAATGCATAGACCTAAATACCCTAAAAAAGTGGATACAATACCAAATTTGTACAAATCAATTCAAAATTAAAAAATAGACTTAAAACCTGTCATTCCATTTCTCTGCGAAGGATAAACTTCGCTTTGACCAACTGATTTTTTACGGTATTTTTTGAAATCATCAAAAGGTCTGCAATTTCATTATAAGATTTTTTTTCAAAATAATTCATTTCAAGAATCTGCCTTCTTTTGGGTGAGAGATTTCTAATAATGCGCTCCATTTTGGTTAATTGTTCCTCCTTTACCTGTGCACAATCATCTTCTGACTGATGAATTCTTTCCCAAAACTGTTCCTTCAAAGTCTTGTTTTTATTCAATGCCTTCAAGTAGTCAAAAATCTCATTTTTTACTGAAGTAAAAACATAAGAATTGAAGTTCAATTCAGGCTTTATGTTCTTCCTTCTTTTAAGGATTTTCATGAACACTTCATGATAAATATTCTCCGCTTCCTGTTCGTCCTTAATAATGGAAACACTAAAGCGAATTACAGGTATTCTGTAATATTGGTAAATTTTTTCAAAGGCTTTCTGGTCGCCATTTCGAAAACCATCCATTACTTTTTTGTCAGGTTGTTCCATATTCCAAGTATTTATCGTTTTGGTAAAGTAATTGGAGACCAAATAGCGTATTCCTACACTACTTGGCCTTCTAATTATTTATGAATATCAAGGAATAAATTGGTAAATTCTGCGCAAATCACGTATTTAAATCTTCATTTTGCGGAAATACCTAAGTCACTAATAATTGTAAATGAATGGTTTATGTATTTTTTTATAAAAATTTAATGAATAATTTACAAATCCCATCGATATATTACCGATAAATTAATATTGTGTTATAATTTAATACATCTGGGTTTCATTTTAATTTTTAGCCAATTTACCGAATTAACTACACAAAAATTAATTCAGGTAAATTGACAAATTTTATTGTAAAAAACATTTGTTACAAAATATTATACTGTATCGGTCAATTATAATACGTAGACTTCCAGAATCTACATTTCAACCTTCAAATACAGAATATAATCAAAGTTTCAATTACTTTCTCTTAGCTCCCAATTTTTTGGAGAAACTTTTATTGTCCTGCTACCTTTCCCAGTTTCATCAAACACTTTAAGTGTTACCTCTCCCTCTATTTCTACTGGCCCAGTATACAGTGCTGACTCTTCATTAGGCTCACTTCCATCAGTGGTATACCTTATTTGTAAGCCGGGGAAATTCACATTGGCAAACAACTTACCGTCTTCAACTTTTGCGCCAGGAGGTGCTATTCTATAATTATAGCCCCCATTCCACCAACTCAGTTTTGCCAATGCTGTCTGCCCAATTCTATTTGCAAACTGATTCCAGCCCTTAGCAATATTCTGATCCATTTTAACCAAGTCCGGCTCTTTCTCCCAATCTCTCTCAGCTGCCCATGCACTTTCTGCAAACCCAAGCATCTTAGGAAACATATAGTATTCCGCCATATCCCTGCCTTTTACGGTTTCTGTCCACAACTGAGCCTCTAGACCTATGATATGGTCTTTGGCATCAGGGTTAATCCTTACCATGTCTTTAAATTCTTTGGCACGATCTATTGTTCTACCCATACTGGTCTTATAAGTTGTCTTAAACCAATCATAAGGCGCAAATGCCCAGGCATTTTTGGTATTGACAAAGCCTGCCCAATACAAGCCTGGTTCCTCAGGATCGTTACTATAGGCCAAGTCAAAGTAAAAGTTGGACACATTACATAGTACCACATCGTAGCCCATATTGGCCAACTGATAACCCAAATCAGGATAATCAAACATATTGTTCCATATATAAGGAACGACCTTTTTCCCTGCAAAGGCCGGGTTAGGTTTATACACTCCTGACTCATCTTTAAGAAGGACCATTTCTTCCCAAACATGCATTTCTAAATCTCTACCTTCCAACTTTTCCAATAAAGTACTGAAAAAATATGTTTGTAAGTTTTTGGGATCTTTGATTTCGGGTAGCTTTTTCAATAATTCTCTTGCCTGAGGAGAGGCTGTCCATGCACCCTCTGCTACTTCATCTCCTCCGGAGTGCATTTTTTTAAGTTCAAGACCTGCCTCTGCATACATTTTTGTTAATTCGTCAACAACCTTTAGGTAAAAGTCAAAAGTTGAAGCATTGGCCACATTGACAACATTGTCTTTAAAAGATTGTGCTGACATGTATTGGGACTTGTCTTGCGGATCCACGAGACGATAAGCTTCAGCTTCCTCTGTTCTACCCTCTTCCATTAAATCTAAATATCTTTTCTCCATGGACTTTATGGCCGCTCTGGCATGTCCTGGAAAATTCAACACAGGAATAACTGTGATGTGTCGTTCTTTCGCATATTTCAGGATATCAACAAATTCATCTTTTGTGTAAAACCCACTTCCATTTTTCCCTTCCATATAAGCGAATGGTCCAGAGCCATAACCCGGATGAACAGAAGGTTCATCCATACTACTAGCATGTTGTCTCTGACCTCCAACTTCTGTTAATTCAGGAAGTCCTGGAATCTCCAATCTCCATCCTTCATCTTCAGTGGTATAAAACAGAAAATGATTCAGCTTATAATGAGACATGATATCAAGAGTCCTTTTAATGGTTTCTTTCGTTTGGAAATTTCGAGCCACATCCATGTGTAAACTCCTAAAGCCAAATCGAGGTGAATCCGCTATATTAATATAAGGTAGACTAAGTGGTAACTTCTGGTTCAAGTAAGCATCATTACCTAATAGTGCCAATAAGCTTTGTACTCCGTAAAAAACACCTGCAGGGTCACGACCTGTCAACACAACCCCATTTTGATTGACATCCAATTTGTAAGCCTCATCGCGCTTACCATTGACTTCCATTTTCGCCAATTTCAACACTATCCCTTGATTATTGCTCACACCTTCATGTGTAGAAAATTTAACTCCTGTAAGTTCACTTAATTTCTCACTAAGGTATTTTGCCTCATTGGAAAGGCCATTTTCAAATTCTATGGCAAGTTTTTCCTCAAGTATAAATTGACCATTTCCTTTCCTTACACTAAATGGTGTAGGTATAATTGGCAATAATTCTTCTTTATCTAATTTTACCAAATTCTCATTGCGTTCATATTGACTTTCCGCAGAATAGGGAGCTTCTTCGTCCATGGCACCTCTCAGGCGTTGTTCATCCCTTAAAAATGGCTTAACCTCCAAGTTTTTTACGGGAATAACTTCTTCAGATGTTCCATCCTCACTGTAAAAAACAAAATACATACCCATAGGTGCATCTGTTTCTTTTATCACCCCTTCAATCCCAACATAAGGAATTAAAATACTCTCCCCTGGAGCTAGCGCGAAGCCATCAATTGGGCTAAGCTTGTACCAATCTCCATTAATATGGGTGATTTTGGCATTTTCACTCGATAAGATTCCTCTTGGGGCCATACTAAAAAACAGGTCCCAACCTTTTTCCCCAAGCGGATACTGACTGCGGTTTTCTATTCCAAAACTGGCTTCAAATTGCCCCTCTTCTTCCGTAAAGTTGGTTTTTACTTCCCAATCGATATAAATGGAATCAACAGCCTCCTTCCAATTTGTAGAGGGTTGGCAGGAAAAAAAGCAGCTTATTAAAAGTAAGTAGGCAACGATCCGAGTGATTTTATTCATAATTAAATTGTTTAAGTAGCCTTATTATTACACCTCATGGTATTAAATTGACTATTAAATAAAAAAATATATTGTATGAAGCCTACAATTACTAGATTAATATCTCTGGATGCTCTCCGGGGTTTTACCATTGCCGCCATGATTCTGGTCAACTACCCGGGATCTTGGAGCCATGTATATCCACCTTTATTGCATGCAGAATGGAATGGAATGACAATGACAGATTTCATTTTTCCATTTTTCATTTTTATGGTGGGTGTCTCAGTGGCCTTTGCCTATTCTAAAAGACTAGAAGAAGGGGTGCCTAAAAGTGGTATGTATAAGAAAATATTTACTCGCGCGGTAAAACTCTTTGTCTTAGGGATATTTCTAAACCTTATTCCTGATTTTGACTTTTCAAACATGAGGATCGCTGGGGTTTTACAAAGAATAGCAATTGTCTTCTTAGCTAGTTCATTTTTATTCTTAAATACAGACTGGAAAAAACAAGCCTACTTAGGTGGGGGAATACTTGTTTTATATTGGTTATGCATGACTTTGATACCTACTCCTGGAGAAGGAGTGGTTATGTTGGAACCTGGAAGAAACCTTGCTGCCTGGATTGACAGTATGTTTTTACCAGGAAGAATGTGGGAAGGATCTTGGGATCCTGAAGGATTTTTCACTACTCTTCCAGCAATTGTAACAGGAATTTTAGGCCTTCTAGCCGGGAAAATCTTACTCTCCGATAAAAATGAAAACTTAAAATCCAATTACCTCATGTCAATAGGACTTGTAATTGTTCTTACAGGCTTACTTTGGGCACAAGTATTCCCTATTAACAAACACCTTTGGACCAGTTCATTCACATTGATCACAGGAGGAGCTGGATTTATCGCTTTGGGAGCAAGTTACTTCTTAGTAGATATCCTTGGTAAAAAGAAAGGCACCTCCATTGGAATCATCTTTGGAGCCAATGCCATTACAGTTTACGTTTTAGCTGATGTATTGTCATTGATTTTTTACACCCTTGAAGTAGGTGGTCAATCCCTAAACATGTATTTTATAGATGTATTTACGGGTATAGGACTTCCTGTCAATCTTGTTAGTATGCTGTATGCCATCTTGTTTGTCATGGTTAATTTCATTCCGGCCTATATCCTGTTTAAGAACAAGATCTTCATTAAACTATAAACCAATGATTTCCCGTAACCTTTGTTTCTATTTTCGCTTATTGTTTCTGTTAGGCTTGCCTCTTGCAGGTTTCAGCCAAACAGGCAGTATCCATGAGCCAGTTCGCTATATAGGAGGCAATAGTGTCGACCCGGATAGGCATGAGGGCAGACTGAGGTATGCAATAGGTGTAGATAGCAGGCAAACGTTACGGGCAAACAGAACCAATCCTCAAATGGCCGAAGATTTCGGTTGGACTTACAATCATGCCTCTAACCTTGCCTATTGGGAAGGGAAGTTTTACCAGCAATACCTAAGCAACCCTGTAGATGAGCACATTGCTCCTGGACAGACCTTATTGACAAGTTCAAAGGACGGTCGAAATTGGAGCAAACCGGAAGTGATCTTCCCTCCTTACAAAGCTCCTGCGGGAGTTAGCATCCCTGAGGGCTACGATGGCTATATGATGCACCAAAGAATGGGGTTTTATGCAAGCAAAAACGGCAAATTACTCACAATAGCATTTTACGGACATACCGAAGATCCCTTTGAAAAAGGAGGGATTGGCCGGGTTGTAAGAGAAGTAAACAAAGATGGAAGCTATGGACCAATATACTTTATCCGGTACAATAGCCATACCAACTGGAATGCTTCCAATACCTCTTTCCCATTTTATAAAACATCTGATGACAAAGCATTCATAGCGGCATGTGATGAATTACTAGGTAATACTTTAGTCACTCTACAATGGCGGGATGAAGACAATGGCCTTGATGGCTTTTATTCGGGAGAACGCGGCGGTGAAGCATTTTCGTATTACTCCCGAAAGGATGGTAAAATCGTTGGCTTTTGGAAACGTTCGGTCACTGCCATATCAGAAGATGGAGGGAAACATTTTTCCAAAACAGTCAAGGCTTCTACCCTTACCATGGCAGGTGGAAAAGTCTGGGCTCAGCAAACGGAAGATGAGCGGTATGCTTTAAGCTACAACCCTATAGACATTGATGAATACAGGTATCCACTTATTGTAATCAGTTCGGATGATGGAGTGATTTTTGATGACATGGTATTGGTTCAGGGAGAAGTCCCCGCCAGAAGGTTTTATGGAAGATGGAAGGATTTTGGACCTTGCTATGTAAGGGGCATCGTAAAAGGCAATGGCAACCCGCCAGGTGATGACATGTGGCTCACTTATAGCATGAACAAAGAAGACATGTGGGTAAGCAAAGTACCGACGCCTATCAGGTACACCATCAATGGCCCTGTTAATGACTCCTTTGACCAACTTATTGAAAATGGATCCATCACTAACTGGAACATTTATTCTCCCAAATGGGCTCCTGTAAATGTGGTGAAGTCCCCTCTCAGTAAGGGCTTGTCATTGCAACTCGCTGATGAGGACCCCTATGATTATGCAAGGGCTATTCGGGTTTTTGAAACCAGTCAAAACGTAGAAATCAAATGGGATTTTATGGTACCTACCAACAACAATGGTTTGATGGAAATGGACATTACGGACCAGTTTGGCAATCGTCCCATAAGGCTGAAATTGACTGAATCAGGGGATTTGATTTATTTATCAGGTCACACTGAAGTTAATTTAGGAAAAGTTAACCCAGAAAAATGGAATAGCATAAAGTTAAACATTCATGCTAGCGTTAATGGGTATTTTGATCTCTATTGGAATGGGGAGTTGAAAGGAAAAATGATCCCACTTACAGAGGCTGTTAAGTCTGTGGAACGTATTTCTTTCAGAACGGGGAATTACAGAGACCTTCCAAACAGAAAAACACCCAATGAAGATCCAGAGCCACCATTACCTGGAGCTGATGAAAAAGTCCCTTTAGGTGTGTTTTATATTGACAATGTTGCCGTAAACCCTAATTAATGGCTAAACCCGAAGGGGTGATGCTATTGTTTTAAATTATATGATTTCAAAAGCTGAACAATTGATTTTCGTTGGTACCAGTCATTGTAAACAAATTCAAGCTGTTCAAAGGATTGGCATCCGAATTCAAAATCACTAAAGGCCTTTACTAATTCAATTACCTTTTTCTTATCCTTTATAGGTTGCTTAAACCTTACCACAGTACTGTGTGCTGTCACAAGCTTATAGCGTTTGTCTAGGGATTGCTCTAGCTTAGCTCCTGAAAAAGCATTTCGAAGGTTTTGTCTGAAATGTTCCAAGTATCCATTAACAGGATAACCTTTGATAATCAAACATGAGGCTGAGGCAAAAACCCCTGTAAAGTCAAGTTTGAATTCTCTTACTCCTCTTAAAGCTTTTTGAATAATTTCATCATACCGGTCAATTTCAATTCCTTCCATAGAGAAGCCACTGTAGCAAGAGACAATGGGCATAACCGTAACGTGAATATCATCAACTGAATAAAAATACTGATCAGGAAGCACTTCCCTAGCTTGATGAATAAATAGTTCAAATGCTTCTTTTATCTTCTTATTTGGCCTAATTAAAAGGGTCAAACCCCTCCTTAGATCCGAAGGGTTATCTAATTCTTTGTCATAATTAAAACCTTCTTTGTTTATTGAAGATAAAGCCGAACTATGCAGTTTTTTATAATGATTCCTAAGATCCATTAGACAGAATCATACTTCCTAAAGATCAACTGAAGCAATTCCATCACCTCCTCAGAGTGGATATCCCAGTTCAAGCTTTTCACAAAACTCTGGTTGAGCAAGTCAATTGCTTCAAAGAAACTATCTGTTGCATCCAGTTCGATAATGGCTTGATCCATCAGGTCGGGGTTACCTTGAAAAAGCCTTTTGGTAAACATAATCCGTTGATTAATCCCCATGCCTTCCTTTAGATGGGTTATGCTACCTTTCATATAGGGGTTTTCTCCAGAATCAAACTTGGCCCAAACAATGGAAGGGTCTATTGTTTCTATCAAATCCTCATTTGAAGCCTCTTCCTTTGGTGCTTCTTCTTCCTGATTGTCTATAACTGTTTCCGAGGGTTCAACGATATAGTGCTTGGGCACCGTTTCTTCTACCTTTTCAACAAGTTCAGGAACTGGTTCATCTTTCAGCTTTTGAGGTACTTCTTTGATAAGTTTATCAAAGTCAAGTGATAAGACATCTTGTAAAGGAGCAAGCAAGGATACCGCTTGGGATGAATCATTGGTTTCCTTCTCTAAACCTTCATATAACTTTTGTTTCCATATTATATCTCCAGACTCAGAGGCCCAATCTTCTGCCGCAGGGACCCACATTTGCGTGTACCACTTTACGTATTTCTGTAGTTCCTTTACATAGGCAGTAGATTTTTCATGTCTCTCGTCCAATATTTCCTCTATAAAAGCAACTGGGTCAACCGCAAGAAATATGGTTTTTGTCACTGCTTTACTTAGAAGGGGAGCAAAGTCATTTTGCTCAATCTTAATGGCTCTTGAAAGTACAATCATAAAGTCTGACAACGCCTCTTTTACCGCCTTGTCCTTGTAATCAAAATAAGGGTTTTGAGTGAATGAGTCAACCTGCTTCTGCCAATCCTCAAAAAGCTCTCGAATAACCATTAAGTTAAGTTGAGAGGAAGAGGTTAGCTCTACAATGTCTTGTCCGCTAATGTAACCCTTGTTAATGAAATGATTGTCGCAGATTATTTGAGAAAAATCTCTGGAATAACTGTCAATATAATCTTGATCTAAAATCATTTGTTTGGTCATATTACTTGTGTTTCTCCCTTTTATATAGAGGTAAAGTTATGTAATTTATTCTTTAAACCCCGATTCAAAGACATTAATAAGTAACAATAGTTAGCTGACCTGAATCAAGGTAAATTTGAAATCATTTTCTCCCCTTATAGTTTTTTGAAAATAACCTCAGCAATAAAAAACTGCCTGAGACCTATTCAATGGCCTATTATTTTTAGCTCAGAAAAGATTCGGTTTATTTTAAAAAGTAAGCCCATACACTATATCATTTCCCTGTCCCATAGAAAAACATGAAATCACCATAAAATCAGCCATTCGAAGGCTTGATAAAATACCAAACTTTAGAGTCCTCGGGCAAGGTTGAACCCGAAATATGCAATAGACATTCTATTACGTGCTGAAATCGCTTTAAAATCAGCCACTTCGTTGCTGTTTTCAATTTCACCATAGCGGTGCTATGCTAAAATCTCCAAACAGCCTGATTTTCTTGCGATTGCAACACTTCCCGTAA
>NZ_JBSXOH010000073.1:0-290128 GCF_056859355.1 Cyclobacterium sp. L-R
AGACCGTTGAAGGCAATGCTGGATCTTTTGAGGTAAGTGCTGACTTGCTATTTGTACGGTGCAAAATTACCTCTTCTGAACCACAGCACAATCCTGTTGAAAACATGAAAAATCAACTGGCCTGGACCCAACCGGTAAGGCGCGAGTAGAATTGAAAGTACATTAAACCCGCATTATCTAATAGGATTTCTCCCTCATGACAATAGTCAGGGGTAAAGCCTGTCCCGTGGTTACGGGAAGTGTTACAATCGCAACAAAATCAGGCTGTTTGGAGATTTTAGCATAGCACCGCTATGGTGAAATTCAAAACAGCAACGAAGTGGCTCATTTTGAAGCGATTTTAGCACGTAATAGATTGTCTATTGCATATTTCGGGTTAAACTAGCCCTTAGGTTATTTATAATTCAGACTTAAAAGGAATTGCAGATTTCGTTTGATAGGAAGGAGTAGATGCAATCTACTCCTAGTGCGGTTATGAAAGTTGAAAACTTTTGTCATTTTGGGTCTAAGGTACGCTTCGCTAAACTTAGAGCAGACGGTTTTGAAGGCCAAAAAATTTCTTCTATATTAGGATTAAAGAATTACTGAGATTTTCTGTAATGGTATTTCCTATTGAATAAAAGGCAATTATTTTAATTAATGAGCTTATGAAAATCACACTTGATATAGAGGACAACAAATTTGATGCTTTCCTGACCTACATTAAGACCTTAGATTATGTAACCATCAATAAAGAAGGGGTAATTCCCCAATGGCAACAGGATGAAGTCAACAGACGATTGCAAATGATCAATGATGGAGAGATGAAAACCCGAAGTTGGAAAGAGGCTAAAGAAGAGATCTTCAAAAAGTAATATGGCCTATTCCATTTCGATTGCTGAGGTGGCCGAAAATGATATCAGAGAAGCATTCCTTTGGTATGAAGAGCAAAAAACTAACTTAGGCAGTTTGTTTGGTCAGCATGTCTCCAAAGCTGTTGAAAGCATTCAAGGCAATCCACTTAAAACTCAAATCAGGTACGGCAACACCCGTATTTTCTTACTGGAAAAATTCCCATACGGCATTCACTTCCGTATCAATGAAACCAAAAAACATTTCCTAATTGTTGCTGTATTCCACACTTCAAAAGATGCTGAAAGTTGGACACTCAGAGGGTAGGCAACACTTTCGACTTATATTACCTGAGAATGCATAATGAAGGTTGAAAACTTTCGTCATTTTGGGTCTAAAGTTACGCTTTGCTAAACTTAGACAAGGTTCCATATTCTAATACCAGTCTGAACTATAATAAACCAAATACCACTGCTTTTTAATTAATTCAAACTCCATAACAATTATGAAGTCATCTATTTTAGATTTAATAATTAAATCTACTTTATTGGTTTTATTGGTAAATTCCAGGCTGTAGTTAAGATTTGATTTATCCATTTCATTAAGGTGAACCCAGCCCTTTTCTTGCCAATAGAATTTTCCATCAGAAACCATGAATTTGTTATTTTCAATATCTGGATGAATACGCTCATCAAAAACATACTCTGTACTACCTCCCCTCAAAGGAAAATTAATTCTAGACATTTGAAAAAACTCTATCATTAAAAAAACTTAGATAAAACTCATCGAAGAGTTCTTCCTCTCCGCTTACATGCTTTGAATCTCCATCTTTTGAACAACCAATAGTCCAAATCAATAATAATAGTAAATACAATCTACCTTTCATCACCATAAAACTTATAGGGATTTAGACCTGGAGAAGGAAATCATAAACTTCGTCATAAGCATGTAGTTCAAGGTCTTAAAAAGTTTTTGGTGAGGATCTTAGGGGAATAGCCCTATATAGGGCAGAAAATTTAGACCAATAAAGGGATAGTTAAACCCTTAAACTAGCGGGATCCTGTCTGGTATCCACTACGGCTTCTATATACAAAGCGTCTCCTTCGATACTATAGATAATCTTATAATTTCCTTGGACTAGGAAGCGGTATGAACCCACTATCGATATATTGGCCTCATGAGGTGATCCTGATTCGGGAAAAGTTTCTAATTGTCTGGTTTTAGTTAAGATAGACTAGACAACATTTTTTGCAGATTTTCGGGATTTTTCCGCAAGGAAGTCATAAATGATTTCTAAATCATTCAACGACTCATCGGTCCAAATCACCTGTAATTTCTTCACCGGTCCCACTTACTTTTAAAAAAATTTTCAACATCTTCTTGGCTGTGAGTCTTACCACTCTTTCTGTCGGCCTTCGATCGGGTTAATTTGGATTCCAGATCCTCACCCATTCTTGCTCGGTAGGCTGATTCTATTGAAGATCTACGCAAGGCATCAACTTTTTTGATCATAGTTTCATCTTGAGTGGTCAACCAATTAATCAATTCAATTTTTTTAACAGCTAGGTCCATATTAATGAAGTTTCTTGTTATAAAGTTAACGAATTTTCTCTTTTATAAAATCGCTTTTGAATACCTTTTAGACGAAGTTTAAGTGTTAACGGTAGATAATTAGAGTAGAATTGGGAAAGTACATTAAACTTGGCCTTTGGAAAATTTATAATTCAGACTTAAAAGGAATTGCAGATTTCGTTAGATAGGAAGGAGTAGATGCAATCTACTCCTAGTGCGGTTTTGAAAGTTGAAGACTTTCGTCATTTTGGGTGACCAGCCTAGAGTAGGCTCTCGCCAAGACACTAAAATCTTTAAAATACTCCTTTGCGACTCCGCGACTCTGCGTGAAGCTTTCAACGTTTACTTTGTGCATGATCCTCGCAAAGGCGCTAAGGTTTTGAAAATCCTTTCTGTGGCTCCGCAATTCTGTGCGAAACTCTTAACGTTTATTTTAATCTTGGGAAAGTATGAAAGTTGAAAACTTTTGTCATTTTGAGTCTTAGGTGCGCTTTGCTATACTTAGGCCAGCCTAGAGTATCTCTCGAAGGCCCTAAGACGCAAAGGGCCTTAAATTATTTCTTTGCGACTCCGCGACTCTGCGTGCAGCTTTCAACGTTTACTTTGTGCATGATCCTCGCAAAGGCGCTAAGACGCTAAGGTTTGGAAACTCCTTTCTGTGGCTTCTCTAAATTTAGACCAGACGGTACTTGAAAATTGCTATTTTAATTGGACCTATAATTGGGATTGTAATTGGGGTTATCGGTATGTAGGATAGGATTAAATTCCATCAGCCATTCTTTAAAAGATGCTTTCATTTCCTCCACTTTCTGAACATCCACCCCACTCAAATCATTGTTTTCTCCTATATCTTTAGAAAGATCAAACAACTCTACGGATGGAGGGTCATAGTATTCTACCAATTTATAATCTCCCATGCGTATGGCATACCCGGGCATTTTGGCTTGTGGACTGTAATGTGGATAATACCAACAGAGCATGTCACGATCCCATCCACCTTCACCGGTCAATAATGGAAGCAAAGAAACACCATCTATGTCCTGATTGTCATTGCTTAATCCTGCCATTTCAAGAATCGTCGGAAGCATATCATCCGTAATCACAGGTACATCGGATGAACTATTTGGCTTGACTTTTCCCGGCCATTTGATCACTAAAGGTACCCTGATCCCACCTTCATAAATATACCCTTTACCTTCTCTAAGTGGGGCATTATTGGTCACCCTACCTTCACCTCCATTGTCACTTCCCAAAATAACAATGGTATTACCTTCAAGGCCAAGTGAATCCAGGGACTTCAATAACCTTCCGACATTCCAGTCCATATTCTCTATCATGGCTGCATAAATCGCATTCTTTTGCTCCTTTTGCCCTTCTAACTTCAATTCATATTTATTTACCAGGGAATCAGGCGCCTCTAAAGGGGTATGCACCGCATAGTGGGACAGGTATAAAAAGAAGGGACCCTCTTTATTCTCACCAATAAAATTGATGGCCTCATCGGTTAGTCTGTTGGTTAAATATTGCCCTTCTTCCCTATTGTCCAGATTTTTTATCACTGGGTTCCAGATTTTTTCCGATTCAAATGGCCCCCAATAGGTCGGTGGACTGCCATGTTCATATCCCGCGATGTTAATAGCAAAACCTTGATGTGTAGGAAAGTACTTTTCTTCTTCCCCAACATGCCATTTACCTATGCTTGCCGAGGTATAGCCTGACTGAAGCAAAATTTCAGGAATCATTTTTTCTTCAAGCGAAACGTGCATATAATCCTCCGGTGGAATAATCCTTCCTTCCTCCGGATACCTGTGCTTACCAATGGCAGTTATATGACCCGTAAAACCGATATTCGCAGGATTTTTCCCTGTCAATATACTGGCACGGGAAGGAGAACAAACAGGACTTGCAGAATAAGCAGCTGTAAACTTCATCCCTTGGGCCCTTAGCTTGTCAATATTTGGCGTTTCATAGAATTCACTCCCATAGCAACCCAGGTCTTTCCAACCCAAATCATCTATCAGAATATAAACAATATTTGGAGGTCTCTCCTGAGCCAATAGCTTGGAATGAAAACCTACCAGCAATAGATAAAATACACTCAAAAAAATCTTTGAAAGTCGCATAAGTAAACTTTAAAATAGAAATACCATCAATTGAGGGATAGTGATTACTTCAATCTATCATTACGAAAGTTTTCAACTTAAGTAATTGCTCCATTATCCTTATCTAATTGGCATAGGTTTAAAATTCGAGATCTTTTTCCTATTCTCAAAACCGAATTGCAAATTCAGTTGGAAATTAGCTTGTAAGCCCAATTTCCAAACAGTTAAATACCGGTCTAAAACAGTAAAATACCGCCATAGACTATGGGAGGGAAATGGAACCTAACTTGTTGTTCTGGATTACCTCGACTTGGGCAAGTTGAAAGCTTTGGGTATTTTAGGTGTAAATTATGCACAATTAACTTAGACCAGACTGGGGTTTTTAAGCAGAATTAGCTTTTAACCCGCTCATTTTTTCTTTATTTTTCTCTCTAAATCTATAAAACCCATGAAACAATTCTTTTACGCTTTGCTTTTTTTCTTTTTGTGGGCATGTGGATCTGCCGATTCTTCCGGTGAAAAAGCGATAGTTGCGGATTTGAATTTTACGCTTGATACTGTAAAAATCGATTCCAAAGGAGAAATTCTGTTTCTGAACAATGAACTGCGTTCAGCTGTACTTGACGATAAAAAACGATATCTGTATAACCTAAACCGGCAAACCATTTCTATAGAGCAGATCGATTTGGATAAGTTGGTGCTTGCTTCCATACTTCCATTCGAAGAAGAAGGGCCGAATGGTTTAGGGGAATATATGCTTGGAATAAAACTTGTTGAAGAGAACAGGTTTTTGATGTCGGGCTATAAAAAGCATGCCTTGTTTAACAGCAGCGGAAAAAAACTGTTTTCCGTAGGACCATCGGAAATACCGGCATTTGTTTCAAATAACGAAGAGGGGAACGTGCTATATCCTGAGCGTTTACCCGGTACCACCTCTTCTTATGCCGGCGTATATATAGCTCCCGGTAATAGGGAACCAGAAGTCTTGTTTTGGGATATCGATGAAAAAACCTACCGAAAAGTGAAAAATCCCTTATTAAAAAAATCAATTCAATACCAAACGGATTTTGACGATGGGACGACTTCTTTGTTTGTAGGAGGCGGGGAATACCTGAAGGTGATCAATGGCAAGGTATTGCTGGGCTTGTTTGGAAGTTCAGACCTATCTATTAAGGAACCCGGAAAGAAAGATTTTCGCGAAAAGACTTTTAAAGACGGTTGGATTCCCCGTGATAAAGAAACCGTTTTCCCCGAAAAAATAAACGACAGAATCATGTTTCAAGAGCTCCTCAGGGAAAGCTTGGCTGAAATTTCTTACAACAGTCCCTTCTGGGACGAGAGCCGTCAGGTGTATTTGAGATTTTCATACGAATTGGATTACAGTCAAGAGCCAAGCCCTCCTCCTGGTCAACTCTTACCTAATCCATCTGGAGCCAAAGTCTATCTTACTGTCTATGATGGTAATTTAAATATGCTGCGGGAGTCTCGGGTGCCTGTCTTGGACAAAGCACCTGCTCACCATTTCGCCAAAGACGGCAAAATTTGGATTTTTGAGAATATTAAGGACGAGATGGGGTTTGTCCGCCTTAGTTTTGATTTGTAATCAATAATCGAATTTAGAAAATCATAAATACTCCTACCTAATAAAATATACCTTTATCTATGAAAAAATCATTCATCATTGTTCTATGTGGTTTATTAGTTTATTGTGGAGAAAAAAACGAGGGCAAAGTGAATGTTTCTTTGGAGATACATTTTACGCTTGATACCCTACTAATCGATCCGGTAGATGAATTTCTTTATTTAAATGCCGGGCTTCAGGTGGCTGCACTTGATGAGAAAAAACAATACTTGTATAATTTTAACCCAAATGATTATACCCTCGAAAAGATTGATTTGAACAAGGGGATACTGGCAGATAAACTTCCCTTTGAAAAGGAAGGACCCAATGGCGTAGGCGGGATGGTTTTTGGATTGAACCTCATTTCCTCCAATTCCATTGCCTTTATGGGCTATATGAATGTAGGACTATTCGATTTAGAAGGAAGCAAGAGGAGTGAATTTACTTTTAATGATAGAGCATTTGCCGGAGACAAGATGGCAGAAAGTGAAAGTTTTCAATTTTTAAGTAACCAGATGGTTGATCTACACACCATGATAGGATTGATTCGAGATAATAGTGAGAAAACCTATGCCTTGGGAATTTTGAATACAGAAACCCAATCCCTCACTAAAGTACCTTTACCTTTTGAAGCATTAGAAAATTTTCGGTTTAGGTTAAGTAGTCCTTCCAGAATCCAAATGTCCTCTCCAACTGTAACGATAAGTAAGCACCAAGAAAGTTACATTATCAGCAATGAAATTTCAAACAGTATTCTCATTTATGATAATGACAGCCTGTTGCAGATCGATTACCAGAGTAAATTGACTGCTGATAAAAAAACAGGGAAATACAATCATGATTTTGAAAACGAAGAGGCGTTTAAGCAAACATCCTTAGACATGCGTAAGGAGATTAATTTTATGGCTCCCCTTTGGGATGAAGAGAAGCAGCTGTTTTACCGGTTTTCCCATAAAATTATCAAAATAGGAAAGGATGTAGAAAATTATCAGGATACTGAATCAGCCGTGTACCTGACTGTTTTTGACCCTGATTTTAATGTGATTGCAGCGTCTCTTGTTGAAGCGCTAAATACACCACCTGGCTACCATTTTGTCAAGGACGGTAAAATATGGATGTATATAAATAGGCAAGACGAAATGGGCTTTGTGCGGTTAACTGTGGATATTGAATAGAGCAATCGGTTTCGACATGGTAAAAGTTTTGATAATTTGGTAAAGGTGAGCGTTTACAAATTACACTTGGATGCGGTTAGGAAAGTTGAAAAATTCAATATCCTATTCTCAATACCAAATTACCTTTCGGTTGGATACTCGAGTGTAGATGCAATCTACACTCAGGCAAAGGTTATGAAAGTTGAGTTTCCAAGTACTCAATAATTCTCGAAAAACCTGTTTGGGCACGATTAGTCCATACAATTTCTAAAGCCATTTCTTATAATTCGCCATTACTTCCTTGTGGGGGGTAACCTCACCTTTATCTGCTTGAGAAAGACCTATTTGAATCTCTTCCCGCTCTTCAGCACTAATCCGATCCCACCAATCCACTTCCTTTTTTTTCTTCAAAGCAATAAACTCATTGAGTACTTTGGCATCATTTAGTCCCGCGAGCCATTCTATCAACTGTAATTTCTCTGCCTGAATATCCATAAAACTGCCTCTTATCAAATATACTATTTTTCATATATTTTTCCTTCTGCTCTAATTTACGCGCTGCTAAACTTTGACCAGAGGTAATGCTACATTTAGTCGAAACTATCTTTTTCTTTTCCACACTCTAGGATTTCTGCTAGTATGGGTAATTGCAATAACAATAATGGATTTTTCAGATTCTTTAATCCTAAAATGAATCTGATAAGGAAACTTATCGACCAATATATTTCTAATATCTCTATATGCAACCTGACAGTGAAACGGATAATTACTGATGTAATTTAGCCTTGATTTCAAAGATTTATAAAAGCGTCTACCTAAACCCTGCTTTTCTTCATTGTACCATTCAATGATTTCTTTGATATCCAAACTGGCCTCGCTGAGCAGCTTTACCTTATAGCTCATTGGCTGCTTTCTATCTCCTTCATCACATCGCTCCAATCCACCACTTTGCTGGGATTTTTTTCATAGGAAGCTATCCGCTCATCCAGCAATGCTTTATGAGCCTTACTTAACCCTTCACCTTGCCTATATTTATAAGCCTGGATCTGTTCAAGTACTTTTCGATCTTCTAGCTTTGTGATCCAATCGATTAAGTCTACTTTTATTGATTGAATATCCATCCTTATCTGGTTTATTTATTCCACTAAGTTAATAAATGATTAATAAAGTTTCCTATGGTCTAAGTTTAAGCGATAGTAGCAAATCGACCTATCATGACGAAAGTTTTCAACTCAAGTAAATCAACTAATATATTTAACCAATAAAAAAGTCTTAAAATTCAATATCCTATTCTCAATAGCCAATCACATTCCGGTTGAATATTTGAGTGTAGATGCAATCTACACTCAGGCAAGGGTTATGAAAGTTTTCAACTTTCATTTTGGGTCTAAAGTTACGCTTCGCTAAACTTTGACCAGTCCTGAGGCCAGGGCTTGAAAAGCTTTACCAAATCAGTCCGGCACCACTGCAACCATATCGACATTTAAGTAAATGCCTTCATGGCCGGTTCCCTGAATCCTTATCAAGGAAGCTACAGGCGGTCTTTCGGGATTGTAAAATTCGGTTCGTACTTTCATCAAGCCTTCACGCCCTTTTTCATGGGAGGGATAGTAACTTGCTTTTACCAGGTGGTCGTAACTGGATCCGGCTTTTTCAAGAATTCGCGACAAGGTGCCAAAAAGGTTTCTCGCTTTTTCTTCCTCATCTTTTCCATCTTCCGCATACAAGCCGGAAGTAAACAATAGCCCTCCTTCTTTAATGTCTACTATCCTACTGTAAGTTGTAGCCTGAATCATCCACGGTGGAGCGTAATAACTGACGGCTTCTTTGTCATTGTAGTGCTCAGGAGCCGAAGCGACCAATTCTATTTCAGCCTTGTTTTCTTCCACCAACCATTCTACCATGACAATGGGGGGTACTTGCTGCCCTCTGAAAAAAGCAGCGATCACTTCTTCTACTGCTGCCGCATCCTCAATGGGATTGATAAAAGCTTTAACCTGGACCACATCACTGCCACTAGCCCCTATATATGCCAAGGTAGCAAATAGATTTTGCATGGTTTTGTCACTGGCCTCCAAAAGGTCTTTGCCTGGTTCAGCCTGACCTGCAATAAATACCTTCCTACCTGCCGGTAAAATAGCAACAGCTGCACGATTGGTTTTTTCGTTAAGCCCTTTGCTAAACGGAAGATTCACTCCCCTGGATGTAACTGATGTCATCGGTGTAACAGCAATCCCATCCATGCTCACTAAAACCTGCTCCCGAGCTTGGTTAGCAACTACTATGGTAATGGCCGGAAATGCTCCTTCAGGTAATACTTCTCTAATAAACTCACGAACAGGTTTAGAATGTTCTTCTTTTTGAAGGTATACATTTAGTCTAAGTAACTTACTTAAATCAGTGCCTGCTACTTCCAAGGCTCCTTCCACGTTTTTAATCACCTGAGTAACCTGTATTTTGAGATCAATTGATCCTACCAAGCTCCCATTAGCGTCAAAAGGGAAAATTTGATCCGTAAAAGCCAATGGAACATCTCCCACTACCGTTCCCAACGAAGTCCCGGTTTCCTCATTCGGTTCGATATACCTTATGTCTAAGGTTTTGCCTTGGAATTGTCCCTTGCTTTCCAATACCAAGCCTAAAAACACCAACAAAAAAACCAATGGATAATGTAGCATCACCCGCTTCATTTTATTAAAATTGACGCCGGAAGGGCAACCTTCCCCACCATAAACAGACCTATTAAAAATTGTCATGATCGAATTGTATCTTTTTCTCAAACTTAAGTGCTATTCATTTATTTTGCCACTTCCTGCACCAACCATTTAATCATCTCTTGCTGTTGGGCTTCCGTAAAATGGTTAAAAGCATGGGGACTTTGCCATTCCAGTGCATCGCCTACTCCCAATTTTTGGTACAACTGCTTTAAACCTTCCATGGTAGTAATGACATTATCATGGTCAGCATGCCTGTCTAACTCCGGAGAAATGACCATTAGCGGTCTTGGGGCGATATTGGCGAGCATTTCAGGAAAATCCACAGGAATCCTGTTTTCCTCACCATCAAAAAACCCTAACCTTGGAATTAGCCCATACAAATGGGAAAAGGCTTTTAATCCCTCCACATCTTCAGAGGCATTTCTTAAAGGGGTAAAAGCGCTGGACAAAGCAAGCCCTGCTATTCTTGGCTCCAGTGCAGCCGTGATCAAGCCTACTGTCCCTCCCAAAGCATAGCCCCCAACAAAGATCTTGTCCTTATCTATAAAGTCCAAACTTTCCAATGCGTCCACCGCCGCTCTGGCATCGATGACCATCTTGCCCATCTTGGACCAATGGGGATATCTCTGGTAAAACAAAGTGCCTTCTTCTATTCTGGCTCCGTAACCGATCATATCATAAGTCAAAACGGCTATCCCTTTGGCCAACAGCCCATCAATCAAAGCATTTAACTCCGAATCATAGCCCGTATTGGTGTATTTGTGCAGAAATATAAGCACAGGCATTTTACCATTGGCCGCTGTTATTCTTTCTCCAGTTTCATCCGTAGGGAAATATAGGGATCCATACAAATAATCGCCCATGGCATTGTAGGGGGTAATGTTAAGTTTTTTACCATTTTTCACCCTTGGTCGAGGCATAAAACTGCTGACATAATCTTCCTTTTGGCTTAGGGTCTCAATGTCACTGGCAGGTAAACCTGCAGGTTCATCACCCAACAGCCAGGTAAGGTCCTGTTTTATTTTTTCTTGGGTCTTTTCCAAATGGGATCCATTGACAGGAATATTTGGGGCCGGTTGGATAGGAAACTTACTTAGCTCAATGGATTCTCCACTTTCTCTCTTCCATTTTTCAAAGCTATAATTGTAACTCAGGTGATTGTCCCATGGGAAATTCTTTCTGCCAAACTGTATGTCCAGCCAGTCCATAAAGGCCTCTAAATCCCTTTCTGAAACCGCATGCTCCCCATCTCTCAGCCGTATGCCCAATTTTTCTGGAGCATCCAAAAAGTCATAAACTTTGGTAAGTGAAGTATAAATCTGCTCAATGGCCCAAGGATCTCCTCCACCTCCTTCTCGGATGGAAGAGCTCAACATCAAAGCATTTGGAGCAATCAAAGCCATTAAGGAATTTTGATCGATGGGCATTTTATGCTCTCTTCCTGAAAAAAACCGTATGCGGGGATGCAACCAATGGGTTCTTCTGGAAACCAGGTAATCAATGGATTCATTGGAATGCCTTTCATCGGTATATCGGTAAGGGAATTCTCCTCCTGTTCCTCCACTACTTGTAATAGTAGCCGTAATACGCTCATCAAAAGCGGCGGCAAACAAGGATTGTTTTCCATTTCTGGAATGACCGGCTATGGCTATTTTGGATTTATCCACCTCATCCAAGGTATACAAATAATCCACCGCCCTATGAGCACCCCAGGCTCTGGCCATTAAAGTAGACCAATCATAATCAGGGTAGAGTTCCAGGTATTCCCGGGTATCGTCTTTCGCATCTGCCCCGGCATAAATCAGCCCCATATAACCTCTCCTTACGGCTATCTGTGCCCATCCTCTGTGGTTCCACTGGGTCATAAATACTGGAAATGGTCCTTCGCCAGGTGGGGTAAACACTTCCAAGGTCAATTTGGCCTTGTGGTTTTCTCCAAACCTGAGTTCAATCATCTGAATCCTAACCCCATTATCTGTCCTTTCAGACAAGATCTCAGCTTTCAAATTGGTGGGAGGATCAGGGAAAGTCCCTGAAAGGATGTGTTTAACCTGTTCCTTGAAATACTCCCGCTGAGACTCCCATTGAGCCATGGTAGTAACCTTCTCATTTTCTTTGCCTTCACCAATGATCAGTGGATCAGGCAAAAAAGGAATGGAGGGAATTACCCCGTAATTAGGGGGTAATTCTCCAGTTCTTTCTATCCAATCTTCCCAGGTAAGGTCATGTAAACTAACAAAGCTATCATGGCTGGAAGGTTTTTCCTGCAATAGAATCAACTCCCTCAAGTATTCCTGGCGGACCGCTTTATCTTCCTGAGCCTTTGCCATTAACGGACAAAGGCATAGCATAATGAAAATAAAGCCGATTGAATATTTTTCCTTTCCCATGGTTTACTTATAAGTAGTAATTGAGGCGAATAACCTGTTGTGAACCAATTCTTTTTCTACAATTCCCAGCGATTTACTGAATTGATTTATTCATTCAAAATAGTTAAGAAAAGGTAAAAGATGCTAGTGTCTAGACATTTATTTTAGGGTAAAATTTTATATAGCTCTATTAATTTAAAATTAGTCTTTACCATTTAATTTAATCCATTTTGAATTTACTTTCATTACATTTTTCCGCTTTAAGATTTTTGGCCTGATTTGTGACTTTTATTGTATCTGCCTCGTATAGGAAAAGTAAGTAGCGAAAAGCAATGTGTTTTCTTTTGCAAAACATCGCAACAAACCATTTTTTTAGAAGCTCACTTATCCTATTTGTATAAAAACAATTCAATCCAATATTTATGAAAGCTTTGTCCATCCTTTTGTTCTTCCTGGTTTATAATCAATCTTTCGCTCAGGAAATACCTGAAAAAGAAGTCAAATCCAAGGTGGTAGAAGCCACCGTCTTTCTAAAAGGTGCACAGGTGCTACGAAAGGAAACAGTCCAATTGACTAAAGGGGAATCCATTGTCAAATTTACCAACCTCTCCCCTTTTATAGCTCCCAAAAGCATACAGCTAAAAGCTGGAGATGAGTTGACTGTCTTGGGCATTAATCACCAGCAAAACTTTCTGGATAAATCGGTAAGGTCTGAGGAGCTTCTTAAGCTGGACAAAGACCTTGAACAAATCAATGAAAAGATCGAATTGGAAAACACTTTTTTGTCCATCGCCCAAGAGGAGATCACTTTTCTCCAAACCAACCGATTGATAGGAGGTAAAAACGAAACCCTAAATGTGGCCACTCTCAAACAGGCTGCTGAATATTATGGCAATCAACTCACTGCCTTAAAACTGCAAACTATCGAAAGGAACAGTACGATTAAGAAATTACTTGAAGAGAAAAACAACCTTCAGAATCAAATCAATTCTCTGGCTGGTGAAAAAGAGTTTGCTACAGGAGAGGTCTTGGTAAGAGTAGCTGCTAAAGTGCCCGGTAGTTATTCTTTCGAGTTGTCCTACCTTGTTGACAATGCTGGCTGGTTTCCTTCTTATGACATCCGTGCCAAAGACATCAATAGCCCAGTTAGCTTGCACTACAAAGCGAATGTCCGACAAGACACCAAGGTAGATTGGGACAATATTAAACTTACTTTTTCCTCAGCAGAGCCAAGCGTTTCAGGTGTTGCACCGGAATTACGACCTTATCTACTTAATTACAATACAGCCCCACCACGTTATTCGCAAACAACAGGTGCTGTGACAGGGAAGGTGATGGATGCTGAAGGTATAGGGCTTCCCGGGGTAAACATTAATGTGTCAGGAACCACTATTGGAACCGTTTCAGATTTTGACGGTAATTACAGCATCGCCTTGCCAAACAATGCCAGCCAATTGACCTATTCTTACATTGGATATGTTTCTCAATCCCGACCAATTAGAGCTGAGGTTATGAATGTGGTTATGAAAGAAGATCAGGTTGCATTAGATGAGATAGTGGTAACCGGTTATGGAATTAGTAAACGTTTGAAAGGTAAATCTGAAGGAATTGAGGCTAATTTTGACGTTGATGATGCACAGGAATTGCAAAGTCAACCTTTACCGATGGCTCAGGTGGAAAACCAAACGTCCATTAATTTTGAAATCAATACCCCTTATTCCATTCAATCAGACAGTAAAAATTATACTGTGGATATGGTAACCTATGAATTGCCTGCTTTCTACCAATATTTTGCTGTTCCCAAAGTCAGTAACACGGCTTACCTGATTGCTGGGATTACGAACTGGGAGCAATACCAACTTTTGGAAGGAGAGGCCAATGTGTTTTTTGAACAAACCTTCGTAGGTAAAAGTCTGCTGGATGTGCGCTATGCTACTGACACCTTGGAAATCTCACTGGGTAGAGATAAAATGGTCACAATAGAAAGGGAGAAAGAAAGTGATTTCACAGAAAAATCTTTTTTAGGCAATAAAAAGACGGCAAGCAGATTGTGGAAAACCACTATTAAAAACAATAAAAGCCAACCCGTTTCCATGGTAGTTTTGGACCAGGTGCCTGTTTCTACTTTGGAAGAAATAGAGGTAGAAGTACAAAGCCTTTCTGGAGGAAAACATGACGTTAAAACTGGTGAGATTAAGTGGGAGTTTAAGTTGGCACCTTCGGATACCAAGTTACTGGAATTGAAATATGAGGTCAAATATCCCAGAAACAAGAATCTTGTCATTGAATAGCGAGAAAAAAATAAAGCTTAATTTCTTAGCCCAATAATAAGTAAGTGAATGGGTTAAAAATTGGTAGGACAGGAACCATGGCTAAAATCCATGGTTCCTATTTCTTTAGCGATTGAAGCTATTTATCAAGTTCATTGATCAAAAATTGACAGTTGATTACTTTCTCTAGCAAATCCTGTGGCACATAATAATATTGGTTAGAGGCCTCAAAACCTATTCTGGAATCCTTACTTGTTACTTCAAGCAGGTCAATTGCTGTTTCCTTTTCTTTCAGTAAAATAGCTTTCACCTGATCCCGAAGCACTTTATCAGTTTTTTGGCTTTCAAGCCAATTGTCTCTGGCCATTATAAAACGACCCTGCTGCCCAACAGATAAAAAATGCAGGTAAGCCGCCTTCGCTAAGTTTAGGTCTTCTTCCAATAGCTTTTTATAGGATTCGTCTTCAGTAACCTCAATGGCACCTTTTATAAATTTCAACCCCTTCTCCCATTTAGTAGCCACTTTTTCAAATTGTGATATTAAAATTTCAGGAGGATATGGGCCGGACCAACCCTTAAGGTCATCATAGGGAAAACCTACCATGGTAGAACGATAACCTGTAGGTTCCAGAAATAAAAGGTTGGATGGGCCATACTGTTGAGGTGCAGAATAAACCACTCTAATATCATAGGGATATTCTTCAAAAGCAGTACTGAATGTAGTCCAAGCATTACGTACATAAGGCACGGCAGCTCTTCCATACCTTTCCAAGGCTAGGGAATTCAACACTTCTTCTATGCTTGCATCAGGGTCATCTGAAAATTTTTTAGCTATTTCAAGATTTGGCGATGGGTAGGACCCGAGCGTCCAACTGAGCATATACCCATCAATGTCCATTTGCGCTAAATTTGCTGCATGCTGAGCTACCAAATCCATAACTGGTAGCCAAGGAACTGCGGACAATTCCCAGGTATTGTTAAACTGAACTTTTGCGACCGTTTTAAGTAGATTCTTCTTCGCTCCACTCCAATGGGATTTTGCCCTAGGCCCTGGTCCTACTGCAGAGATAGAATATTCTCCTACTGTATTGGGAATCCCGCCTCTCTCGATAGGTTTGGCCCATTCACTGACTGACATCAACCACACATCTTCCGGTAATTTGTTTATCACATCTCTTGCCATCCCATGACCGTTCCACCCCCAATCCCAAGCAATTACATTCGCTTCAGGTCTTGCAGCATGAACTCCATTGGCAATCGTTCGGTTTACCTCTGCGATAATGTCTTCATAAGGTCGTTCACTACATCTGGGGCATTTGTCCTTTCCCCCATGGGAGGCACAATTGGTAAGGTTTTCTGAAGCAGTAATGGTAAATACTCCTCCCAACTCGGGTACTTCAGTAAAAACATGGGTGAGTGATTGCTCCATCCAGTTCCTCACCTCCTCATTACTTGTACACATGGTAATAAAGTCATCCTTCTTTACCCCTGCCATATTTGAACGTTCTTCGAAAAATGCCAAAGGTTGTGCACGTGGCTCGTTCATGTACAAGTAAATGTCAATGCCAAACTTTTTAGCTCTTTGCGCTATTTTCCGCAAATTCTTAAGCCGAGTTTCGCTACCTTCTCCAAACTCCGGAAAAGCCTCTCCTCCTGGGGCAAGTTGGTTGAGTACCACATGCATCCATACCCCATTAACACCTTTCTGTGCTAATTTTTGTAAGAGCCCATTGGGAAAGGGATCGTTTTCTTCATCCATTAAAGGATCCCCAAAAATGCCGAAATAAGAATAGATAAAACGGAGCTGAACCTCCTTCAGTGAATCTCTAGGAACGAGAACTTCCTCTTCATCGTAAGTTTTAAGTTTTTCGATAAATTGAAAAAGGTCTTCCGAAGGATTCTTTTCATTGTTAGCAAGAATAGGGCGAATAACTTCCTTTATATCATTGGCTTTTTTTATTTCAGCTTCAGTCGGACCGGAAAAAATTAATTTTGGGCTGGCCGGTTTGAGGTTGCCAAACTTATGAAAAAGAAAGTCATCTTCTTTCAAAGCAAATTCCAATCTTTCACTATCCATATCCAATAAGGTTAGCAACTGATCATAGGGAAGCAAATGCCAATTTCTACGAAGCAAAGTAATATATATTTGTTCTTGGAATTTTTCAGGCAAGAGCTTCTTATCTTCCAAACCCATAAGTTGTGCAAGGTGAATTATATCAGAAGGTTTGCACTGAATGGTCTCAGCCATTTTCTCAGGACTTACAAGATTCCAATTTCGCCATACGAAGGCAAAGGATCTATTGGGGAAATGATCAAAGGTAAGCGCAGGTGGGTGAGAACCCAATGGCAACGACTTTTGGGCATAAACCGGATCTTGAAAGAATACACAAACAAAAAGGGAAAATGCGAAAAATAGTTTCATAAGTCGGTTAAGAAGGTGGTATAAATTCGTCAATTAACAGTCTTAAATTAAGAAAAATTTAAGCTTTAATAAAAGCTAAACTTTTAACTTGACAGACTTTATTGTAATTTTATATTTGGCATACTTTAAATTAATGAGGAAATACAGGGTTTTGATTAATCAGAAATAGGCGAAAACCCCCTAAACTTAAACCAACCATCTATGGCCCTACCCATTATCATTGTACTTTGTGCTTTAATGCTCTTTGCGTACTTTTTTGACATTACTTCTGCTAAAACAAAAATCCCGCCAGTGATTTTATTATTTGCAATGGGTTGGTCAGCAAACCAAGCAGCAGTCTTTTTTGATTTAGACATTCCGGACCTTACCACAGTATTGCCATTTTTAGGTACTATCGGACTGGTATTGATCGTTTTAGAGGGTGCACTAGAACTTGATTTTGATACTTCTAAATTATCATTTGTTGGTAAAACAATTTTAGTCGCCATTATTCCTGTTGTCGTTATTAGTTTTAGTCTTGCCTATGCTATTCAATATTTTGGAGATGTAGAATTTAAGACTGCTTTGCTTAACGCCATACCATTTGCCATAATAAGCAGTGCCATTGCCATCCCCTCTGTTCAAAATTTAAGGACTGAGAACCGTGAATTTGTAACGTACGAGAGTAGTGTTTCTGATATTTTCGGGGTGCTTCTTTTCAATTTTCTACTTGAAAAGAAGATCATGAATGTAAAAACCCTAGGCCTTTTCTTTGGGGAGATCGTCATGATATTAATCGTCACCTTCTTTGCCACCATAATGCTGGCTTTTTTGCTAAGTCGTATCAAACACCCTGTTAAATTTGCCCCGATTATTTTAATGATCGTGCTGATTTTTGCAGTGTCTGAACTTTACCATTTACCTGCTCTTATCTTTATACTTCTTTTTGGACTCTTTATTGGTAATCTCAACCAGTTGAAACAAAGCGTAGTTGTTAAAAAATTACATACCAAAAGCTTCAAAAAAGAAATTAAAAAATTCAAAGAGTTGACCATGGAACTCACCTTTTTGATAAGAACCCTCTTCTTCCTTGTATTCGGATTTCTAATCGAAACCAATGAACTTTTCAATTCGGAGACACTAATTTGGTCCATTTCCATCACCGCCGGAATATTCCTACTTAGAGCCCTTGTGTTAAAGGTTTTTAAAATAAACCTCCTGCCTTTGATGTTTATCTCTCCAAGAGGTTTGGTAACTATCTTGTTGTACCTGAGTGTTCCAGTGGCAATGTCAGTATCTATAATCAACGATTCATTGATCATTCAAGTAATTATATTGACTTCTTTCGCCATGATGCTTGGCATGTGGACTTCAAAACCTGTGGTTAGTAAAGAAGAAGATGACAAAGGAAATAACGGTAGTCCGCAAAAAGTAAGCTTAGAAAATTGAGTTCTCATGACCACAAAATAGTTTACCTGTATCCTATCTTGTGGTCATAAGTTTTTTTTTGCTATCGAGAATGCCCCCTTGCCATTATTGGCAGTATACTTTCTACTTTCCCTTTTCGAATCCCATATATTCGATCATATAAGTTAACAACGGGGTCACAATGTGGAACAATTATTTCCAGTAAATCTCCAGTCTTGTAGGCTCTATTGGCCTTTTCAAAAGTAACGGTTCCGTATTCATCTGACCCTGCGTTATAGCTAAAGCCTGGTTCTCCAATCACCATCCCACTAGGTTTATTAATGGACAAGGACTTTGCGCCCGAGTCTGTAATTAATCTATTGGGATGATTGTTGTTAATCACAGTTGCGAGTACTGTAAGCGAAGGATCAAAATCGTCGTAAAGGTTTTCATTCCCCTTACTGCCAATGACCATGTATTGGGTATCCATAAACAAATAACTACCAACTTGAACATCAGTAAACCCAGGTACATCTCCCATCATATTGTAGGTACCTGTCCCTGCCCCACTGAAGATTTCAACATTCAAGCCAGATTGTATCATACTTTCATAGGTCGCTGAAACTGGTTCAAAAGTTTGGACGGTTCTCTCTAACCTTTTTTGATACCCCTTAATATGTTGTGCCCCACCATCATAAGCGAGTATACCTTTAAACCTTAAATTAGAAAGTTGGTCAACCAATTGCGCCAATTCAAGGGCCGGAAGACCTGTAGGAACTCCTGACCGACGGATAACATCCAAATCTACAACTACATCAGCGATGATTCCTGCTTCCTTGGCAGCATCTTGTAGGTCTCTGGCATTTTGTTTATTGTCTACTGCTTGAATAAAACCGGAATGTCTTTTCCGTAATTGCATTGCCTTCCTAATTTTAGAAGAGCTGATATTTACCCCTGTCATCAGGACTTCAGAAATACCATTTTCCAACATGACTTGAGACTCTGATAATTTGGCAGTACAAATACCAATGGCCCCGGCATCCATCTGCATTTTAGCAATTGCCGGACATTTATGTGTCTTTGTATGTGGCCTTACACCAATCCCTGTTCCTTGTAGGTTTTCATGCACCTTTTTAAGGTTGGATTCCATTATGTCAAGATCCAGACACAATGAGGGCGTTTCCAATTCAAATTTTGAAAGGCCTATTTCATTTTCGGGGAATAGAGGTTCAGACTTTGAAATTGCATTGCCTGGTAATAAGGCTGCAGTACCTGCCATGCCTGAATATTGAAGAAATTTTCTGCGGTTGAAGTGGTTTTTCATATTATTAGTGGTTTTACAAAGGTTAAAAATATTGATTATTGTTGGTATAACAATTGATTCAATCACTTTTGGCGACTAATCCATTGACATAAATTTTGTGAAGGAAAACCATCAACAGGTTCTAATAAAACCGTACATCTAGAATTGGATAAAAATTGTATATTCATACGGTCAAAACAAACCTTCCGAATGAAACAGGCAACAATAATAAAATATGGGCATGCTGATGAAGCTTTTAAAATTCAGGAAGTTAATTCACCAGTTCCCAAAGCCAATGAAGTGTGTATTGAGGTAGAGGGCTTTGGTTTGAATTATGCAGACGTAATGGCTAGAAATGGCCTTTATAAGGAAGCACCCAAAATTCCATTTGTACCAGGCTATGAAGTAGTAGGAAAAGTGATAAAAACAGGTGCTGAGGCACCGAAATCTTTAATGGGTAAACGAGTGGTGGCCTTTACTAGATTTAGTGGATATGCTACTGAGGCTGTTGCAGACTACAGGGCATTGGGTGTGATTTCAGAAGAAATTTCAGGGGGAGAAGCCTGTGCGCTGGCCACACAATATTGCACCGCTTATTATATGACCCATTATTTCCAGCAAATGCGCAAAGGTGAAATAGCCCTCGTACACGCTTGTGCTGGTGGTGTGGGCACAGCGCTGACTCAGCTTTGCCAGTTAAAAGGAGTAAAAGTAATTGGACTTTGTAGTTCGGATGAAAAAATGGAGTACCTGAAAGCTTTAAAGGTAGATTATCCCATAAACTATACTCAAACAGACTACAAAAAATGGATTATCAAAAACTTGGGTAAACGCCCAGTAGACCATATTTTCAATGCCGTGGCAGGCAATAGTTTTAAAAATGACCTTAAATTGCTCGCTTATGGTGGCAAACTTTTTTGTTTCGGTGGTGCTGCCAGAAGTGGGAAAAAGAACAATCTGCTCAATGATGTATCCTTTTTGCTCAAAACCGGTTTCGTAAGCCCCCTATTTATGATGATGAAAGCCCAGGCTCTTATTGGGGTAAACATGTTGCGTTTTGCAGATCATAAAGTAGACGTAATAGGAACCTGCCTGAAGGAACTTATTGAATTGTACAACAATAAAGAAATTGCGCCGAAAGTGGGTGGAGCATTCCCAATTGAAAAACTAGCAGAGGCACATATGGCTTTAGAATCGGGAAAAAGTACAGGCAAGATTTATGTGCATTGGTAAATCATGGGTGTAAGCAAAATTTCAAATCAGGTCTCTCATGAATCCATCTTCAATACTTAAATCCATCTACCAGCATCCTCAGTTAAATTCAGGGGCCTGTGAGGACATTTTTGCAGCACACCATAGGGTTCATTTTGAAAAGGGTGAAGCCATTCTAAGCGAAGGTCAACAATCCAATGCCTACTACTGCATGGAGTCCGGCCTAGCCAGGGCCTTTGCTGTTAATAGTTCTGGCAAAGACATCACTACCAGCTTTTTCAGCCCAGGCAACGTAATCATCGAGGTGGCCTCTTTATTCCTAAGAGTTCCAACAAAAGAAAACATTGCAGCAGTAACTCCTTGCGTATGCTGGAAAATAGACTTTAAAGATTTTGAAGCTTTATTTGAATCCGTCCCCGGTTTTGCAGAATGGGGAAGAACATGGATGTCCAACTCTCTTCTTGAAAACAACCTGAGATCCCTGCATATGATCACGGATTCCGCCAAGGATAGGTATTTAAGACTTCAAAGGGAGCAACCTTTGATTATCCAACAGGCTCCGTTGAAGCAGATAGCCACTTATTTGGGCGTTACGGATACCTCTTTAAGCAGAATTAGAAACGAGGTCACTAAAGAAGTTTGAATTTCTTGTCATAAGACAAGAAATTTTTTTGCTATATTATATACTTTTCCATATAAATCTAAAAAAAAAAACGAATTATGAGCTCAAATGTAAACCCCGTTAACTGGTTTGAAATCTATGTAGAAGACATGGATAAGGCAAAGACCTTTTATTCAACCGTACTGAATAAAAAACTTGAAGACATGCAAGTTCCAGGAGGAATGGAAGACCTAAGAATGGTCGCCTTTCCTTATGTAGATGGAGCTATAAATTCCTCTGGTGCCTTGGTAAAGTCGAGTGAAATGAAACCCGGTACCGGAGGAACATTGATTTACTTCTCCTGTGAAGACTGTGCCGATGAACAAAGCAGAGTGGAAACAGCAGGGGGCAAAGTGCTTCAGCCAAAGTTCCAGATAGGTGAACATGGCTTTTGCGCTATTTGTATGGACCCTGAAGGAAATACTTTTGGATTGTACTCAATGAAATAAAACAAACCATGAAAGAATATAGTCTTGAGATCAAATGGGGATTGATTTTCTCCATAATGATGCTTCTTTGGATGTTTATAGAACGATCTGTGGGTTTGCATGATGACTTAATTGCTCATCATGCCACCTATACCAATTTAATTGCCATTCCCGCGATCGCCATTTACGTTTTTGCCTTGTTGGAAAAACGCCGTGTTTATTATCAGGGAAAAATGACCTATTGGCAGGGGTTCAAAACAGGTTTATTAATTACCTTGGCGGTGACCATCCTTACCCCTTTGACTCAGTGGATAACCCTTTCTTTCATTACCCCACAGTATTTTGAAAATGTTATCGCCTATGCCGTAGAAAATGATAAAATGACCCTGCAGGAGGCCAATGATTATTTTAATTTTAAGAGCTACATGATTCAAAGTGTATTGGGAGCTCCAATCATGGGCATTGTTACTTCGGGCATAGTGGCTGCCTTTACGGTGAAAAAATAGGTTGATTTTGTCAGCATTGTTGCAGAAAAAAAGGCAACAATGCCGCCAAAACCCAGTGAATCCCTCCCCTTCTATAGCGTAAATATTGATGAATTGATTGGTAGCCCTTTAAGGACCACATGAAATCAGCTTCTTTCTAAAAAATGCGTGTATTCCTCTTGAAGATTTTTTTCGTAGGAAATTGAGGGTTATTTGGTAACTTGAATTCAGTTACACAAAAGGTTTTGTATGAAAAAATTATTTTTCTGGTGGTCTAAACTCAAGTCTACTTTTTGGTTTGTACCTGTTTTGATTATTGCTCTTGGTATCGCCCTACCATTCTGGCTAGTTTATCTGGATAACACGCATGGATTTGAGCCCAAAGGTGGCTGGAAATATTTGTTCCCCAGCAGTCCAAATGCCGCTAAGGATATTCTCTCTACAATAGCAGGTGCAATGATTGGAGTGGCAGGAACTGTCTTCTCCATTACGCTGGTAGCCCTCACACTGGCAAGCAGTCAATTTGGCCCGAGGCTAATAAAGAATTTCATGTATGACCGGATCAATCAGACGGTATTAGGGACTTACGTATCCTTGTACATTTACTGCTTGATTGTGCTCAATACAGTGAAAGATACCGATCAACTGGAATTTACACCTATCATTTCCGTGTTTTTTGCCTTATTGATGACCATAGGCAATATCGTATTGCTAATTATTTTTATACATCATGTAGCCAATAGCATTCAAGCGGACAATATTATTGACAAAATCTCCAAAAATCTTTCTCAGAATTTAAAAATCCTTTTCCCGGAACAAATCGGTGATGCGGCAACTTTCTCTTTTGACTTAGAAAAAATTAAGGCCGGATTTACCTATTCAAAGCCTCTGAAAAGCAATAAAGAAGGCTATTTACAATATGTGGATCCTGAAAAGTTAATGGAACACGTTTCCGGTGAAGACCTTTTTCTTGAGCTTTATTTTCGCCCCGGAGACTATTTATTTATAGACAGAGAAATAGGAAAGGTTTATTCTCATAAAAACTTGTCTGAAGAAGAGCTGGAACCTCTAAAAGACAACTTCCTAACCGGCAGAACACGCACCTCCCAACAGGATGCAGAGCATGCCATCCACCAGATGGTGGAAATAGCTGCCAGGGCGCTGTCACCGGGTATAAATGACCCTTATACAGCCATCGCCTGTATTGACAACCTAAGCAATACCATGGCTTACCTGACCACGGTAAAGTTTCCTTCACCTTATAGAGTTGGAGAACAGAATAGGTTGAGAATCTACGCCAATGCATTGACTTTTGAAGGAATGATGGGGGCCGCATACAATGCTATTAGACAATACTCAAAGGCTAACCCTCCTGTAATAATCCACTTGATGGAAGCCATGGCCACACTTCATGATTTTGCAGTGGACCAGCAACACAAGCAAGTGATAAAAAAGCATGCTGAAATGATCCTTAGCTTGGCCGAACGCTCAATTGATGAAAAGAATGACCTTGAGGATCTACAAAAACGATTTGATGCTATTCAAAAGTAACACCCTATTTATCTCATAAGCTTTCCCGTTTTGGTTGGAACCTAATGTAATACCAAAAAACAGTAGGTTTGGTTTTTTAATGTAGACGATTATTCTCAAGTCATAACTTTTCCTGCTCAATTTAGTTTGCGGAAGGAATTTAACAACAAATGGAGTATAGGAATTCAGGGGGGCAGTTTATTACAATCAATTTTTTAAAAAGAGGGGGCATTACTTTGGCCCCAGGTTAGGTTTCTACCTATAAGTCGAGACAAAGTTATGTCGTAAGCTATATATTTTTTTTCGTCCAAAAATTATGTAAACAGGTCATTGACCACATTCCCTGCCACATCGGTAAGGCGGTACCTTCTGCCCTGGTGTTTAAAGATGAGTTTTTCGTGATCCACTCCGAATAGATGCATTAAACTTGCATGAAAATCATGCACATGCACTGGGTCTTGGATCACATTGTATCCAAAATCATCCGTAGCTCCATAAGTAAACCCAGGCTTCACTCCTGCACCCGCCATCCACATGGTAAAGCAACGTGGATGATGGTCCCTTCCATAATTATCGGCTGTAAGGGTTCCCTGGCTGTAAACTGTTCTCCCAAACTCTCCACCCCAAACTACCAGGGTGTCCTCGAGCAAGCCTCTTTGTTTAAGGTCCTTAATCAGGGCCGCGGTGGCCTGATCGGTTTTTGCGCATTGGTTCTTTATTCCACCTGGAAGGTTTCCATGTTGGTCCCAACCCTGATGGTAAAGCTGGACGAACTTCACATCTTTCTCTATCAGCTTCCTTGCCAAAAGACAATTGGCAGCATAGGTTCCGGGATCACGACTTTCTTCACCATACAAATCAAATACCCAATCCGGCTCATCGGTCATGTCCGATACTTCAGGAACAGAAGTTTGCATACGGAAGGCCATTTCGTACTGGGCAATTCTGGCATTGATCTCAGGATCACCATAGGTATCAAACTGGATGCCATTTAAGTCCTTGAGGTAATCCAACATTTCCTTTCGATCATGTCCGTCATAGTTCTCCGGGTTGCTCAAGAAGAGCACAGGATCTTTACCTGACCTGAATTGTACGCCTTGATGCTGGGAAGGCAGAAAGCCATTGCCCCAAAGTCTGGCATACAGAGGTTGATCCCTAACCGCATTTTTGGACACCAAGACCACAAAGCCTGGTAAGTTTTGATTTTCGGAACCCAATCCGTAAGAAAGCCAGGCACCCATAGAGGGTCTTCCGGGCAACTGATGACCGGTTTGCATAAAGGTTATGGCTGGATCATGATTTATTTGCTCAGTGATCATGGATTTGATAAAGCAAAGTTCATCCACCACCTCTGCCGTATGGGGCATTAACTCACTCACCCAGGTTCGGCTTTTTCCGTATTGCTGAAATTTAAAATTGGACTGCGCCACGGGAAAAATACTTTGATTGGCACTCATACCTGTAAGTCGCTGTCCTCCCCTAATGGACTCGGGAAGGTCTTTGCCGTGCATATCGCTTAAGCCTGGTTTGTAATCAAAAAGATCCAATTGCGAAGGACCTCCACTTTGAAAGAGATAAATAATCCTTTTTGCCTTTGGCGCATGGTGAGGAAGCCCTGGCAGGGCTGTCCCCAAACTAGAATCCATGTCTTTAGCCATCAACCCATCATCAGAAAATAAGGAGGCCAAAGCCAGTCCCCCCATGCCCATGGCCGTTTTGGTAAGAAAATGCCTACGGTCTATTTTTTTCTCCAGCTCGTGAAGGTCTGGGTAGGCTTGAAAGCGATTATTTTTATGGTGATTGCACATATTATCTTTTGGTAATGGTAGCATCCGCGTTAAGAATAGCGCTGGCCACAACTGTATTTGCAGCCCACTGGTACCTGTCCGGCTTTTCTTCGATAGGATAAGACCCCTTATTGAGCCATCCATCCATTTTCTCTGGTGCTTCTTTAAACTTTTTTAGCTCTATTTCTCTTAAATCTAGCAAAAGTGCCAATTCCTGTTCTTTTGGAAACCTTCCGGTGAGTTTTCGAAAAGCATCTTGAATAGCCTTGCTCGTATCTTGCTGGGTGGCAATCTGCATGCCCATGACCTTAGCAATTTCCACATAAATAGGATCATTCATCAATACCAATGCTTGAAGTGGGGTATTTGTTTCTTGCCTTTTAATTGTAGCCTCAGACCTTTCTGGA
Organism: Cyclobacterium sp. L-R; assembly: GCF_056859355.1. Lineage (NCBI taxonomy): Bacteria > Pseudomonadati > Bacteroidota > Cytophagia > Cytophagales > Cyclobacteriaceae > Cyclobacterium > Cyclobacterium sp. L-R. The sequence continues at coordinate 26,258 of NZ_JBSXOH010000073.1, forward strand.
GCATCGAATATGTGCAAAGTAGGATTGGGAACAGATCTTTTCCATAAGGTGTATAAACTTCTTCTGAATAGGTTCTCCCCAGTATCCTCTACGTATTGCCCACCATTTACAGACCACAAGCCATCCGGCTGATAAGGTTTGACACTTGGTCCCCCCAAAGCTTTGCCAAGCATATTGCTCGCATAAAGGGCGTTGTCACGAATCATCTCCCCAGGCATCCTACCTGATGGACCTCTTGCCAACCAAATATTGTCATAATCTTTTTCCTGAAGTTCTTTACTTGCCAGTGAGGATTGTCTGTAAGTGGCAGACATAAGGATCATTTTCTGCATTTTTTTCACATCCCAACCCGATTCTCTGAAAGTAACGGCCAGCCAATCCAGCAATTCCGGATGGCTTGGCATTTCTCCCTGATTACCAAAATCCGAAGAAGTGGCTACCAATCCTCTACCAAAAAACTGCTGCCAAAGACGGTTAACTGCCACCCTCGCCGTAAGCGGATGTTTGTCATTTACCAACCAGCGCGCAAGACCAAGTCGGTTTTTTGGATAATCTTCGGGCATGGGAAGAATAGAGGTCGGCGTGTTGGGATCTACCTCTTCCCCGTGTGCAGCATACTCCCCGCGCTCCAATATATAGGTATTCCTTTTTGGATTCATGTCATCCATGACCATCACCTCTTGTATCGGCTCTACAGCAGCAGAATGTTCAGATCGAGCGGCTTCTAGTTTTTTTAATTGGCTTTGATAATTGGGGGAGATGTTGTTCCAGTAGAAAGTTTCTAAGGAAAGTCTTTCTTCAGCATTTAAATCTTTAGCACTCTTTTTCAACGTTTGTGCCAATAGATCTGGTTGAATCCATTCCAATATTTCCAAAGGCGACAATTCTTTATTGAATATCGTAAGTTCATCAACAGCGGCTCCTTTCAATCCTCTTCCTCTCCAAACAGCGCCCAACTGAATGCCTGGTTGGTCATTACCATCAAATAGAATGTCTTTATACAAATTATCTCTGGACATTTCGCTGGCCATTAACTTCCCATTGGCATAGGTTTTTATTCCTTTTGCTTTGGAAGAGCCATCATAGGTCATCAACAGATGAACCCATTCGTCTCTTGGTATATCTTCCAGGGTATGGTTACTAATGACGTTATAAGGAGCCGTGTGTGCGAGTATCATTTCCAGCCTGTTCTCCTTTAAATACAAATGGTAACCTCTTCTATTGAACAATACAGCACCGTTGCCAGTATGAAAGATGACCCCATTTTCAAGATTTGCAGGAATATTTACCCAAATCCCTACACTAAAAGCCTGGTCTTTCGAAAAACTACCAACGCCTCCCATTTTCAACCAACTATCCCCATTGAGCGTGGCTGCTTTTCCTTTATACCCTTCTACCAAATCGGGTTGCCTACTTTTTTCTCCAATACCTTCCATAATGCCTTGAACAGTTGGCTTTATTCTGTCCTGAATAGGGAGCTTATCGAAGTCAAAATGGGCAATTAGTGATTTGGATGGAATGTAAAAGCGGGTGTTTTTATAAGACTGATTGTTTATCCAGCTTTCAAGATTGGCCTGTTCTTCTTTTTTGATGTTTACCAAGGCAACTTCTGCCTTGGCAATGTCATTCTTTAACATCTTCAACAGTTTGTCTTTTTCTTCATCCGTCCAAAGCATGGTAGGAACAGGCATGGCATTGTCCCAGGAAATTTGCCCTGCTTCATCTACCTGATTGAAAAAGCTACTTAACTGAAAATATTCTTTTTGACTTACCGGATCAAATTTATGGTCATGGCATCTTGCACATTCCAGACTTAGGGCCATAAAGGCCTTGCCAAGTGTATTGGTCCTGTCTGCAACATATTCTACCCTAAATTCTTCCTGAACGATTCCTCCCTCCATATTTTGGGGATGTATTCGGTTGAAAGCCGTCGCAAGCTTTTGCTTTTTAGTAGGATTGGGAAGTTGATCTCCTGCCAGCTGTTCTATAATGAATTGGTCATAGGGCATGTTTTGGTTGTAAGCCTCTATCACCCAATCCCTCCATGGAGACATGTCTCTAAACCTATCGACGGTGTATCCGTGGGTATCTGCAAACCTTGACAAGTCCATCCAAAACATCGCCATTTGTTCACCATAATGTGGTGAGCTTAGCAAACGATCAACTTGCTTCTCATAGGCATTTTCTGAATCATCCGCTATAAAGGCATCCAATTCTTCTAAACTTGGAGGCAAACCGGTTACATCCAGGCTCAATCTTCTAAGGAGCAATTCTTTGGAGGCAGATGGAGAAGGTTCAAGTCCATGTTCCACGAGTTTTTGACCAATAAACAGGTCAATGGGTTGATTGGACCAATCTTTAATTTTAGGAGCAGGAAGTGCAGGTAATTTAGGAGTAATAAAAGCCCAATGAGGTTGGTACTTTGCTCCGGATTGAATCCATTTAATAAGTATTGCCTTTTGTCTATTGGTTAAGGTGAGGTGAGACTCAGGCGTAGGCATCAGGTAATCTGGATCTTCAGAAATGATCCGGTGAAAGACTTCACTTTGGTTTAATTTTCCTGGGGTTAAAGGTATTTTCCCACTTTCCTCGGTCGCTGCATAGGCAGCATCAGGAAGGTCCAGCCTCATTCCCGCTTCTCTGGCAGCTTCATCAGGGCCGTGGCAAGAGAAGCAATTGTCTGAAAGGATAGGTTTAACATGGATATTAAAATCCACCTGCTCTGGAAGTTCTTCCATTGCCTGAGCTATTGGATCAGGTAAATTGGGCTTACAGGACAATCCCGTGATCACCAGAAATATAAAAATCAATCTGCGAAACATTGTCTTACCTAGGTTAATTTATTGTCAAAATAAATTTAACCGAAATTTCACCCAATTCCCATATTTTTTGAAGATATCATAGAATGAGTCAATTAAAAACTAGGCCAAATTCATTAAATAGAATATATATGAGATGGTCATTATTTTCTTAAAGCAAAAAAAAAACTAGAACACTGCCTGACTTACCTTAAAATTCTTGAACAGGGGACTGTAAAACAAAAAACCTGTTCAAATGAACAGGTTTTTTTTGTTTTGATGTGATCCCGCTGGGGTTCGAACCCAGGACCCTAACATTAAAAGTGTTATGCTCTACCAGCTGAGCTACAGAATCAAAATTCCCAATTATATGACCTCCCTTTTGCAAGGTTTAATATCAAAAGAATACTTGGTTTTTCGCCTTAGTTTCCCGTAATTGGACTGCAAATTTAAAGGACTATATTGAAAATGCCAAATCTTAGACGGATCTTTCTTGTTTTTTTATCAGCTTTCTCATTACTTTATTCACATCAGGCTGACAGTCAGACCACGGGAAAAACTAACCTGATCACTGCTGATAGTTTGTTTGGAGAAAAAAAATACAAAGAGGCTTTAGAAGGCTACGAAACTCTACTTTATGAAGAGGAAGCCTATTCTCCTGCAATGCTTTTAAAGATGGGCTTCATTTCTGAAGGCTTGGGTGACTATGGAAAAGCATCGCTGTATTTGTCGAAGTATTATGATTACAATCCCAACCCCGAAGTCATTGATAAAATAAAATCTTTGACCGGCCAATCCTCGCTCGAAGGCTATCAGGTTTCTGACCAAGATAGATTTTTGAGGTTATTGTTGGAGTACAAAACCATAATTTCTGGCACAGCAGCTTTACTAATGCTTGTGTTCTTAATCCTGGTCTTTGTAATTCCTAAAAAACGTACGGTGTTCTATTATCCCTCCCTTCTATTTCTAGTCATTGCATTCGTAAGTAATAACTTCATAAACAAGCCTGACACGGGAATCATAACTGGGGGACCAGTATTAATTATGGATAGCCCTTCGGCAGCTGGAAATCTCGTAAGGAGAGTCGAAGCAGGGCACCGGGTAACAATCACTTCTAGCAAGGACATGTGGTACCAGGTTCAGTGGGGCAATAAAGAAGCCTATATCCGAAAAGCAGATATTTCTAAAATCTAATCGCTATAAACATTAATCAAGCAAAGCCTCTCTGCCCCTGCCTCTGCTGAACACATTCACGGCAGTGAGTTTGTAAAAAGCTACATGGTAGTAGGAAAAAGAGAAGTGAAAAAAATGATGTAACACAACGCATTCTTTATTAACCTTTCACCGATTAATCACAATTTTACTTAGAACTCATTCTTCTTCCAAGGTATTATTCTCCTCACCAAGTTCAGGATCTACCATACTAAGTATTTCACCTGGAGATAAATAAAGTGCTTCTATCTTTTGCTTGTAGGCCAGAGGGATTTGGTCATGGTTAAGCACAAAGTTTTTGGTAGCTATTATTTTCTCACCAAGTCCATGAGCGACGGCATAGCTATCCGCTGCAATTTCTGCCTTTGTCACAAAACTATTAGACAAATAGTATTTGATACCAAAGCCCAATAAGTTCATAGAGCCTCTTTCTATGTAATCTTGAATATGACCAAGCTCATGGCCTATCCAGCCCAACAACACATCATCAGGCAACTGCTCAATAGGGATAGGGTTGTCTTCAAGAAATAGGTTCCTCGAGATTTTTATTTTGTAAGCACGGTTTTCTTTTGAATGCACAAATAAGGAACCCACCTTTGGTTGTGCCTGCATTACAGATCCGTGAATATTATTTTTGAACTGAAAGTCAATTTTTGTGTTAATCAAATCTGGAAAATAAGACAGGGCTTCCAGTGTTAATTCCCTGATCTCATTGGGAATAACTTTATTTGTAGCAAATTTTTCCAAATTTTGGTTCGAATTAAAATGAGTTTGAGTTTCGGTTGCAAGCTCATTATTGTTGAATCTCCCATCAGAATTGCAGATCAGCAAAAGGTTTAAGGAAATTATAATATTGCATATTAGATATATCATGTTTTACAGATGGTTTATCCATGTATAATACATAATTTCACGTAGCATTCCAAAAAATACACATAAAAAAATCCCGCCAATTACAGGCGGGATTTGTATTTTTTAGTTAAGAAGGGTTAGATAGCCCAAGCCCTATCCCCTTTTTTATATTCAATACAAGGTTCATACCTACCTGGGGTTTCCACAAACCTAAGCGCTTGAGTAGCGCCGATTTCCGAAGTAAAATAGCCCAATAAAGTCAGATCTTTTATCATTAAAATATACTTGTCCTCTTTATTGTCTTCAGTAGCAGGAACCATGGCCTTTTTATTAACTTGGTTTAAGAAATTTGTCCTTTCTTCTACCGTAGCATCCATAAAATCCTTTTTGTTAGCCGCCTTGAAATCGCTCTTCAACTTATTAAGACCGTTAATAAAGGATTTTTGTTGTTCTTCAGTATAAGTAGATTTCACCATCATGGCCATAAACGAACCTATACCCGCAGCTTTTGCTCCGGGAGTATCCGTAGTAGGGATAATTGCTTCTCCGATCTCATCCATATAGGCCAATTCATCTTCAGAAAAATCAAGTCCTTCAATCTGTGAATCAGGAGCACATCCAGTTAAAATAACGTTAGCACCTACCATGGTCCCTCCCATCATGAGGACCACACTTTTAAGTGCTTCTCTTCTATTCATAAAATTCATATCTCTTCAGTTTGGGTTTACAGATTACCTTTTTTCAATTCTTCAACAGCGAAACTTGCTGCCCTAGCAGTCATGGCCATGTAGGTCAACGAAGGGTTTTGTGCAGCAGCTGAAGTCATTGCTGCTCCATCAGTCACAAATACATTTTTCGCATCCCACACTTGATTGTGGCCATTCAAAACAGAAGATTTAGGATCTCTTCCCATTCTTGCTGTACCCATTTCATGAATACCTTGTCCGAAGGTATATCCAGTATCATAAGTGGTGACATTTTTTACACCTGCAGCTTCAAGCATTTCTGCTGCATCATTTTTCATGTCCACCCTCATTTTTTTCTCATTTTCGTGGATTTCTGCATCCATTTCCAAGACAGGGATTCCCCACTTGTCGGTTACGGTTTTGCTGAGCTTTATGGTATTGGTGTGGTAAGGAAGGATTTCACCGAAAGCAGTCATACCTATAGTCCAGTCGCCTGGCTCTGTAAGTTCTGCTTTTAAAGGTGCACCAAAGTCCAATTCAGCAACGGTTCTGCTCCAACCTTGTCTGCTGGCACCACCCTGGAAGCCAAAGCCTCTAATATAATCTCTACTTTCGTTTCCTAGGTTTCTGTACCTTGGAACATAAAATCCTCCAGGCCTTCTTCCAAAGTAATATTTATCTTCAAAGCCTTCTACTACTCCTCTGGCACCAAGTCTGAAATGGTGATCCATTACATTATGTCCAAGCTCTCCAGAACTACTTCCTAATCCTTCAGGCCACACTTCCGTAGCTGAACGCATCAAAATTGCGGCTGAATTGAATGCTGAAGCACAAAGGAATACAATTTTAGAATTGAATTCAATGGTTTCATTTGTTTCACCATCGAGTATCTCTACTCCAGTAGCTTTTTTACTGTCTTTGTCATAAAGCACTTTGGTAACAATTGACCAAGGCCTTAATGTAAGGTTTCCTGTAGCCACTGCTGCTGGCAATGTAGAGGATTGGGTACTAAAGTAACCACCATAAGGACAACCAAGAGAACATTTATTTCGGTATTGACAGCCAGGCCTACCCGGAAGAGGCTGGCTAATATTGGCAATCCGAGCATTTGTCATAACTCTGGCACCTTTAAAATGGTCTTTGACCCTGTCAGCCACACTCTTTTCAACACAGTTCAAAGGCATTGCAGGCATAAATTCTCCATCAGGAAGAATATCAAGACCATCTCTGTTTCCAGAAATACCTGCAAATTTTTCCACATAACTGTACCAAGGTGCAAGATCTTTGTACCTGATAGGCCAATCTACTGCTATGCCTTGCTTGCCATTGGCTTCAAAATCAGTATCAGACCAACGGTAACTTTGTCTTCCCCAAAGCAAGGAACGACCTCCTACTTGGTAACCACGAAACCAGGTGAAAGGCTTTTTTTCTACATATGGAGAATCATCCTCATGCGCCCACCAATCAAGGTTAAGCTCATTCAAAACATAATCTCTTCTAAGATTCGGGTGATTTTCCAACATCTCGATTGTACGCCTTCCTCTATGAGGTATTTCCCAAGGTGCTTTGGTCGCGTTTTTATAATCTTTTACGTGCTCTACGTTAGGACCCCTTTCCAGAAGAAGTACTTTTAACCCCTTCTCCGTTAATTCTTTTGCCGCCCAACCGCCGCTGATCCCTGATCCAACGACAATAGCGTCATAACTTTGATTAGCCATATGCTTTAATTGTTTATTTTAGGTATTGCAATAATATTGATTTTATTAAAGAAATGTTATAATTTTTCCTTTTTCCTGAATTCAACTGTTCCAATTTATAAATACTCTAAATAGACTGATTCATAGCCAATACGCCCACACAACTATTCAGTGATATTATTGTTCTTCAAACTGTCCCTTTCAGCATTGGCTTTGATAAAATCTTTGTCTTTGAAAAACAAAACAAAAATAACGGTCACCAGCAAAGCAATACCAGAAGGTATTAGCCAAATATTTTTCCAAATATGCATTCCGTCTGCTTCTAAATAAGAATCAGAAACAATTCCAGCTATCCAAAAACCTATAAGCATTCCTACTCCATAAGTGGCCAAGGTAATAAGACCCTGAGCAGAACTTTTGTATTTGGGTCCAGCTTTAGAATCTGTATATATTTGACCAGCAACAAAGAAGAAATCGTAACAAATACCATGTAATGCAATACCTATAAGTAATAGATAGGTGCCCTCACCCGCATCACCAAAGGCAAAAAATACGTACCTCACAACCCAGGCCACCATCCCTACAATCAAGGTAATTTTCAATCCGAATTTCTTGAAAAAGAAGGGCATCATAAGAAGAAACAATACCTCAGATACCTGTCCTATTGTCATTTTCCCTGTGGGATTGGTCAGGCCAACTTCTGAAAGAAATGGATTGGCGTTTTGATAGTAAAAGGCCAATGGAATACATATCAAAATAGAGGATAGAAAGAAAATAGCAAAATCCTTGTCTTTCAATAGCTTAAGTGCATCTAAACCTAGTATTTCAACAATGGATTGCTTATCCCCCTTTTGAGATACAACAGGAGGTGTTTTAGGAAGTGTAAAAGCAAAAAGCCCTAGAACTACCGAAGAAATTGAAGACATCAAGAAGGTATTTCTAAGCATTCCTTCACCAATTGAAGCTGAACTATCCCACACAAAAAAGTAACTGATCATCAACCCTGAAGCGATCCACCCTACGGTTCCCCAAACTCTAATCGTACTGAATTCCTTAGCCGGATCTTTCATCTGGTTAAATGAAACGGAGTTAACCAATGCAAGAGTGGGCATATATATAATCATATAAGCCAGAACATATGGGTAAAATGCGATAAAGCTATAAGATGAAAACATCATGTACATCAAGCCCGCACCCAACAAATGCAATACCCCTAAAATTTTCTCTGCATTAAAAAACCTATCTGCTATTAAGCCAATTACAAAAGGAGCCACTATGGCACCTATGGACTGGGTAGAAAATGCGGCGGCCAATTGACTTCCATTTGCTTGAAGGTTGTTCCCTAAAAATGTACCTAAAGTAACGTACCAGGATCCCCAAACAAAAAATTCAAGAAACATCATTAGGGAAAGCTTAAACCTATTATTTAAAGTCATAGTTTTTGGTATGTTAGCGTTTAGTTTGATCGAATTTAGTCAAGAACCCTTAGTAAACAATCTGTAGAATAATTTAAAATTTAAGCCAATTTAACGTAAATTTATCACTTCAGAAAGCAAGCTTACTATTTCTCAATTTCTTAAAAATATTTTCTTCTATTTGCAAAAAATAGTAGGTTCATTATCAACCATTGAAATATATAAAGAAAAAAGGGAAATATAGAAATCAAAAAAACCAAAGACCAAAAGAATGAGTAACAGAAAACTTAAAATGGGGATGATCGGAGGTGGACCGGGCTCCTTCATAGGGGCTGTCCACAGAATATCCGCTGCAATGGACGGCATCATTGAATTGGCCGCTGGTGCTTTTAGTAGCAGTGCGGAAAAATCTGCGGAAACAGGTAAAGAACTTTTTCTTCCATCTGAGAGGGTGTATGCCTCTTACGATGAAATGTTTGAAAAGGAACTGTTATTACCCGAATCTGAAAGAATCGATTTTGTGGCAATAGTCACCCCTAACCACGTACATTTTGATCCTACCAAAAAGGCATTGCAGAATGGGTTTCATGTTGTTTTAGACAAGCCTATGACTTTTAGCTATGAAGAAGCCAAAGAACTGAACAAAATCATTGAAGAAACAGGACTGATGTTCTGCTTAACCCATACCTATACCGGCTACCCAATGGTGAAGGAGGCCAAACATTTAATTTCTACCGGTGTTATAGGTAAAGTAAGAAAAGTTTATGTAGAATACCCTCAAGGTTGGTTATGGAACAAACTGGAAAACACCGATTATAAGCAAGCGATCTGGAGAACAGATCCTAGCAAAAGCGGTATTGCCAACTGTATGGGAGACATTGGAACTCATGCATTCAACCTTGCCGAATACGTAAGTGGATTGAAAATGACTAAATTATGTGCGGATCTTAATTGTGTGGTGGAGGGAAGAACCCTTGATGATGATGGGGCCGTATTGTTGAAGTTTGAAGATGGCGCATCAGGCGTCTTGATGGCAACCCAAATTGCTCCAGGCGCAGAAAACAACATCAAAATCAGGGTCTACGGTGAGAAAGCTGGTTTGGAATGGGAACAGGACAATGCCAATACTTTAATAGTACGTCACCCTGAAGCACCTGATCAGATATATAGAGCAGGAGGTAATATTCCTTACTTGTCTTCAGCGGCTACAGAAAACGTCCGAACACCAGGAGGACACCCTGAAGGTTACCTAGAAGCTTTTGCCAATTTATATAGAAACTTTGCCCGATGCCTTTACGCCAGAAAGAATGGTGAAACACCGAAAAAAGAATGGGAAGACTTTCCAGGTGCTGAAGATGGCTTAAGAGGAATGGCTTTTGTAGAGCATGTGGTAAAAAGTAGTAATTCTAATGAAAAATGGACTAAATTTGAACTTTAAATAACCTAAATCTTTATGAAAACCATTAAAGGACCAGCCTTATTCTTGGCCCAGTTTGTAGATGATAAAGCCCCTTTTAATAATTTAAAAGACATTTGTACCTGGGCTGCAAGCATCGGATACAAAGCAGTTCAAATCCCTACATGGGATGCCAGACTGATCGACTTGAAGAAAGCAGCGGAGGACATGGACTATGTCAACCAAATTAAAAATACCGTAAAAGAAGCTGGTGTTGAAATATCTGATTTTTCTACGCATTTACAAGGACAACTCGTAGCTGTAAGTCCTACATACAATGAACTCTTTGACGCTTTTGCTCCTGCAGAACTAGCGGGTGATCTTAAAGGCAAACAAGAATGGGCTACCAATCAACTCATGATGGCCGCAAAAGCCAGTAAAAACTTTGGCTTGACCACCCATGGTACCTTTAGTGGTGCTTTAATGTGGCACACTGTTTATCCATGGCCTCAGCGTCCCGCTGGACTTGTGGATACAGGTTTTGAAGAATTGGCAAAAAGATGGTTGCCAATATTGGATGAATTCGATAAATATGGTGTAGACGTTTGTTATGAACTACATCCTGGAGAAGACTTGCACGATGGCGTTACCTTTGATTTGTTCTTAGAAAAGGTAAATCACCATAAAAGAGCCAATATCCTTTATGACCCAAGTCACTTTGTATTACAGTGTCTCAATTATGTTGATTTTATCGATATATATAAAGACAGAATTAAAATGTTTCATGTTAAGGATGCAGAGTTTAATCCTACAGGGAGACAAGGTGTTTATGGTGGCTATTCTAGCTGGATAGAAAGAGCAGGAAGATTCCGCTCATTGGGAGATGGCCAGGTTGATTTTAACGCTATTTTTAGTAAACTTTCGCAATATGATTTTGATGGATGGGCTGTCCTAGAATGGGAATGTGCCATTAAGCACCCTGAAGATGGTGCAATCGAAGGAGCTAAATTTATAAGCGACAAAATAATACATGTAACTGAAAAAACCTTCGATGATTTTGCATCCACGGGAATGGATGAAGGTTTAAATAAAAAATTATTGGGAATTAATTAATCTAACTATTACAAACCATGAAGTTTAATTTGAATTTAAGTATGGCTGTTATGGCCAGCGCAATGGTAGCCGTTTCAGCCTGTGGTGGCTCCGGTAGTTCTGAATCCGCATCTAGCGAAAGCGCTGCTGCTGCACCTCCACCAGCTCCTGTAGAAATCAGTTTGGAAGAAAAGTACAAAGATGATCCTATTTTCATCAAAGGATCAGAGTTAATGGGACAAAACGATTGCCCTTCTTGCCATATGCTTGAAAGGAAAATCGTTGGACCTTCTTATGCTGATGTTGCAGCTAAATATGAGTCAACTGACGAGAATATTGAGCTTTTGGCAGGTAAAGTTATAGCAGGTAGTGTAGGTACTTGGGGAGAAATACCTATGCCAGCTCACCCTAATCTTTCTGAAGAAGATGCCAAAAATCTTGCAAAATTCGTTCTCTTGTTAAAGAAATAATTTGAAATGATAAGAACAACTTTGTCTATGGCAGCACTTTCACTTGCAGTAGTGGGCTGTGGCCCTGCTACAAGTAATAACAGTACTGCGGAGGAAAATATTGAAGAAATCATCGTGACTGAGGAAGAGTGGATAAGTTTATTTGATGGCAATAGCCTGACAGGATGGACTGGATATGGCAAAGACCAGCCAGGAGAAGCCTGGGAGGCTGCCGATGGTGTGCTCTACTTTAATTCTGAAAAAGAGGACGGAGGAGATTTGATCACCAAAGAAACCTTTGGCAATTTTCACCTTGAAATAGAATGGAAAATTTCTGAAAACGGAAATAGCGGCATCATGTTCCATGTTCAGGACAACGGAAACTACGACAGACCTTACCATACAGGTCCAGAGTACCAGTTGCTTGACAACGATGGACATAAAGATGGTAAAATCATTACCCACCGAACAGGTGATCTTTATGACATGATTGAATCTACTCAAGACGCTTCAAAACCAGTAGGTGAATGGAACAAAACTGAAATTGTTATCAACAATAACACATTGCAGTTTTTCCTAAATGGTGTGAAGACTGTAGAAACATCTCTTTGGGATGATCAGTGGAATGCTATGGTAGCTGAAAGTAAATTCTCGAAATGGGAAGACTTTGCCAAGTTCAAGGAAGGCAAAATTGTACTTCAAGACCACGGAGATGATGTGTGGTTTAAAAATATCAAAATCAAAAGACTATAAGTAAGTTATAGGTTTTACTCCCAATTCTTTAGTGAAATGAATTGGGAAACACATAAAAAAAGCCGGAAGAAAATTTCTTCCGGCTTTTTTACGCTTATTTAATTTCAATCGAGCAACTATGCTATGATTGTTTTTAATATATCATTTAAAGTCTGGCTAGGTCGCATGGCTGCGGATGTTTTTTCCTCATCAGGTTTGTAATAACCTCCAATGTCAACAGGACTTCCCTGCACACCATTCAATTCACTAACAATTTTTTCCTCATTCTCAGCCATGGTTTTAGCCACTGGGGTGAAAATTGTTTTCAATGCTGCATCATCATCCTGATTGGCCAAAGTTTCTGCCCAATACATGGCAAGATAAAAATGACTTCCTCGGTTATCCAGTTCATTTACTTTTCTAGAAGGAGACTTGCCTTTATCTAGGAATTTAGCCGTTGCCTGGTCTAATGTTTTCCCCAAGACCTTTGCCCTGTCATTGTTAAAGGTATCCCCCAAATGATCCAAAGATACCGCAAGAGCTAAAAACTCACCCAATGAGTCCCAACGAAGGTGTCCTTCTTCAACAAATTGCTGAACATGCTTAGGCGCAGATCCTCCGGCACCGGTTTCAAATAAACCTCCACCATTCATCAAAGGTACTATAGAAAGCATTTTAGCGCTTGTACCTAATTCTAAAATTGGGAATAAATCGGTCAAGTAATCTCTCAATACATTACCCGTTACTGATATGGTATCTTTTCCATCTTTTATGCGCTCAAGAGAAAAGCGAGTAGCTTCTTTAGGCGACATGATAGAAATATCTAACCCCTGTGTATCGTGATCTTTCAGGTAGGTTTCAACCTTTGAGATAAGCGCAGCATCATGAGACCTGTTTTTGTCTAACCAAAAGACTGCAGGAACACCTGTAGCTCTTGCTCGGTTAACAGCGAGCTTTACCCAATCCTGAATTGGTGCATCTTTTACCTGACACATTCTCCATATATCACCTTCTTCAACTTCATTTTCAAGAATAACCTGACCTGAAGCGTTTGTTACCTTTACAGTACCAGAAGAAGGGATTTCGAAAGTTTTGTCATGAGAACCATACTCTTCTGCTTTTTGAGCCATAAGGCCTACATTAGGTACAGATCCCATTGTGGTTGGATCTAAAGCACCATTTTTCTTACAAAAATCAATGGTTTCTTGGTAAACACCCGCATAGGATCTATCAGGTATTACTGCTTTTGTATCCTGAAGTTGATTGTTTTTGTTCCACATTTGTCCACTACTTCTGATCATAGCAGGCATGGAAGCATCAATAATTACATCACTAGGTACGTGTAGATTGGTAATGCCTTTGTCAGAGTTAACCATAGCCAAATCAGGACTGTCTGCATAACATGCATCAATATCAGCTTCTATCGCTTTGCGCGTATCTGCTGGTAGCTTATCCAAAGCAGCAATAAGGTCTCCAAAGCCATTGTTTGGATCTACCCCAGCTTCTTTAAGTACAGCTGCGTGTTTTTCAAATACCGGTGCAAAGAAAACAGTTACTGCATGGCCAAAGATGATAGGGTCAGAAACTTTCATCATAGTGGCTTTCATATGCAATGAAAACAAAACACCTTGTTTTTTGGCTTCAGCTATTTGCTCTTTAAGGAATTTTCTCAATGCAGATACACTTAAAACAGCAGCATCAATAATCTCACCTTTCAGCAAAGGAAGGCCTTCTTTTAAGCTAGTTTGTTTACCATCCTTTCCATGAAGCACTATACTAACACTAGTTTCTGAAGGAAGGGTCACTGATTTTTCACTACCATAAAAATCCCCCTCAGTCATACTTGACACATGAGATTTAGAGTCTTGGCTCCATTTTCCCATGCTATGAGGATTGTTTCTAGCGAATTGCTTAACAGCCTGCGGCGCCCTTCTATCTGAATTACCTTCCCTCAATACAGGATTTACTGCAGAACCTTTAATTTTATCGTATTTGTCTTTAATGTTTTGCTCTTGTTCATTTTTCGGATCATCTGGATAATCTGGTAACCCATACCCTTGTTCCTGCAACTCCTTAATGGCTGTTTTTAGTTGTGGAATAGAAGCACTGATGTTCGGTAACTTTACGATGTTGGCCTCAGGGGTTTTAGCTATTTCTCCTAGCTCGGTAAGGGCGTCACTGATTCTCTGCTCTTCTTTCAAAAACTCAGGAAACGTTGCGATGATTCTACCTGAAAGGGAAATATCTCTTGTTTCTACAGACACCCCAGCCGAGTCAGTAAATGCTTTTATGATAGGCAATAAAGAATAGGTGGCTAATGCCGGTGCCTCATCCGTAAGGGTATAAAGAATTTTGGGGGTTTTGTCACTCATATGTATTTATGTTTTCTGATTGTATTTAAAATGAATTCCAATTTAAAATTGTCAGCTAAATTACGAAAAATATCTTTATCAGAAGGCCAAGCCTCTAGATTAGAAGAAATAATAAGCCTAAGGAGGATAGTATACATAAAGTAGAATAATCAGGTACCAATGGTAGGCCAAAAATACATGAAAACCCAAAATATTCCCATTTTCCCCCTAGGTTATAGATAGTAGCTAATAACTCTCATCTTGATTCGGGAAATCCTTAGACTTAACGTCTTTTATATAATTGCCTACAGCTTTTAGCATGGTATTTCTAATGTCTGCGTATTGTCTAAGAAACCTAGGTTGAAACTCTTGTGTAATTCCCAGCATGTCATGAAGTACAAGCACCTGACCATCAACATCCGGTCCAGCCCCAATACCTATGACAGGTATGCTTACTGCTGCTGCAACTTCTTTGGCCAAAGCAGCTGGAATTTTTTCAAGTACTAGCGCAAAACAGCCACACTCCTCTAGAATCTTCGCATCCTCCAAAAGCTTATTGGCCTCATCCTTTTCTTTGGCCCTTACAGTATAAGTTCCAAATTTGTATATGGACTGAGGAGTCAATCCAAGGTGTCCCATTACAGGTACACCTGCACTTAAAATTCGAATCACTGACTCTTTGATTTCAGCCCCACCTTCCACTTTAACAGCGTGTGCTCCTGACTCTTTCATGATACGGATGGCAGACCTTAGTGCTTCGGAACTGTTGCCTTGATAAGAACCAAAAGGAATGTCCACCACTACCAATGCTCGCTCTACTGCCCTAACCACGGAGGTGGCATGGTAGATCATCTGGTCTAATGTGATAGGCAAGGTAGTTTCATGTCCAGCCATTACATTTGAAGCTGAATCCCCTACCAATATCATGTCAATTCCTGCAGCATCCACTATGCCAGCCATGGAAAAATCATAGGCCGTAAGCATGGAAATTTTTTCCTTTCGTTTTTTCATTTCCTGAAGAATGTGGGTAGTAATTCGCTTCAGGTGGGTAGATTGGTGTACAGACATATCAGTGAAGGTGAACGGTGGATGCTTTTGGGTCTAAGTTTACAGTTATATGCTCACTAAGGGTGGTGGCAAGCTCGTAGCCTGTATAATCTGGGGCTACTGGAAAGAGTTTATGACTCCTATTGACAAAAACCAAAACTTCCATTTTTTTAACCTCATGTTCAAGAAATGGAACCATTGCAAAGGCAAGCGTTTTACCAGTATTCAAAACGTCGTCCACCAAGATTATGGACTTCCCCTTTAAGGGAGCATGTGGTGAAAGAACCACTTCTTCAATTTTTGGATTTTCTTTGTCTAAGTCCACTTTAATTAACTGCACATCAAAAGAAGCTATTTCCCTTAATTTAGCGACCATTAACTCCGCGAACACATACCCCATTCCGGTAAGTCCGGCAATGGTCAACTGCTTCTCACCAGCATTCCTTTCATAAATCTCAAACGCTATTCGCGTTATTTTTTGTTGGATTTGGTGATGGTTCAATACCAATATTTTTGCTTTTTGCGTCATTTCTGTGCCTTTGTCAAAATTTTAATGAAATTAACCGAATCGCCCTTGCTTTCAAAGTATTGATTCACTTTTTACTTTGCCAATAACCAAAGGAATTTAGGTTCACTATATTTAGCGGTGACTGTCCTCCTCACTCATAATTTTCAGGTAGTTTTCATAGCGATAAGGATGTATATACCCCTGTTCCAGAACCTCCAGGACTTTACAACCGGGTTCATTGATATGTTTACAATTATTGTATTTACACTGTCCCAGGTATTTCCTTAATTCTACAAAATAGTGAGAAAGTTCCTGGTCATCAATATCCAGAATCCCGAACTCTTTGATACCGGGAGTGTCTATAAAATACCCAGACTCACCAAATGGAAACATCTCTGCAAAGGTAGTAGTATGTACTCCTTTTGAAGAAAATTTTGAAACTTCCTGAGTTGCCTGAGTTGCTTGCGGTACCAATCTATTGAGCAATGTAGATTTCCCTACACCTGAATGTCCTGCCATCAAGGTAGTTTTCCCTGTCAGTCCAGGTTCAAATTTTTCCATTAAATCCTTATCATGTAAGGCAGAAAGCTCAATAATTGGATAACCCAGAGGAGCATAAATGTCATGAAGCTCTTCTAAAAAATCCAGGTCCTTTTTCTTAGTTAAAGTCTCTACCTTATTGACAAGTAGCGTGCAGGGAATTCTAAAACTTTCTGTACTTACCAAAAAACGATCAATAAAACCCAAAGAAGTTCTTGGATCTCTAACCGTCACCATAAGGTAAGCCTGATCAACATTGGCCGCCAGAATATGCGAAAAATGTTGTTTTCGGGTGGATTTCCTAATGATATAATTATCCCTCGGAACTATGGTGTTTATTACCGCTGTTTCCTGGTTTTTTTCCCTATCCAGAATGACATAATCACCTACGGCTATGGGGTTGGTTAATTTAAGGTTGTCCTGCTTGAACTTTCCTCTAAGCCTGGCTTTGATCATCTTGTCTCCAACTTTCACCTCATACCATGAGCCCGTTGTCTTGATCACTCTTCCTTCCATGTCTCTTTCTTAATGATTGCAACCGTCCTTTCAGCACTTCCCAAATTTTCCTTCACCAAGCTATTTGCTGAATCGCAAGCTTGTTCATAGGCTGCTTTTCCGCCAAGGTTTTCCATGACTGTCCTAATTTCTGTTTCATCCTTTACAGCAAATCCACATCCATATTGCTTACTTATTTCAGCTTCTGGAAACTTCGAAACCTTCTTTAATGGACCAAACAAAACAGGTATTCCAAAAGCCAAGGGCTCTAGGATATTGTGAAGCCCTTTACCCATAGCACCGCCAATATACGCACAATAGGCAAACTGATACAAGGAAGAAAGCATACCAATATTATCAATGATCAAAACATCCCAGGTACCAGATTGCTCCTCTTTTCTATATTCAGAATATTTTATTGAAGGCAAGGTAATTGCCTTCTGCCAATTTTCAATGGTTCCTAGATGAATATCATGAGGAGCAATAATAAATTGAAAGCCATGTGATTGATTAATAAAAGGAATCAGATTATCCATGTCTTCCTGCCATACACTACCAAGCACCATCACCTTCTTAGTGATACCTTGTGCTATCTCAGGAAACAACTTAGGTTGAAGCCTGGTCTTGTATACATTGTCGAACCGAGGATCTCCTGTCAAACTGATATTTTTAATTCCTGCTTTTTTAAGTAAGGCTTTGGACTCTCCATTCTGTACAAAGACATGATCAAAGCAAAAGAGCAGTTGTTTAAAAAAACCACCATACCAAGAAAAATACACCTGCTTTTTCCTAAAAGACGCTGCCACCAGATAAAGGGGGATTTTATTCTTTTTAACTGCAAGGATGTGATTGGCCCACAAATCATATTTAATGAAAAAAGCCATGTCAGGTGAAAGTAAGTCCACAAATCGATTGGCATTTTTGGGGGTATCAATAGGGAGGTAGCAAATAAAATCTACCCAATCCTGCTTTTTTTTGATGGCTTGTTCATAACCTGAAGGGCTGAAAAAAGAAACAGCTACCGACCAAAGTGGATGTTCTTTTTTAAATGCTTCAATGACAGGTTTTGCTTGTAAATATTCACCTAGAGAGGCCACGTGAAACCAAGCCAGCTCCTGAGGATTTGATTTCCTAAAGGAGATTATTTCTTCAAAGGTCTTTTTTCTTCCTATTACAGCGAGCTTGAGCTTGTCAGATCGTTTACTGCCAATTCTCATTAGCCGATCGAGCAAATTCATTCCCAGGTTATACAAAATCCTCATGGGGCAAAATTACATCAAAAATATTTCTTTGAGCAATCCTGCCTCTAATTCATGGCCTCCTGAATACTTCAGTTCTTTAAAATTGGCAAAACCAGCATCGGAAAGGCGGTTTTCCACTTGGGTATAAATATCTGATTGTAAAAAGGGATCATTGTCACCCAATGCCAAAATGACCTGACTGCTGTTAAGCCTTTCAAGCATTAGGGAAGTTTCCAAATCATAAGCAGGGGCTCCACCCCAAAAAACCACTTTTGTTGGTTTTAGATTTGATTGACAGATCCATCGACTCATAGTGGCCGCTCCTTGGGAAAACCCCAAAACATTAATTTGAGGCATATTTTCATACTTGAGAAGCAATTCTTCTATTATTCCATTGAGGTAAGCATTACTATTGGTGATGTCAATTTCTCGCTCATGTTTGGTCATCCAATTGGCCCCTACTCTTCCCGAAAAACCTTTAAGGTAAAAATGGTTGAGCCCCTCTGGAGCCACTATTAAGGTATTGTCTTCAAATAATAAATTGAATTTCCTTAGGAAAAATTTGGCCAGTTGACCATATCCATGAAAGACAATCCAAATCGTTTTTTCCTCTCCTAAGGGTGCATGGCTAAGCGAAAAAGTCTGCTTGGCCTGAAACTGTATTTCATTTTGAACCATTATTCATTTAAATCTTCAAGTTTATAAGGAAGCAATTGGTCAATTCCATCAGCCTTTAAAACATGCCCATCGGCACGGAGCATCAGCACCTCAATAGGGCTGTCAAATTTCATCTCGTATTCACTAATTGTCTGTCTGCACAAGCCACAAGGAGTAACAGTAGCCAAACCAGAATTATCAGATTTTTTGGCCACAATGGCTATTGATAGGGGTTTTAAGTCTGGAAAATTGGAATGTGTATAACTTAAAAGTACCCGTTCTGCACAAATCCCTGCAGGGTAACATATGTTTTCCTGATTATTTGCCCAGAAAGTTTGTCCATCTTCTAAAACAAGCGCTGCACCAACCCGGAAATTAGAGTAAGGTGCATAGGCCTTGTCAGTTGCTTTGTTTGCCAAGTTTATCAAATTTGCCTGGCTTTCATTCAAACCCTCAGGAGAAATCATTTCCATGGTATTGATATTGCTGACTTTTTTGGTTCTTTTCATATTCAAATATATCAATTTTCTCAAGAGCGAGGTTAAATACAAATTTTAAGAAAAGTCATTAAATCTTTATAAAAAGTAAGGGAACAAATGTGCTAATATTTATCTCCTCGAGAAAACCCCTGAGGCAAGTAGTGATAATAACCCATAAATTGACTTTTCCATTGTCAAAATTAAATTTAATTAATTGATAATTATTTTGGCTTTTTGGAGGTTTTGAATTATTTATAATTAACTTAAATGGTAATTCATTAACACAAATTAACCCCATTTAACCTCTATTAGGCAAAAACATCGTTTTTGGGAAGAAAATTTTGATAAAATCAACTTCCCTTTAGCCTTATTAGCCATTTCAGGTTAAAAATTAAAGACTATTTGAATTGTTAAATTATCGTCAATTAATCGGTTAAATTTTATGAAGAAAAATTTTACTTATTGTTTATTCACGTTGTTACTATTGCTAATTAACGGTAGCCTTATGGCTCAGCAAAGTACTGTCAACGGAAAAGTGACATCTGCAGAGGATCAGGAAGGTCTTCCAGGTGTTAGCATTGTAGCAAAAGGTACAGGTACCGGTACGGTCTCTGATATTAACGGGAACTTCAGCATTAATGTCCCTGATTCAAACACCGAACTGGTTTTCTCCTATATTGGGTATGCTTCCCAGACCATTACGGTAGGCAACCAGCAGAACCTAAATGTAGTAATGGAATCCGAAGCAAAAGGTTTGGATGAATTTATTGTGACGGCATTTGGTATTTCCCAGGAGAAAAAATCACTGGGCTATGCTGCTCAAAACATAGATGCAGAAGCCATTACCAAAACAAAACAGCCCAACTTGGTGAATTCCCTTCAAGGTCAAGCAGCTGGTGTTCAGATAACCAACTCAGGTGGTGCTCCAGGCCAGTCAGCAAGGATCATCATCAGAGGGATCAACTCCCTAGACCCAGGAGCTAACAACCAACCGCTCTTTGTCGTGGATGGTGTGCCTGTGGATAACTCCACCATCGAGTCTACTGGTACGCCAAGGGGCCTATCGAACAGAATGGCCGACCTTAACCCCAATGATGTGGCCTCCATTTCTGTACTGAAAGGTGCAGCAGCAACCGCTCTCTATGGAGTAAGGGCTGCAAATGGTGCGGTAATTGTCACCACCAAAAAGGGCAAGGCAGGAGAAGTCAGGGTTAATTACAATGGCTCAGTAGGTTTTGAAACCCTCAACCAATTGCCAAAATTACAGGACAAATATGGTCAGGGCTTTAGTGGAGAGTACCAGCCATCTAGCTTTTGGCCATCTTGGGGAGCGCCTATAGCAGAAGTACAACAAACCGTTCCCGATCACAAATACCAGGACAACTGGAACCGGGTTTTTAATACCGGCGTACAGCTCGACAATAACCTGAGCATTTCCGGAGGTAATGAAAAGGCTACTTTTTATGGTTCCTTTGGCAACCTAAAACAGGAAGGTATCATCCCTTTTTCTAGTTGGGACAGAACCACCGCCAAATTATCAGGAAACGTGAAGGTTTCTGAGAAGTTTGATTTCTCTGGATCTGTCAATTACAGCAACTCGGGAGGAAATAGGGTTCCTCATGACCGGTTTATGGAGCGTATGATGTACTGGTCCGAAACCACCGATGTCCGGGATTATATCAATGAGGATGGAACGATGAGAACCTATTCCAACACCAATCCAATCTATGATGCGCGTTTTGCAACTTATGAAGATGATGTCAATAGGGTAATAGGAAATATCAATTTTAATTACAGCCCTACCGACTGGCTTGCCTTTTCTTATCGCCTGGGAAATGACTTCTACAGCGACCAACGTACAGAAATCACTCCTGGACCAAAAGGTATTGACGGAGAGGTTCCTTTAAGTTCAACAGGTTATTTGGAGGAAACAAGGATCAACAGCAGGGACCTAACCTCTAACTTCTACCTTACTTTAAAGAAACAGTTTTCTACTGACCTTAATACCAGCCTGAGGTTGGGTAATGATATATTTGAGCGAAAATATGACCGAGTTACAGCACGTGGTGAAAATTTTGTTATTCCTGAATTTTACAACCTCAGTGCAGCCTCTCAGATTTTTGCCAGTCAATACAAATCCATAAGAAGATTGGTAGGTTTTTATGGAGATTTGATGGTTGATTATAAAAATTACCTCTTCCTGAACATCACCGGACGGAATGACATTTCTTCTACCCTACCCAAGGACAACAACTCCTTTTTCTACTCTTCCTTTAACTTGGGTTATGTGTTTAGCGAAAATATGGAGCTACCTTCCTGGTTGACATTCGGTAAATTAAGGGCCTCATGGGCACAGGTAGGGAAAGATACTGATCCACATATCCTAGGTGCTACTTATGTCTCACCTTCCATTTTTCCTTTGAATGGTCAGGTAGGTTTTACAAGAAATTCGGTTTATGGAGATTTGGCACTTAAGCCAGAGCAGACTACTTCTATTGAGTTTGGTTTGCAAACCGCATTTTTGAACAATAGGGCCAATTTTGATGTCACCTATTATAAATCTAATGCGAGAGATCAGATTATCCCTGTTCCGGTATCCGATGCCACAGGCTTTTCTTCTTATATCACCAATGCTGGTGAGATCCAAAACAGTGGATTTGAATTTATCTTGGGCGGAAGTCCAATAGAAAGCCAAGGTTTTTCATGGAACATTTCCGCCAACTTATCCATCAATAATAATGAAATTAAAGCCATCAAGGAAGGCATTGATGAAATTGTGGTGGGAAGCCAATTTGGGTACGCGGGATCAACCGTTACTATGAAACTATTGGAAGGAGAAGCCTATGGTAATATTTTTGGTAGTTCTTACCAAAGGTTTGGTTCAGATCCTGACAATTTGTTTTTGGACCGCAGTCTTCCGGTAATTATTGGGGCCAATGGTTTTCCATCTAGAACTGGTACACAGCTTATCTTAGGTAATGCTGTGCCCAAATGGATTGGTGGAATTCGAAATGATTTCAACTACAAAGATTTCGAATTATCCTTCCTTATCGACTTCAGAACAGGTTTAGAACAATACAATCAATATGCGAACTTCCTTTCTGCATTTGGCAAGAATGAATTCACGGAGGCTCGGGAAGATTTTAGGGTTTTTGATGGAGTGCTGGCTGATGGAAGTCTTAACACAAAAGAAGTTTGGCTGGGTCAAGGAGAAGGACCTGATGGCATAGATTATGGGGCTGGATACTGGAGAAATCATTACAGAACTACAAGTGAGAATTTTGTCAGTGATGCCAGTTTTATCAAATTACGCAACATCACCCTTGGTTACAATCTAAACCCTGGTCTACTGGAAAGAACTCCGTTTAGAACAGCAAGAGTTTCTATAGCTGCCAATAATATTATCCTTTACACCCCTTGGGACGGATTTGATCCAGAGTCTTTTTCTGCCGGGGCTGGCGGTAATGCCATTGGTTTAACTGGTCTGGGCTATCCCGGCGTACAGAGCTTTTTCTTTAACCTGAACCTTGGACTTTAAAAACTGCAATTATGAAAGTGATATATACTATACTCGGCCTAATGCTCTTTTTAGCTTTAAGCTCATGTGAGAATTTTCTCGATGTCAACGAAAATCCTAATAATCCGCAGGATTCACCTATTTCTGGACTGATGACCAATGCTACTTACGAGACTTCTCTCAATGTACAAGCAATTGGTAGCATCACCTCCCATTATGTACAATACCTGGCCTCGCCCAATCCAGCTGGTGCTTCAGATATTATGGATGCGAGCAATTATAGTGGGCTGTGGTTTGATTTGTACAATGTGATGACAGATTTGACAGACCTGATGCAAAAGGCCGAAGAAGAAGATGCAGGACACTATCTAGGGGCCGGCCAAATCCTAATGGCACTTAACCTGGGAATGACTGTTGATATTTTTGGAGACGTCCCTTATTCAGAAGGTTTTGATTTTACTTCGGTCACACCAGTTTATAATGATGACCAGCAATTGTATACAGAGGTATTTAGCCTACTCGATCAAGGGATCCAAAATCTCTCAGGAACTACGGCCCTTTCCCTAGGAGATGACGATTTCATCTTCAAAGGGGACGTTTCTTCCTGGATAAAATTTGGTAACATGCTTAAGGCCAGGTTTATGCTTCACACAAAAGGAAAAGCGGCTTATAATGCGCAGACCATTTTAACCGCCCTAGACAATGGCATGATGAGCAATGAAGATGATGCCACTGTGGTGTTCTTTGAGCAGCGATTCAACCCCTGGGCTCAAGAGGCTATTGACAATGAAAACCTACTTTTAGGAGGATGGATTTCAACCCAATTTATAGAAGCATTGGATGGAACGTCCTATTCTACAATGGATCCAAGAATGCCTTTGATGATTGGGGCCACGGATGATGGGGAGTACATAGGTGTCACCAATGGGGCAGGCAGAGGCAATGCACCTGAACAAGGTGCAAGATCTACCCTGATTCCCGGACAATATTATACTTCTGAGCAATCCCCTCTTTTAATTGCCACCTATGCAGAGCAGAAATTCATAGAAGCAGAAGTTGCTTTACCAACGGACCCCGACAGGGCATATGCGGCCTATCTTGAGGGAATTGAAGCCCATATGGACATGCTAGAGGTAAGCGCTGACGATAAAATGGCATATCTCAATAATCCAGAAGTAAGCATGGGAGCATCCTCTCTTAGCCTAGCAGATATCATGAAAGAAAAATGGGTGGCCCTCTTCCTCCACCCAGAAACCTGGAATGATGCCAGAAGGTTTGATTACAGTTATAAAGACATGACCTTACCTGATAACCTAAATGGCAATCTCAACGGACAGTACATCAGAAGGCTGGCCTATCCAGACAATGAGGTGAGCAGAAATGGGCAAAATGTCCCTGATGTCACCCTTTTGGACAGGATTTGGTGGAACGAGTAATAGTTTTAAATCCCCTCTTTATGACAAAAAGAGGGGATTTTTCTTAAAAACAACGAAAACTTTCCTTTCAGGCCAGAAAGAATGATGTACATGTAGCCATGGGCTGCTCCCATGGTAAATTGTATACCCGACTCCGGATTTTGGCAGTATTTTCCCTTTTTTTCTGCAACAATGCTGACAAAATCAATTTACCTAAGCTTTGTTGTGAAACTGATTGATCACAATTAAAGCAGTGTATAGCCAGTAATTGCTAAAATCACTTCCCCAATTGGCCGGAAAATGTTACTTTTCCTAGGGCTTAAAAGCCAGATTAAAATGTATTTCTCAGAGACCTTTCCTATGAAACATTGTAAATGGTTGTGCATATTGCTATTCTTTTCCTGCACCGTTCAAAAAATCAACAAGACTGTACGTACTTCAGATGTGTTTGAAAAAGGGCACATGGGTTTTATGCTTTATGATCCGGTAAAGGACAAAACCCTGGTGAAATTGAATGAAGCCAAGTACTTTATTCCTGCCTCCAATACTAAAATATTCACCTTTTACACCAGCTACAAAGCCCTTGGTGATGGATATATCAATGGGCTAAATTATACCTACCAGGGCGATTCGCTAATTTTTTGGGGAACAGGTGACCCCTCACTTTTGCACCCGGACTTTAAGGACAGTACTGTTGTGAACTTTCTAAAAAAGGAGGATAAAAAATTGTATCTAGTGGATAATTTTGAGCAGCTTTCCAGCTATGGCCCGGGTTGGTCATGGAACTGGTTTCCTTACTATTTTGCTGCTGAGCGATCCGCCATGCCCATTTATGGAAATGTTTTGCGCTTTTCTAAAAGAGCTGAGTTAGCGGAAGCATCACCCTATCCAAAATCTGTCCTTTTACCGCTAATGCCATCAAATCGAACGCCTCCAGATAATTATTTTATCCAAAGAGACTTTAAAAGAAATACCTATGAATATGCCATAAACAAAGAAAAAGACAGCTTGACTTTTGCAACCGATAAACCATTTATTACCTCTGCCACATTGACCAAAAACCTCTTGCAGGAAGCTGTGGGAAAACAAATAACACTCCTAGAAAACAAGGGCATTACCCAAGGGTCACATGAGAAATTGCAAACGGTTAAGGCAGATTCCTTGTATGCGCAGATGATGAAAATTAGTGATAATTTCTTGGCCGAACAGCTGATGGCCCTGGTCTCTGATGCTGTTTTAGACTCCATCAATATCAATGGAGGCATCGCCTATGCCAAAAAACAATGGTTGGCAGATCTGCCTGATGAGCCACAGTGGGTGGATGGATCTGGGCTTTCTCCACAGAATATGTTTACCCCTCGCTCGGTAGTAAAGTTGCTTCAAAAAATCCATACGGAAATCCCTATGGAAAAGATCAAAGCCTACTTCCCGGCAGGTGGAGAATCTGGAACTATCCGCAACTGGTACCCGGCAGATCCGGGGCAACCTGCCTATATTTTCGCTAAAACAGGCACCCTTGCTATGAGCACCGCACTCAGTGGTTATTTATTCACCAAAAGTGGAAAAGTACTGCTCTTCAGCACCTTCTTTAACAATTACATAGGAAGCTCCAGCGTGCAGAAGAAAGAATTGCAAAAGCTATTGTATTTTATTCATGATAAATATTAATGGTTAATTATTAATTGTTAATGTTCCGAAATTTTGGAGTGAAAATTAGGGTTTAGGCGGATAATATCAATTTAAAAATATAGAAACCAGTGACCTATAAGGAAACCATAGAACTACTTTACGCGCTTCAAAATCCTGAAAAGGTCGTTTTTAAGGAAAGGAAATTTGGGATTGTCTCTAATAACTCTTTGGGGATATATCATTCAGAACTAAAGAAGATCGCTAAAGAGATTGGCAAGGACAATGAACTTGCCCTGCAACTTTTTGATAGCGGTATTTACGAAGCCCGCATTTTATGTAGCAAAATTTTCAAGCCCAAGGATGTTACCGTTGACTTGATGGAAAAATGGGTCAAAACTTTTGAGAATTGGGAGGTATGTGATAGTTTTTCTATGGGGCTGTTTGCTAAAAGTGAATTCGCCCTTGAAAAGATCTTGGAATGGACAAAAAGGAAACCTGAATTTGAAAAAAGAGCAGGCTTTACAATTATGGCTTCCTACTGTATGGCAGATAAATTGTCAGACAATTCAATATTTGAACCCTTCTTCCCCATCATTAAGCGAGAAGTAAATGATGAGAGAATCTATGTCAAAAAAGCGGTGAATTGGGCATTCCGTAATATTGGGAAAAGAAACACTGACCTCAATAAAAAAGCCATATTAGTAGCCCAGGAAATTCTGGATACTGAAAGCCCTACAGCAAAATGGATTGCAAAGAATGCATTGAATGAATTAGAGAAAGACCATATTAGAATGTCAGATTATCCAAGGGCAATCTATAGGAGATAGGTGGAAGGCTTTGTATAATAACATTAAAAAAATTAGGCATAAACTAAGGAATAAAGAAAAAACATTTTTCTTTATTTTATGCAAATTATTTTAAATAACTAGGCTTAAATACATCGTGATAAGCAATCCTGTGAATTGAAAAATAGAATAGGAAATAATTGCAAAGCCAGATTTTATCCATTTAAAGCCAATTGTTTACATCAGGTTTACCTATATTAAAATGTTAAAGTTTGAATAATAAGGATGCCAGAGATTAGCAGATTTTACGGAATAATTATCAAAATGTACTTCAATGAATATAATCCTCCTCATTTTCACGTAGAGTATCAGGATTATGAGGCGATTGTAAATATTGAAACAGGAGAATTAACTGGTAAAATTTCAAGAAGAGCACTAGGTCTTGTATATGAATGGCTGGATCAAAACAAAGAAGCGCTACTTGAAAACTGGTAACGAATAGAAGAACGGAAACCTCTTAACAAAATTAAACCATTGGACTAATAACAGGGAATACACTACTCATAAAAGTCAAACAAGCGGAATACGTATCAGATTACCAAATAAGGTTAACTTTTTCGGACGGATTAACTGGGACCGTAGACTTAAAAGACGAAATATGGGGAGAGGTTTTCGAACCATTGAAGGATATTAATTATTTTAAAAATTTCACCAAAGACCGCTGGACAATTGGCTGGGATTGTGGGGCAGACTTTGCCCCTGAATTCCTTCATGCGTTCACTAAAAAGCAATCCAAAAAAGCGCATACCATTGGATAAAAGGAATGGCAATTGTTAATTACTAATGGATAATTGTTAATTTGTTGGACAGGACTAAATCATCCGAAATTCAGCCTCCTTCGAAAGGATACAACATTACATCGCGACCAATCAATTGAATTGGCAGAAAGATAGATTTTCTGTTTAGCCAAAAATTCATAATTTGATTTGACTCAATGAGCGTTAAATCAATTAAAGCCCCATTAGATTATTACCTATTGAATCCTTAGACGTAAATTACATGATATTACAAATGGTAATTGGTTAGGCCAAAAATCAATATGGAATCAATAAGCATTTTTGAAATAATAAAAGTTGGCATTGGACCATCCAGTTCCCATACCATGGGACCCTGGAGGGCAGCCTTGTCTTTTTTAAATCACCTGAATAAAAACAAGCAAATCAACAAAGTCACAGAGATTAAAACCTACTTGTATGGTTCACTCGCAAAAACAGGCTTAGGACATGGTACCGACAAAGCCGTGATGCTGGGACTCTCTAATGAGGATTTCCTTACTATCGATACGGATAAAATAGACGAGAAAATTGACCAAATAAATCAAAACGCTTGCATCAATATTTCAGAAAGCCATGCCATTCCTTTTAACTACAAGCAACACATCCTTTTTGAATTCAAAAAAAGTTTGGATTACCATCCGAATGGGATGCGGTTTGATGCTAGTCTAAGTGATGGTAATCTTGTTTCTCGGGAATATTTTTCCGTAGGTGGTGGTTTTGTGGTTACCCAGGCTACTGATCAAATAGCCCAAAACCCTATCAAAACAGAATACCCCTGCCATTCTCAAAAAGACCTTTTGGATAACTGTAACAAACTAAACCTGACCATTTCTGAGCTGGTAATGCTTAACGAAACAGCCTGGCAAAGTGAGGCCGAAACCAGAAAACAAGCCCTTTACATTTGGAACGAAATAAAAAACTGTATTTTTAGAGGTGTAAATAAATCAGGGCTATTACCGGGAGGACTTAAGGTTAGGCGAAGGGCTTACGATCTGAACAAAAAATTTTTGCAGGGACAAAAATTTAATAATGTAGCGGATTGGATCAAGTCCATAAAAAAAGGGCCAAAAGATTTTAACACTGTCAACAAATGGATAAGTGTTTTTGCCTTAGCGGTAAATGAAGAAAATGCCTCTTTTGGTAGAATCATTACTGCACCTACCAATGGGGCCTCTGGCGTAATCCCTGCTGTACTGATGTATGCTTACTGTTTTACGCCAAATTTTGATGAGGATGAAATCGTGAAATTCATACTCACTGCAGGAGAGATCGGTACCCTCTATAAAAAAGGGGCAACTATTTCTGCAGCCATGGGAGGATGTCAGGCTGAAATAGGTGTCTCAAGTTCTATGGCAGCAGGCGCCCTTACAGAAGCACTTGGCGGGAGAAAAGAACAGGTATGCCAAGCCGCAGAAATCGCCATGGAACACCACTTGGGCATGACTTGTGATCCAATTGGCGGTTTGGTACAAATTCCTTGTATTGAAAGAAATAGCATGGGGGCCATTAAGGCCATCACTGCCTCTTACATGGCTCTGGAAAGCGACGCTTCAGCAGCCCGCCTGAGTTTAGACAATGTCATTCAGGTAATGTGGGAAACGGCTTTGGACATGAAATCTAAATACAAAGAAACATCTGAAGGAGGCCTGGCAAAAATCCCGGTCAATATTGCAGAATGTTAAATTAGGTTTTTTTAACTTAAAAATCGAAAGTATAAATACTCCAGGTGCACCAAAATTGGATGCAATATCCAAAAATAGTATATTTCATTATTCTTAATGCTGCATAAAGGTCACCATAATAATGAAGAAAATTTTCAAAATACTTTGGCTATTGTTGCTCCAATTCTCAGTCTTGTCCATAGTAGTGCTTGCACAAGAAGGGGGGAAATTATATAAAACCTATTGTGCAGGGTGCCATGGAGCTAATCTGGAAGGCAATTCAGCCAGTTCCCTTATCAAAACAGAGTGGAAATATGGTAGAAGCACAAGCCTGATGATTAGGAATATTACTTTTGGGATACCCGAAACCGAAATGATTGCCTGGAATCAGGTTTTGAGTACTGATCAGATCAAATCATTGGTCGATTTTATTTCTGAGGCCCAGAAAATTCAACCAAATATGGATCGTTCCATTCCTAAGGATATTCAAACTGAAAAATATGATTTGAAGATTGAGGAATGGGTAATTGATGCTATCAAAACTCCTTGGGCCCTTGAGTTTGTCTCTAAGAACCGTGCACTAGTATCTGAAAGGCGTGGAATGCTTCGCTGGATAGTGGAAGGAACCCCTTCAGAAGACCCGATTAAAGGAGTTCCTCAATCCCAAGAGTTCAGAACTGGTGGATATATGGATATTGCCATTGATCCTGAATATCAAAAAAATGGATGGATCTATCTGGCTTTTAGTTATGCCCCAGAGCGTATTACTGATGACTCTGCTCCTGCCATGACCAAAATTGTAAGAGGAAAAATTAATCAAAACCAATGGATAGCCGAACAAACCCTGTTTGAAGTACCGAATGACCTTCTGGTGACCAAAGGAAATCGATGGGGATGCAGGTTTTTATTTGACAAAGCTGGGTACCTGTATTTTTCGATTGGTGATATGGGATATGCCGAAGACGCTCAGGATCTGAGTAAGCCAGTAGCAAAGATTTACCGTATCAATCCTGATGGAAGTATTCCCACTGACAACCCATTTATAAATAAACCCGGTGCATTGCCTCAATTGTTTACAATAGGCAACAGAAATGTTCAAGGAATCGCTCAACATCCCGATACTGGTGAAATCTGGTTTACAGAACATGGCCCTATGGGAGGTGATGAATTGAACATCTTACAGAAAGCCGGTAATTATGGCTGGCCTAATATTACCTATGGAATAGACTATGATGGGAGTGTTGTATCTACCCAAACAAATCAGGAAGGAATGTTGCAGCCCATTATCTACTGGAATCCATCCATTGCCGTTTCCCCAGCTGAATTCTCTGACAGTCCCTTGTTTCCCCAATGGAAAAACAATTTATTCATAGGGGCACTTGCCTTTGAGGAAGTAAGAAGACTAACTATCGACGGCCATAAGGTGGTACAACAAGAAATGATCCTTAAAGGTTATGGCAGGGTTCGAGACCTTAAATTTGGGCCTGATGGTGCATTATATGTGGTGCTTAATCAACCAGACAAAATTTTAAGGATCACTCCTCAATAAGGTATTGATTGAAAAGCTGCCATCGACATTCCCTTGACAATGTTTTTACCAACAATATATTCAAACCTATTTAACAAGAAAATACATGACTAAAAAACGAATTCTTTTTACTGGTGGATCGGGAAAAGCAGGTAAACATGTGGTTCCCTATCTGCTCGCCCAAGGACATAGGGTGATGAATGTAGACCTGAAACCTTTGGATCATCCTGGGGTGGACAATTTGATAGCGGATATAACAGACTCCGGGCAAATGTTCAATGCCATGAGTTCCTACGCCGCTTTAGATGAATTAGAGCCTGGCAATGGGGTACCAAAATTTGATGCAGTGGTGCATTTTGCTGCCGTTCCCAGAATTCTGATCAACCCTGACAATGAAACTTTTCGTGTCAATACCATGGGTACCTACAATGTAATAGAAGCAGCGGTCAAACTTGGCATTAAGAAAATCATCATCGCTTCTTCGGAAACCACCTATGGTGTCTGTTTTTCTGATGGCCCAACTGATCCTAATTCTTTACCTTTAGAAGAGGGTTATGATGTAGACCCCATGGACAGTTATGGCTTATCAAAAGTAGTCAATGAAAAAACTGCCCGCAGTTTTCAGCGTAGATCAGGCTTTGATATATATGCCTTGCGTATAGGAAATGTGATTGAGCCCCACGAATATGCTGAACTCTTTCCCCATTATTTCAAAAACCCTGAAGTGCGCAGAAGAAATGCTTTCTGTTATATCGACGCGCGAGACCTTGGACAGATTGTAGACTTGTGTTTGCAAAAAGACGGACTTGGTTACCAGGTATTCAACGCGGGAAATGATCACAATGGTGCTATTATTCCTAGCAAAGAATTGGCAGAACAATTTTTCCCCGGTGTGCCGATTACCCGTGAATTGGAAGAACATGAAGCTTTGTTTTCAAATAAAAAAATACGTGAAGTACTTGGCTTTAAAGAACAACACAATTGGCGGAAGTATGTAAAATGGGAATGATTGCTCGAAAACTGAAAAGTTAACATCGAAATTTTATTCTGTATTGTCTGACAGAAAATATTCTTATCAATAAACCTTACCTCTTAAATGAAAAATATTTTTAGATCTCTTGGGATTTTTGTTTTAGCGCTTGTATTTCAATCCTGCACCAGCGCCAATGATGTTCATGTAAGCAGCCCTAATGGAAAATTTAGGTTTGAATTACTGACTGAAGATTCACAGCTATATTATCGCGCATTTTTTGATGATAAAGAGATCATAGGAAAGTCTATACTTGGATTTGAGCTTTCTGACACAAGCAATATCAGCCAAAACCTTGAAATAAAAGAGGTTAAAGAAAGTAAAGTAGCAACAAACTGGAAGCCAGTTTATGGTGAAAAAAACCTTTATCCAGAGCAATACCATCAGTTCATTGTTACCTTTAGTTCAAATAACCAAAAAACGCCTCTCTTCCAACTCAACATAAGGGCATACAATGAAGGGCTTGCCTTTCAGTATGCATTTGAAAATCCCGGAAAGGTTACCATTGATGCTGAACTAACCGAATTTTCTCTTCCTGCCCATGCAGAGGCATGGATTTCTGAAAGGGCTCAAGGAGAAATTATCAAACAAAAAGTTAGCGAAATAGGCGAAAAAATTGTGGACCGTCCCTTATTAGTGGAGCTTCAGGATTCCTTATTTGTAGCCTTGGGTGAAGCTGCTTTGGTTGATTTTGCCAGAATGAAGTTTGAATTGTCTAAGGAAAAGCCTACAGCTTTGGTCGCCAGTCTTGATGGAAAAGTTCAATTTGATCGGCCATTTACAAGCCCTTGGAGAACAATTATGGCAGGAAATTCAGCAGGTGAAGTACTGGAAAACAATTACCTACTATTGAACCTCAATGCTCCAAATGCCATAAAAAACTCAGATTGGATAAAACCCGGAAAGGTTATTCGTGAAGTTACGCTCACCACAGATGGGGGGATTGCCTGTGTAGATTTTGCTGTGAAACACAATTTACAATACATTGAATTTGATGCCGGATGGTATGGTAATGAATACGATGACGCTTCGGATGCTACCACCATTACAGTAGATCCAAACCGCTCCAAAGGCCCTCTGGACCTCAAGCAGGTAATCAAATATGCAGAAAGCAAAGGAATAGGGGTGATTTTGTATGTCAA
Organism: Cyclobacterium sp. L-R; assembly: GCF_056859355.1. NCBI lineage: Bacteria > Pseudomonadati > Bacteroidota > Cytophagia > Cytophagales > Cyclobacteriaceae > Cyclobacterium > Cyclobacterium sp. L-R. The sequence continues at coordinate 59,448 of NZ_JBSXOH010000073.1, forward strand.
CCGAAGAGCTTTAGAAAAACAACTGGATGAAGTATTGCCATTATTAAAATCATGGGGAGTAAAAGGTATCAAATATGGCTTTGTTAATGTAGGTCCACAGGAATGGACCAGCTGGTTACATGAGGCGGTACGAAAGGCCGCAGACCATGGTCTTATGATAGACATACACGATGAATACCGCCCAACGGGCTATTCTCGCACCTATCCAAACCTGATGACACAAGAAGGTATTCGCGGGGATGAGGAATCTCCTGACAATACCATGGTTTTAAAAACCTTGTTTACCCGTATGCTGGCAGGTGCCGGTGACCATACCAACTGCTATTTTGCAGAAAGAGTGGACAGTAAAATGGGCTCACATGCTTCGCAACTGGCAAAGGCATTAATGATCTACAGCCCCTGGCAATTCCTTTATTGGTACGACCGACCTGAAAATTCTCCGGGAGCACATAAAGGAGCTGGAAACAGTACCAATTTTATCTTGGAGGTGCCTGAATTGACATTTTTCGACCAAATGCCTACCGTTTGGGATGACACTAAAGTGCTATCCGGCTACCCAGGAGAATATGCAGTTGTCGCCAGAAGAAGTGAAGACACCTGGTTTGTCGGGGCGCTTAATGGAATGCAGGAAAGAGACAGTGAAATCTCATTCGAATTTTTAGACCCAAATCAAGAATATACCGCTATAATTTTCACGGATGATGAAGAAGTGAAAACCCACAGCAGGGTAGCATTAGAGACAAGAAACCTAACGTCAAAGGATGTGATGAATTTCAAATTGGGAAAACACAAGGGCATGGCTATGGTTATAAAATCTACTAAATAATAAAAAAGTGATGGCCAATAACGAGAAACAGTAATAGCTATTAGCCCATTTGGTTTAAAAATGCAGCATATAATCTTTCAATAAAGCAATGTATTCGGGGGTATAGGCATTGTTTGCGTCTTTGATAACCAATGCAGATTTTTCGGGTTGGTCTATCTTTATTCTAGCAAAGGAAGCGATCACACGGTGAACTTTACTGGTTTTTCTGTCCTGAAGAAGGGTTTGGGTATTTGCGTAAAAGCCCTTCTCTGTTCCAAGACTTTTAAAAGCCTCCATCTCATTGGGAGGTAATATTAGCCAAAGAACCCCTTCTGTTTTCAGCAAACGATCAATTCCCGTCCACAAATCGGTGAAGTTAAGGCCCTGTTCATGCCTGGCCAAATTGATGTTTTGTTTGCTGCTTTGTAATTGACCACTGTAATAAGGAGGATTGGTGATAATCAGATCGTATTGCTCGATATTATTTGGTTCAAATTCCTGAAAGGCTTGTTGGTGAACCTTGATATTAATCCCTAGCTTATTAAAGGAAACGTTTTGCCTAGCCTGTTCAAAGGTTTCCTTGTCAATTTCCACCGCATCAATGCTGGCAACTGGGTACTTTTGCGCCATCATCAATGCCAGCACCCCTGTACCAGTGCCTATGTCCAGAATAGTATCAGGAGTTGTCTTTGCCACTGCTAGTGATCCAAGCACTACCGCATCGGTGCTCACTTTCATGGCACATCGCTCCTGCTCCACTCTAAACTGCTTGAATTGGAAATAGGTGTTTGGGCTGCGTTTCATTTTGCATTTTGCTCAGCTTCATAACCTACATCTGCAGGTAAATTATACCCTGTAGCGGCTGTTACTGCCAATTCATCACACCTTTCATTTAAAGGGTTGCCAGCATGGCCTTTCACCCATTGAAAAGTAGGTTTGTATTTCATGTGAAGGGGAATGTACTTTTTCCACAGGTCCATATTTTTTTTACCCTTAAAGCCTTTCTTTTGCCAACTCCATATCCAGCCTTTTTGCACTGAATCAACGACATATTTACTATCCGAATAGATTGTAATTGGTATACCTTCTACTTTCAATGCTTCCAAACCTTTGATCACTGCCAAGAGCTCCATCCTGTTGTTGGTGGTCAAACGAAAACCCTCGGAAAGTTCCTTTCTTAAATTTTTATAGAGCAATACCACACCATAGCCTCCATTTCCTGGATTGCCTTTACTGGCACCATCGGTATATATTTTTATCATGAGCAATTCTAATTTGCATCAAAAATAGGGGAAATATCGCAAACCGTCCACAAAGGGAGACCAGACTTTACAATATTCCGAGCCCTATACCTTAAACCTAATTAGGAAAAGTTTTTTCCTTAAAACACCTGCTTTGTAAGTGCTTTACTGCCTTTACCTTGCCAACACCTGCTTTGCCTTGGCAAAAGAAATTATTACATGAGAATAATTTGGATAAATGCCCAATTATTTCGTTTTTAAGAGATAATTGGGCACAAAGATTAGAACAATAGAGGCTAAGCTTGGGCGAAAACGAATTATTAGCAATGATTGAAACATGAAGAAATACATTTTAAGCAAAGCTGAAGAAATAATTACCCAAGCCGAGGAGCCAGAATACGAATCCATCTCAGTTCGCGATTTCCTTATGGAATTTGATTATGCAACAAAGTATTTACCCAGGTTCCTAAAAGTCCGCTCTTTTGCACTTTACATGCTATTTTTCAAAAGGGCCTACTACTCGATAGGTAATAGAAAAATCAAGCTCAAAATATCCGCCTTAGGTCAAAACATGCTTTCCAACTTTGGAAACCCCATGTCTAAGGATGTGGTAAAGCGAGGAATCAATGACCTGGTAAAATTCGGTATCCTAGAAAAATTACACCGGCCCGGAAAAATCAATGAATACATTGTCAAATTACCTTCTGAAATCAAAGCCATAAAAAAGTTAATTAAAATTGAAGATACCATTGAGGAAAGTATATATGGAGATTCGGAAGAGGATATTCTGACGGATGAAAACAAAAGAAACAAGATCTTAAAAAGAGACAATCAAAAATGTTTCTACTGCCTTTGCGAACTTAAGGCACCTGATTTTTACCTAAACCACATACATCCAAAAGCAGATGGCGGTTATGATTGGAAATCAAACTTAGTATCTTCCTGCAGAACTTGTAATACGGTAAAAAATGCAGATAAGGTAGATACTGTTCTATTGAACAATCTAAAAAAAGGCCTGATCTTAAATTCTGAGTATTTAGAGCAGATAAGTAAGTTGGATAAATTGAAGGCTGAATACCAACAAATAAAGGAAAACATCGGTAATATACCATAAACCCAAGCTCAGAAGAGAATGGGTTTAGGTATAAACACAGCATTTAAAAATGCTCAATTGAATTTATTCCTCAAAGGCACATTCAGAATCTTCAGCCTTCCATATGATCTGCTTCGAATCGAGGTCATCTAGCGTATGGTCCTCCTCAATTTGGTTTCCAGAACAGTCATAAGTAACAAGCTGCCAATTACAATTAGAGCAACAACTGGCCAAATAAAACACGGTTGCACCATTATAGATGGCCTGTCCTATATAATTATATTCCGACATCTCAGCAGAGGCATGGTTTTCCTGCAAGATTTTTAGCCAAGGTAGTTTGGTTAGCGGTTCCGTTACACCACAAATAGTCTCAGGATCTCGGTCTTCGTTACAGGAAAAACAGAGGAGAAGACAGAGAAGAAGAGGAAAAGTAAATTTTTTCATAAAAGCGTTAATTTATAATAAATTGGTTTTATACCCATACGTCTTTTACCCCGGTTTCGCTACATGGGGCCTTTGATAAAATAGCATTAAGGTGAAAAAGATCCCACTATTTCAATTGCTCCCCTCACATATTATTATGAAAAAACTTATAAAACAGAAGCGCTTGGTGAAAAAGGCTAAGTTTGAAGCTTGAAGATTGCAATTTTAGTCATAAATTAAAGATTGAACACTTAACCTTTACCACGAATGAAAAATAGTTTTGGCCGCATCGCTCTTATCCCCCTGCTCATGGTTTTATTCAATTCCCCTCTTTTAGCGCAGGAAATGGACTTTGAATCTTATAACCCCAAGTCTACCTTGGTGGTACCCGAGCACCCCATCAAAAGAGCAAAGTTTCCCTTTGTTGACATTCACAGCCACCAGAGAAATGTTGATGAATCACTTATTTCAAACCTAACAAGGGAAATGGATGAAATAAACATGGCGACCATGGTTAATCTTAGTGGTAAAAGGTTTACGAGAAGCGGAGATGAAGGCGCCGCTGAGGATTACTTAAATTCAATGATTCAGGAGTTCAATAAACACGCCCCGGGAAGATTTATTGTCTTCACAAACCTTTCTTTTGATGGTATAGGAGGTAAAGGGTGGAAAGACAAAGCAGTCAGCATTTTAGAGGAGGATATTAAAAATGGGGCCAATGGTTTGAAGATCTTCAAAAGTTTGGGTTTGAGCGTGAGAGACATACATGGCAAAAGAGTACCTATCAACCACCCGGATCTGGATGCCATCTGGGCCAAATGCGGTGAATTGGGGATTCCCGTATTGATCCATGCTGCCGATCCTGCCCCCTTTTGGGAACCTATGGATAGCAATAATGAGCGTTGGTTAGAATTAAAATTACGCCCAAACAGAAAAAGAGGGCCTGATAATCCTGCTCCCTTTGAGCAAATCATAGCAGAGCAGCATGCAGTTTTCAAAAAGCATAAAAACACCACTTTTATCAATGCACATATGGGTTGGATGGCCAATGACCTGGCAAAGGCAGGTGAACACTTGGACAAATACCCGAATGTGAATTTTGGAATAGCAGCCGTAATCGCTGAATTTGGCCGCCAACCTAGAGCTGCTAAAAAGTTCTTTATCGATTACCAAGACAGAATTCTTTTTGGAAAGGATGCCTATAACAAGGAGGAATTTTACACCTATTTCAGGGTGCTAGAAACCGAGGATGAGTATTTCCCTTACTACAAAAAATACCACGCCTATTGGCGCATGTATGGTTTAGGCCTTCCCGATGAGGTACTCAAGAAAGTCTATTATAAAAATGCGCTACGAATTGTTCCCAATATGGACAAAAGCCTTTTCCCGGATTGATCCTTAATTCTTTATGGGTGAAATGACAACTGCTGAACTTTACAAGTTATTAATTTCTCCTCGTACTGATAACATTTTTATCGTCAATAAATTACCGAAGTTATTCGTTAATTTTGACTATCTCTTATTTAATCACTAGAACAAGTGTACCATTCTTAAATATCCATTTATTTCCATGGGAAAATACCCTTTCTCTACAGTAATAGCTGTAATAATAATGCTTTCTTTAGGTGTTTCTTGCAAAAAAGATCCTTTACCAGATATCCGTCCCATTGGGAATATTTCTTTGGCCATTGACATAGAAGGCTGTGCTAAATCTAGTCTTTCTTCAGAACGAATAAATAATATTGAATCAATTTGGCTTTCAATTGAGAATGCTAATGGAGTTATTGAAGGCTATCCCAAAAAGTTCGAAGATTTTTTGTTTGAGGATTACACTATTAATTTGACAATCAAAGACCTGCCAATAGAAAACTATACGCTTAGCGAATTATTCCTGATGGATAATAAAGGTGAAGTGATATATGCTAGCCCAATTATAAATTCTAAACTTTCAGCCATCATAACAAATCCACTTCCTCTCGAATTTGAAACACTAGAAAGCCAAATAGGTACAATTACTACAACAAGTCTATCAACAAGATGCTTTACTCCCGAAGACTTTGGTGTAGAAGAAGCAGAAATTAATTTCAGTGTAGATTTCGCCAATGTTGGTGGGACATTCGAAGGCGAAATTGAAATATCAACTCAGAAAGCAATTGATGAATTTGGGGCTTTCTGCTATACAAAAGTAAATGGAGGTATAACGATTTCATCAAGTGATGAACAATTAGATTTATCACCCTTTAGATCAATACAGGAAATTGGTTATCTCCTCATATACACTAATCCACAATTAAGAAGTCTCAAAGGTTTTCATAGCCTGAGTTCTTTGGATCACTTAACGATTCACAATAACACTAATTTAACATCATTAGAGGGGTTTTCAAATCTCAAGGAAATTAAAAATAGAGGGTCTTTTACCTCAAATCCAAAAGTAACAAACTTTAAAGGTCTGGAAAATCTTAACTCTGTTAAAAATTTCCTGAGAATTCAAGATAACTACAATTTATCAAGCTTAAACGGGTTAAACAATCTAACAAATTGCGGAACAATTCACATTTGGTATAACCCAAACCTTAAGTCTATTGCTGATTTGGAAAAGTTAACATCTGTAAGTTCAATTGAATTTGGAAGTAATTCAAATTTGGAACCAATTTGGGAGATTTTTAGACCCTTAAAAGAAATCAAAGGCCTAAGCCTTTCAAATATGGAAATAGATAATTTCTTCAATAAATTTCCCGAGGATTTCAAAATCACTGGATCCATAAACTTAAGTAAAATCCACGGTTTAGAAAGCCTTAATGGTCTTCCTGTTGGAGAAGAGTTACAAGAAGACCTTGCCATTAGGCATATATTAAAATTAGAAAGTCTAGAGGGTCTGGAAAACTTACAGTCTGTAGGAAGAAACCTACTAATAGACTTACACCCAAATCTAAAAACATTAAAAGGCCTGGACAATTTATCCTATGTGGGAGACAGATTTACAATTAAAGACAATCCGAAACTGGATGATCTATGTGCTTTAAATAAATTGTTTTCTGATAGACTAGCCTACGGCTTTATCATAAATAAAAACGCTTATAATCCAAAATTAAGTGATTTTAAGAATGGTCGCTGCTACAAATATTATTATTTACCTGCCTCAAATTGAAAAAAATAGTTCTACCAAATAGGTAGTAATTATCACCAAAGCGACTACTTTCTTCAGAGGAATGCAAAAAACATATTGGAGATATAAAAATAATCATCTCCTGCAAAGTATAAATTGGATATGTAGCCTTATTTAAAAAGGTCTAAATTTATTGAATTTTAACCCTTGAAAGGATTAAACCCGGATTATGTAATAGAATGTCTATTGCATATTTCGGGTTAAAGCACAATCACACCTTTAAGTTTGTTGTTCCTTTTATTGGCATCCTTGCTACTAATAATCAAAGTGTATTTAAGTTTTTTACCTGGTTGGTTGGCACGAAACCTTTCACCTGAAGTATAAACTACGGATTGCCCCGGTTTCATACTAGAGGTCTTGGTATCAAAACTGATCATCTTACCATTTACTTTTAAAAACACGCGGTACTTTCCTGCCGGCACAGCTTCAGGCCCGATATTTTTAATGGCGTATTTGAAAGTCCGATAGCCATTTACTTCAGCATCTAGCATAACCTCCATGGCCTCCATGTCAAATCTAGGCTCTTGCTGAGCCATAAGAGGTGAACAGGCTAAAAAACAGACAATTAAAAATTTCCCAAACATACTTTTTTTAATTAAGTGAATCCTAAAATAAAAAAAGCCCGGTCACAATAGCAACCGGGCCTAGCATTTTTTAAATACTTTTTTAGTTTGCAGCTGGAGCAGCTGGTGCTTCAACGCCTAACTTAGCCAATACAAGATCTGTAAAAGGATCGTTGTCTTTGGTATACAAAAGAACAGGTGCTTGACCAGCAGACTCACTTAAAATATGAGAATAGTTATTTTCTGCTGCTACTGAATTAATAGCATTGTAAACCTTGGTCTGTACAGGCTCCAATAATTCCTGAAGCTTTCGCTGATAGGAAGCTTGTGCATCTTGTTCAAACTTACGGATTTCTTGCTCTAACTTTTGTAATTCTTGTTGCTTAATACCTCTTGCTTCTTCAGTCATTGCGGCTGCACCTTGCTGATATTCCTGCATTTGTCTTTGAAAAGCAGCGCTTTTAGATTGGATCTGTTGACCTAATTGATTGCTATAATCTTTGATATCAGCATCTATTTGCTCCATCTCTGGCATCAGGCTCATAATGTATTCCACATTTGTATACCCTATTTTGACGTCTTGAGCATTTGCTACAAATCCAAAGCAAAAGAGGGCAATTGCTGATAGGAAAATTCTTGCTTTCATAATTGTTAAACTTGGTTAATTTTAATTGTTTTCTTCTAATCCTAATTCTTCTAATATAAAATCTGAGTAATCATGCCTTGGGTCCGTATAGATTATGGACGTTGGACTTGATGCTTTGTCAAATAAAATGGCAATACCATTTCTTTTGGAGACCCGATCAATGGCGTCATAAATGGTCGATTGCAACGGTTGAAGCAATTCTGCTTGTTTTTGATACAGTTGTCCGTTGTCACCAAATATCCTATTATTGAAAGCCCTGGCCTCTTTTTGTTTCTCCCTAATTAGTGCCAGTCTTTCCTGGTACATTTCTTCGGTGAGCAAAACCTGCTCTCCTTGAAGGTCACTATACATTTGTTGTATAGCCTCCTCCAAATTTTGTGCCTCTTTTTTCCACTCTGCACTTAGGGCTTCCATTTCCCCCTGAATCTTTTTGTAATCCGGATGCTTGTTGAGAATATATTCTGTATCAACATAGCCTAGTTTCTGCCCCATTAGCACAATTGGCAAAAAGGTTAGCAAAAATAACAATTTCAGGGACTTTTCCATAATTATCTGAATTGTTGACCAATTGTAAAGTGGAACATTCCTCCGCTTGGTCCTGGGTTTGGATCACTTGTGGTAGACACACCATCAAAGCCATAACCCCAGTCAATACCTAACAGGCCAAATGCTGGCATAAATATTCTCGCTCCAAAACCGGCCGATTTTTTTAAATCATACGGATTGTAATCTTGATAATTTCCCCAGTTATTTCCTGCCTCTGCAAAACCAAGTAAGAATATAGTTGCTGAAGGATTAGGAGAAACAAGGAAACGAAGCTCCATTACATGCTTGTTATACACTACCCCACCATAAGGCACCGGTGCATTGGGTTGGTTTCTGAATTCCTTACCAGGTGTGATGGATTGATTCTCATACCCTCTTAGGCCAATAATTTCTTGACCCAAAGCAAAGTTCATCATATTCATACCATCACCACCCAACACAAATCGTTCAAGAGGTATAATACCCGTTTTCGTTCCATAAGACCCAAGAAAACCTAGGTGTGTTCTAGCACTCAAGACAAGCTTGGTAGAGCCCAATACTGGTGTATAAAATGAGCCATCAAACATCCACTTATGGTATTCTAAGAATTGGTATTTTTCCTGATCAGAAGATTCACTTGTCAGGTTATTGTTCAGGGCAGCATAAGGAGGAGTAAGTGAAGCGCTCAAAGTAATGTTAGACCCAAACCTTGGATAAATGGCCTGATCTAAATTATTCCTAGAAATGGTAGTGTTCAATGCCACACTTTTCGCATTACCTGTATTAAAGCTTAGGCCAAAGTAATTCCCATATTCATCAAAATTATAATTTTGGAATTGAAGGCTATTACTGATTTGGAAATAATCATCTGGCCAAGTAACTCTTTTTGCTAAGCCAATGGATGCACCTGTGATTTTAAAAGATCCTAGTTCTTCACCAAAATTGGTTTGACTGTAAAAGTTTAATTGTCTTTGAACCGAATGGTTGAAGCTAAAGCTTAAAGCATTCGGTTTTTTACCTCCAAACCAAGGCTCAGTAAATGACATACTATAGTTCTGGAAACTTTTACCATTGGCTTGAACCCTTAATGAAAGTTTCTGCCCATCACCAACAGGAAGTGGTCTCCATTTGGAGAAATCTTTGATGTTCTTGATGGAGAAGTTATTGAAAGTAAGTCCTACAGTACCTACAAAACCAAACAATCCACCCCAACCACCGGAAAGCTCAATCTGGTCATTTGGTCTTTCTTCAAGCTGGAAAGTAATGTCAACAGTAGCATTCTCAAAATTAGGACGCATGTCCGGCTCAATGTTTTCAGGGTTGAAGTAACCTATTTGGGACAATTCCCGAATGGTTCTTACCAAGGCTTTTCTATTAAATAATTGTCCTGGAAGGATACGTATTTCCCTCATGACCACGTGGTCACTGGTTCTTTCATTTCCTTCTATAGAGACACTGTTTACCGTTACTTGCGGTCCTTCAAAGATTCTTAATTCTATGTCTATTGAATCCGCTTCTATATTGACCTCCACTGGATCAATGGTAAAAAACAAATAACCATTGTCTTGGTACAAAGAACTCACATCATCCCCACGTTGTGGGTCATAGTTTAGCCTTTTATCCAACTTTTCTTTATTGTAGATATCGCCATCAAAAATTCCCAGTTTTGCCTGAAGCTCTTCATCTGTATGAATATAGTTTCCTGAAAACTCGATTTTGCGGTAATAGTATTGCTTGCCTTCCTCAATGTCAATATCTATATTGATACGGCTGTCATCAAAACGGAAAATACTATCTGATAAAATCTCTGCGTCCCTATACCCCTTACTGTTATAAAAGGCGATAAGGGAATTTTTATCATCACGGTAATCACTTTTTACGAATTTGGACCCATTAAAGAAATTGAGTTTAAAATTCTTATTGATATACTCTTTAACCTGATCATCGGTTACAGGATTCCTCTTAACGACTGCATTACCGATATTTTTTGGGTTGGCATTTAGCAAACGAGAGACAACATCTTTGAAAAAATACACCCGAGCATGCTCATGTGTACCTTTCATTTTTTTCTTGAGGCGGTTATCGGCAATATTTTCATTGCCATCAAAGGCGATTTCATTGATACGAACTTTGCTCTTCTTATCTACATCAAACCTAAGTTTAACGCTATTCGGAAGAGTGGTGTCTCTTTCCTGCACCACTTTTACTTCTGTATTCAAGAATCCTTTCCCTACAAAATAATCCCTGATATTCCTTTGGGCTGTATTTAGTACATCGTCTCTTACAACACGCCCCCTAATATTTACCTTGTCCTTTAACTCCCCTTCTTGGGTCTTGTTTACTCCCGTGAAGTCAAAGCGACTAAATCGAGGTCTTTCAGTCAAGTCTAAAAGGAGGTAAATGTCATCTCCTTCTATTTTCGTAACAAGGATTTTTACGTCTCCAATAATACCCTGACCCCAAAGTTTTTTAAGGGCACCAGAAATAGCATCTCCCGGAACAGTAATTTGGTCATCAACGCGAAGGCCTGCCAAAGAGATAATGGCAGTTTCATCAAGTGTATTTAAACCCACTGCCTCAATTTCAGCTATCCGATACTTTTTTGGATTGGCATAACTAAGGTCTATAATATTTACCGGCTCCTGACTGGTGTACCGGCTTTGTCCCAATCTGATTTGGGCCTCTGCCACTCCGGTCAATAGCAGCAAGTAAATAATTAATAAATTCTTTTTCATTTCAAACGATAAAATTTAACCCTGGTATTAGTTGTTCCAAGGCGGCAATAATTCTGAAACACAATTCTTTCAGAACAAGTATTGTCAATTAGAGGCCTTTGTTTGGTCTCCTGTTTTTCCAAACCTTCTTTCCCTTTTTTGAAAGGCAAGTATGGCTTCATGCAAATTCTTTTTCCGGAAATCCGGCCAAAGGACTTCTGTGAAATATAATTCTGTATAGGCCAATTGCCATAACATAAAGTTACTGATCCTAATTTCACCACTGGTTCTGATCAGCAGTTCTGGATCTGGAATATCGGCAGTATTCAAATGTTTTCCAATCATATCTTGATTGATAGCATCTGCCGGTAATTCACCGTCAACTACTTTTTTGACAATTTTTTTAACAGCCTGTTCTATTTCCCAACGTCCACTATAACTCAAGGCCAGTACTACGGTCATCCCGGTATTGCCCTTGGTTTTTTCTTTTCCCATTTTCAGGTGTTCTTTGCATGATTTGGGCAAACTATCTATATCACCAATTGTTTCCAACCTGATATTGTTTTTCATCATGGTAGGTACCTCATCGGTTATTGCTTCTACCAGAATTCCCATAAGCGCATCTACCTCTTCTTTGGGTCTTGACCAGTTTTCTGTAGAGAAGGCATACAAGGATATGTAATCTACTCCCAATTCTGCTGATCCTTCAATGGCATCCCTTACTGCAGACAGGGCATTTCTATGACCAAATATTCGCATAGCGCCTTTCTTTTGCGCCCAACGCCCATTGCCATCCATTATTATTGCTATATGCCGGGGTATATTGCCCTTGTCAATCACTTCCTTCATTCCAAAATTCTCTGTTGGTTCAATTGATTTACAAAAATGACACTTCTTTTTTAAAAATTCTATCCTGAGGTCAATTATTGTACTAGTAGCACTTGATCTGATGAAAAGAATAGCTGATGGTAAAGCCCAAAAAATAATACCAATCACGGTCAGATTGATTGCCAAAATTTATGCTTGAGGGGTCTAACACTTGATTTCCTGTGCCAGGGTCAATTCTATATCGAGGCAAATATAAGGTCTCATCGCCAATTTTATCCAGATTGTCCGAAAAGGTTGCTTTAGCTCCACCTTCAAAAGAAAGTAAAACACGGTCCTTTAGTTTGTACTTAATGCCTGCCCCAAAGGGAACAATTACAGTACCTACTGCATAGTTTCCAGGAAATGGGTCGGCATGATAAGATTGGCCCTGACCGTAAAACAATCCATATCCTAGACCAAAAAAGCCAAATGGGGAAAACCTGGTAGTAGACCTGTGGCTCATATAATCCAGAAAATGGAACTCCATTGTTGCGGAAACTTCAGCCATAGTACCTTTAAAAAAGGCATTTCTGGTCATAGCCACCCCATCAATTGGACTTATGCTATCCGCCCCGTTAAGCCGAGATACGGTAAAGCCTGCTCTTAAGCTCCATGCATTGTCAAAATTTCGTCTGCCAAATAACGTTCCTTGAATACCAAGTTGGTTAGGGTCTATAATCCGAAGGATATCTCCGGTGTAGGTTCCTGCTCCTAATCCTAATCCTATCTCATGCTGTTGGGCCTTTGCCATTTGGGTAGTTCCCAAACTTAAAATGGCCAAGACAGCCGATAGTGCTAATGTGTAAAACCTGGATTTATTCAAGTCGTTGCAATTTATAAACTACCCAACGAATAAAAAACCCTACTAAGTATAGAGCGGGTTAAATATTGTTAAAACTAGTTTCTCATGTCATATCCCCAGTTCAATTTTTGTCTCAGGGTGTCAAAGAAGCTGTAATTGTGAAACTTAACAAGCTTCGCTACAAATATTTCTTTTTTGATTTTCAGTTCCACTGACGCATCTATAGGCGTAGATCTGGAATCTAAAGATACAAGGAATTTTTCACTCCTTCCCTCTATTTTAAAGGAGATTTCGCTGTCATCAGAAACCACAATTGGTCTGACATTCAGGTTGTGCGGACTTACAGGGGTGATCACAAAGTTTTTGGCAAGGGGTGATATCAAGGGCCCTCCACAACTCAGCGAGTAACCAGTAGAGCCAGTAGGTGTAGATACGATGAGCCCATCTGCCCAATAACTATTAAGGTAATCTCCATCTATATAGGTATGTACGGTGATCATCGAAGAAGTATCTCTTTTGTGAATGGTAAACTCATTCAAGCCAAAGTTAAGCCCTTTAAATAGGGGAACACTTGACTCAAGTCTTACTAAACTCCTGTCTTCCAATGAGTACCGATTTTCCAATAAGTCCTTTACAGCAGCATCAATGTCTTCTTTGGCTATGGTAGCCAAAAATCCCATTCTCCCTGTATTGATTCCCAAAACAGGTGTTTCATAAGCTCCAATAAGGGAAATGGTGTCCAATAAGGTGCCATCTCCACCAATGGAAATGACCACATCAATTGCCGACAATCCTTCTTTCCCAACCAGCGCAGTTACCTCAGAACTTAGTCCTCCACTCTTTTTAATAGAGTTAAATAAGTTTTTGGTCAACTGTACTTTTGATCCACTTTCTACAAAAGAGCGAATCAATTGGTGAATACAGGTTTGAAATTGGGGGGAAATATTAATACCGTGAAGTAATATGTTCATGTAGGATCAGATATCTAAAAATCTCATCAAGTTGCCCAGACGGTCCTGATCACTACTTATACCATCTTCCTCTTGGTATTGGTCAATAACCCTGTAGCCAAAACGTTCCAGCGTAGCCTTGATGTGCCGAAGCTCAACTTGATCAATTTTTAGTGTTACTTTGATTTTACTGTCATCAAGGGGGTCATCGGAGATGAAGCTGCTTAGAATTTTTGCGTTTTCGGATTCTACTACCCGGGCTATGTCGTACAAACTATAATCTGTCATAAACATAGATAAGATCAATACCCCACCTTGGGACTGAATCGAGATGCTCTCAGTAAATGCAGAAATAGCTCCCTCTTGCGTAACTACCCCCAAGTACTTTAGCTCCTTGTCTAAAACAGCCACCATACTCACCTGATTTTCAGAAGACACCCTTAAAACTTCATAAATATGACGGTCCTCCTGCACAATACTTGCTGTCCCTATCAAGTCTATGTATTCTATATTCAGTTCAGGGTCATTGAGCTCATAAATGATTTCATCTGTAATAAAACCCTTAAACGCGCCCTTATCTACCACGGGAAGTATGTCCGTCCTGATCTCTTCCATCCAGGAAAGGCCTAACTTTACTTTGTCAGTAAATTTTAGGGGAGGTATAAGGTTGTTTATAAATTCTATCGCCCGCATGTAGCTAAAGGTATTAAAAGGATTCGAAAAATAAAACGAGTTCTAGCCCTCCTTGGTTCAAATAACTAAATTTCTTGCCCTTTTTTTGAGGCAAATTACCCTAATGGACATTTAAAAATACAATAGTCTATAGAATTAACGATGAATTTGTGCTGTTTTTAATTCACTAATAAGATTTATCCAGTTTTGAATAAGTTGTTGTCCGTGCTCGGTAAGGTGTGCTTCCGGATGAAACTGAATCCCTAAAATAGGCAGGTATTTATGAGCAAGTGCCATAATTTCTCCTTTTTCCCCTTCAAGAATTAGCTCCATACAATCCGGAATATTTTCTAACTCTAAAGAATGATATCGGGTAACATTAAAATGTTCAGGCAAACCCATCAACACTTCATGGTTCTTTGTCCTGAAAACAGTAGAAATTTTACCGTGCATGGGCCAGGGACTTCTCACCAAACCTGCCCCGAAAAAAATACCTAGGGCCTGATGTCCCAGACAAATCCCCAAAACAGGGACTTTGTCATAATAGTGGGCAAGAATTTCCATGAGGTTTCCCGCTTTATCAGGAGTTTCCGGTCCAGGTGAAATAACCAAAGCGGAAAAATCATAAGTATGTACCTCTTTCAGGCTTACATTGTTCCGCAATACGGTAACCTTTTCACTCGTTCTTCTGAAATAATCAGCCAGAATGTGGGAAAAGGAATCGAAGTTATCAATTAACAAAATCACTGGAAGAGCTATTTACAAGTTCCTTGATCGTGGCGATTGCCGTATCAATGATAGGAGTATAATCATCTAGCACAGCCACCATCGTAGGTGCAACAGGGACTATTACCGGATAGATCACCGCGTCTTTTTTCATTTCTGAGGGCACCTGAAATTCAAAGGAATTGGCTACCCATATCAGCAGGCTAATCATGATGCTCCATTTAAAGATGCCCAAAATAGCACCAGCAAAGCTGTCAAATGTACCCAATATGGTCAGGTCAAGGGCCTTTTTGACAATATAGGCCAATATTCGGATTGATATCGTTACGGCCAAAAAGATCAAAACAAAGGCCACAAAAGGCAGCATAAAGGTCAGGCTTTCTACCTTATCGGTAAGAAGCTCTGCCCCCCAGTTCATAAAGCGAAATGCTAGAATTATACCCACAAAAAAAGCCAAGATAGACAAAATCCCAATAAAGAGCCCCTGCCGGTAGCCACTAAAGGCCCCTACGGCCAGCATGCCCAATATAATGATGTCTATCGTGCTCAATTTAATTTACGGGTTTAATAAGGCTTTTACTTTTTGAGAAATTGCTTTCCCATCCGCTTTTCCAGCTAATTTCTTTGTCGCCATTCCCATTACTTTTCCCATGTCCTTAGGACCTGCCGCACCGGTTTGACTAATAATCGCTTCTAATTCAGCAGTTAATTCTTCATCACTTAGCTGCTTAGGAAGAAATTCGCTTATCACATTCAGTTCAGTAGCCTCCACTTCGGCAAGGTCTTTCCTACCCTGTTTCTCAAATATCTCTATAGAATCTTTCCTTTGTTTGGCCGCTTTGGTCAGGATTTGTAGCTCTTCAGCATCAGAAAGTCCACTTTCATTTCCTCCCTTGGTTTCTTCAAGCATGATCATGGACTTGATGGCACGTAATCCACGCAACCTGTCTTTGTCCTTGGCTAGCATTGCTTGTTTGATTTCTTTTTCTATGTTGGTTTTTAAGCTCATGACTTATCTTTATTTGACTTGTAAAGTTTAAAACTGATCTATTCCTTGATGGGATGTAAAAATTAAAAACGTCTTATTCTCATCGGTATTTTCGATGTTAACGCAATATATTTAATTTAGCACAAAATTAGCTGATATTTGGAACATGACGAAATTAAGTGTAAACATAAATAAAATTGCCACCCTAAGAAATGCCCGCGGCCATAATAATCCCGATCTGGTCCAGGTAGCTTTGGATGCAGAGCGATTTGGTGCCCAGGGAATAACCGTACACCCTAGACCTGACGAAAGACATATCAGGTATAACGATGTATTTGCACTAAAAGATCAAGTCAGTACGGAATTTAATATTGAAGGCTACCCTGACAAAAGGTACATGGAGATCATCCGTCTGGCCAAACCAGCACAGGCAACACTTGTGCCGGATCCTCCAGAGGCAATCACTTCCAATACCGGATGGGACACCATCAAGCACAAAGACATGCTCAAAGACCTTATTTCAGAACTTCATAGCTATGGGGTGAGGACTTCTATTTTCATCAATCCGGAATCCAAATATTTTGAACCTGCCAAAGAAACAGGAACAGACAGGGTGGAATTGTACACTGAACCCTATGCCAGTACTTATCACAAAGACAAAGTAAAGGCTGTTGCTCCTTATTTAGAGGTATCGGCCCTTGCCAGAGAACTCGACTTAGGCTTGAATGCCGGCCATGACTTGGATTTACACAATTTGAAATTCCTCAAAGAGCAAATTCCCTATTTGGACGAGGTGTCCATAGGCCATGCCCTGATCTGCGATGCCCTGTATTATGGGCTTGAAAACACAATACAGATGTACCGCAGACAATTGGAAGTATAAAACCAAAGCAACATGAAATTAAACTTTAGAAAAACAGGCACTGGAAAGCCTTTGGTAATCCTGCATGGGCTTTTTGGTTCTGCTGACAATTGGATGAGCATTGCAAAAGGGCTGGAGGAAAATTTTACCCTTTACCTACTGGATCAACGTAACCATGGAGATTCCCCACACAGTGATACCTGGAATTACAAAGCAATGGCAGAAGACCTTAAGGAATTTATGGAGGCAGAGGGTTTGCAAAAAGTTAATTTCCTAGGGCATTCCATGGGAGGAAAAACGGTGATGAAATTTGCCTTAACTTACCCTGAAATGGTGGAGAAATTAGTGGTAGCAGATATAGCCCCAAGGCCTTATCCGGTTCATCACCAAACAATTTTGAAAGCACTTAATGCAGTAGACATTCAAAATCTCCAATCCAGAAAAAAAGCCGAAGACAAATTGGCCGAATATATTCCGGAACGTGGTATTCGTCAATTTCTACTGAAAAACCTTACTAGAAAGGAAGGTGCTTTTGCCTGGAAAGTCAATCTACCAATCATCACCAAACAAATTGAAAATGTAGGCGAGGAAATAACATCAGACCAGCCTTTTTCCGGTCCTGTACTTTTTATGGGGGGAGCCAATTCAGATTATATCCAAAGCAGTGACAAAGAAGATATAGAGAATTTATTTCCAGAAAATCACATTATCCATATTAAAAACACCGGTCACTGGCTACATGCAGAGCAGCCCGAAGCGGTGATCTCTACCTTGAAAACTTTTCTCGAGAGTTGAGACCGGAAACTTTAATATAATTTGAATAATTCCGAGGTAAATGGTTAGGGAGCTTGTACATTGATTAACATCTTTAGGTATTAGCTCCCTTTTTTGTTCAATCCTATTAACTAATTCAACCTGTCTACGGCTAAAATCCGTGGCTATTATTGGTGAATCCCTTTAGGCTTCTTTCGGTAAATTTCTTTTTTCAATTCTGAATCACCATTTACAGAATGTGTAACAAATCATTATCGTTCTCCAGGCCTGAAGGGCCTGAACAACAATAACCGTGAGTTTTACTCACGGACAGGTAAATACCACAATTTACCTCAACCCCGGATGGGGTTGAACAATACCCAAGTTTGCTAGTGAAAAATGATAATTAGAGTAAAAATTATCACCAAACGCTTTCAATCAAAAACGATCCTTCATAGCTTTATCACAAAGCACCCATAAACATTAACCCCCAAATTTCCTCCACAAATACAGCAATAGGGTCAACAACAAACTGAGCAGTATACTGGTAACCAAGGGAAAATAAAAGGTGAAATTTTCTTTTTTAAACTCCATATCTCCTGGCAAACCCCTAAATCCAGGAAATTTAGGCAGGATACAAAGCAGCAATCCCGCAATCAGTAACAGCAGTCCGATAAAAATAAGTACTTTTGCTAAAGAAGGCATTCCATTTTCCATAATCCAAAAATAATGAAAGCTAAGGGAATATTATACCTGATACCTAATGTATTGGTACTCGAAACAGGCCAAGACATCATGGCACCTGTGGTCAAAAATGTAATTGCAAATACCTCCCATTACCTGGTGGAAGATTTTAGAACAGTTCGCAGGTATATCAGTAGCCTTAAACTAGGGGTCAAACTGGAAGAGGTGCACCTGGAAAAACTGGATAAGAAAACGCCAGAAATACAGTTAAAAAAATTACTTGCTCCCTTATTAAAAGGGCATGATGTAGGCATTATTTCTGAAGCAGGCTGCCCTGGAATAGCTGACCCTGGCGCCAATGCAGTAGCTTTGGCTCATAAATTAGGCATCAAAGTAGTTCCATTGCCAGGTCCTTCTTCCATGTTTATGGCTTTAATGGGTTCCGGTTTTAATGGGCAATCCTTCACCTTTAATGGTTACTTGCCCATAGACCGAAAGGACAGAGTCCAAGCAATCAAAGAACTGGAAGCAAAATCGATCAGGGAAAACACCACCCAGATGTTTATGGAAACGCCTTTCAGAAACAACCGGATGCTGGAAGATCTATTGGCCAATCTAAGTAGCAATACCTTGCTATGTATTGCAAGCAATATTACGGGTGCTGATGAAATGATCCAAACCAAAAAAGTGGCTGACTGGCGCAAAAAACATCCGGACCTTCATAAAATTCCTGCCGTTTTTCTGATTTATCATTCTTAAAGAAACCTAAAATTAGATTTTGTCAATGTTTTTGAAGGTATTGTTGTAGAAAATAAGCAACAATACCTTCAAAATCATATAATTTGCTTCCACTAAATCTTGGGCTATACCCCTGACTGTGATATTAAGGCCAAGGCTGATGAAATATGCATTAGTTTAAAGGTGATGCTAGTGATCCAAACTATCCTAAACCAGAATTACACATCCTCTTTTTACTCTTCCTTCAACCTATATTTGACGATAATGGGATTACCGGCATCCAAAAACCCGGTATTAACATTGGGGTTTTGTTTAATAAGATCCTGCCTATGCGTTTCTGAAAGCCCGTTCCATTCTTCGTAGTCCATATATGCAAAAAACCAATCTTCAGCTCCATAAATGGGACCTTGTAAATTCACGCTTCCCAACCAATTTACTGACAATGGAAAATGAGATAGTGCGGCTGTGCTTTTCTTAAAATAGGAAACATAAGTTTGGTCTTCAGAATTGGCATAGCCGGCTTTACTTCTGGTCCATTGAAAGCTCAGGTACTCCTCATTTTCAACAAGATTTGCGGCATTAAAAACATATGGGTTTTCCATTATGTACTTCCGCATGTCCATTAAAGGAAGTTTCTTTATTTCTTTGGTTAAGCGGTCTGAGCCAAAATTCAAAATATATTCAGCCTCTATTCCTTTTTCAGAGATTTTGAAAATGGTGTCTGTCCAAGCATGGAGAAACCTAACATTGCCTGCATGTCCAGAAAATTCTATGGGAACTTGATAAGCGTCTGTACTTCCTATATCCGACACCCCCTGAATGGAAATGGTAGCATCCCTATTGTCAAACACCCTGATAAAGTCCGTTTCTTCAGATCCAAAAGACCTGCCATCCATATGATAAGCTGTAAGGTCTTGATTAATGGGGAAAAAATTAACAATTTGTTCTTCAAACGGGATTGCTTTTTCTTCCTTAAAGTTGCCTTCCAAATCGAATACAAGGACTTTCTTTTGAATGATATCCAATATCTGTAGCGATTCATTGAACAAGTTTAAGTCAAATGGTTTGGAGAATTCTCCCTCCCCTTCACCAAGCCTATTTATATTAAACAAGAAATTTCCAGCGGTGGAAAAACACAAGACACTTTTTGTAATCTCCTTGTCAAGTAGGTATATTTTATCCTTTTCAACAATTATTTTGTCAATGGCTCCTACCAATGACCTATCATTTAATTCCAGGGGTATAAGCTCGGATTTGCTAAAACCATAGGCCGGTTGTATTTCCTCCATTGCAATGTGTAGCTCCAGGGGACCTGTCAAAACTTCTTTTTTAACCGACTTCTTACAGGAAACGACAAAAAGCAGTACGGCAAAAGCATAGAATATTCTCCTTTTCATAAACTCTCTTTTAATGCTACATGCAATATAACAGGATAATCAAAATCTCCTTCCGGCAAACCATCTAAAGAGAACGTTTCTGGAAATTCATGGGCATGCTTTTCTAAAATAGATCGGTAGGTCAGGAAGAGTACTTGTTCTTTTTTATTGATACCGATAGGGTAAAAGAATACCATTTCATCGTCCCTATCTGCTTTTAGTTTATAAATATTTTGGTCCTTTTTAAACAAAATGTGTTTGGACATAGACCTTCCTTTTTGTGCTGCGATGTCTATTACCATCAAATTTCCTTGTTGGAAAACACCCTTGAAAGTGGCAAAACCATTTTCATTGATCTCTCCGAAGCTATCCATAAGATCCACCTCCCAAAAATTGGACGGTAAGTCATAGGTACCAAAGTCAGCATGGAGTACTTGGGTAAGACTATCAGCCTTATACAGGTATAAATTTGGGTTGAATATTTCCAGCATAAAAACCCCCTTATCAGATGGGAAAAAATTCCGTTCCATCATGGGCAGCATTACGTTCTCATAATCGTTTTCCAAATAGCGGTGCTGAATATTCCCTTCAGCATCTGTTTGAATCACCCTATGCGTTACAAATGGCAGATTATACCCTCCTTGAAATAGAAAACCTCCCCCTTCTAATCTAATAATAGAATTCGCGCTATAAGCCAATTCAAATGCTTCACTTAAATTTCCATCCTTTGAAATTTTGTATACATTGGCTTTGTCTGCAATAGGAGAAAGCACCAATACCTCCTCTGCTTTTCCAAACTCAAAGTCCCTCAGGGATCGGATGGTTCCTGGGCCTTCACCTACCTGGGCAATAGCACTAAGGTAACTTCCTTTCCGGTCAAATAAGTGAAGCTTATTCGTTTTGTTTTCATCCATTACCGCTATGAAATTTTCTGAAAATTTTACCCGAAGGTCCATACCCATAAGGTTGTCTTCAGTTGTTTCCAGCCGAATCATTTCCTTTACCGTAAAATCCTGAAAAGATAGCGTGGGATAATCGTCAGGTGCAATTGAAATATTCAATGTATTTTCTTCGGAAGCAGGTTCTGAACAAGCCATGAAGGAAAAAATGAAAACTATTTGAATTGACAATAAAATATGGTTGTGGTTATTCATGTGCTTGGGTTTTATGTTTAAATTATCCTGACCTACCCACTATTCAAAAGCCCTCAAATTATCAAAAAATTATTGCCTACTTCGGATAAGATAACAAGAGGTTTATCATCCTAAATGCATTGAAATTGAGTAAGTCAGGACTAAATATATATAATTAAATATATAGTTGCAAACACCTGTCTATATTTGTAGTTTATGAAGTGTTTAAGTCAAGAGGATCGACGTCGAGAAAAAAGTGATTTGATTTCAATTGAACTTTGAAAGTTCACTTTACAGAGGTTTAATTAGTAGCAGCTTTTGCAAAGTTTATACTTATCAGCACAGTGCAGGATAGAAGTGGAAGGAATACTAGGTAAGTTTATTGTTAAATATAAAGTTAGCTTCGACCCTAAAAAATAGATTTCTTGTCCTAAAATAGGATAGATTTAGCAAAAACTAGAAAAAATTAATGGGATGTACCCACCATATTTTGGGTTTATCCAATGGGACTAAACCTTATGATGCTTATATTTAGAAAATGGAGCCAACAAAGGCTTCATGTATTTTGTTAATTATCCAGGAATAACTGCATTGATGAAAGTTGGATTATTTATACCTTGTTACGTAGAGCAATTTTACCCGCAGGTAGCCATTGCCAGTCTTGAGCTTTTAGAAAGCGCAGGAGTGGATGTGGACTATCCCCTAAAACAAACCTGTTGTGGCCAACCGATGGCCAATTCAGGATACCAAGAATATGGGGAGGGAGCAGCCGCTTTATTTAGAAAAAACTTTAAGGATTTTGATTATGTAGTTTGCCCTTCAGGTAGCTGTACCCTACATACCAAAGACCATATTTATTCGGGTGAAGAAAATGAACCAAAGGTCTATGAACTTTGTGAGTTTCTTACCGATGTATTGAAAATTAAGGAGCTGAAAGCTGATTTTCCCTATAAAGTAGGCATTCATTCGAGTTGTCATGGGCTTAGGGGTCTGAATTTGGCAAAGCCATCAGAATTAATGGGGGTTGAATTTAATAAGCCTAAGCAACTGCTGGAAATGGTAAATGGCATCGAGCTGGTAGAACTTACCCGAAAAGACGAATGCTGTGGTTTTGGAGGCACTTTTGCTGTATTTGAAGAAGCTGTTTCTGTAAGTATGGGCAAAGACAGGATAAAAGACCATGAAGAACATGGTGTACAAGTGATCACAGGAGCAGACATGTCCTGTTTGATGCATTTGGAAGGAATCCTTCGCCGGGATAAGAGCCCGGTAAAAGTCATGCACATTGCAGAAATTCTAAATGCCCAGGTATCCAAAACCCAAAACCAGTAGTAAAATGAAAACGACACCAACCCATGCGGCTGCAGCTGAAGAATTTCTAAAGGACGGAGAACGCAGTCATTGGCACGATGATACACTTTGGCATGTTCGTAGCAAAAGAGACCTTTCCGCTCAAAAAATCCCTGAATGGGAACAGTTGCGAACAAATGCCTCTCAGATCAAGGATCATGTCCTTTCAAACTTAGATCAATTATTACTTCAATTTGAAAAAAATGCTGCCAAAAATGGCATAGAAGTTCTTTGGGCCAAAGATGCGGATGAACACAACCAGCATGTATTGCGGATTCTAGAAGAAAATCAGGTCAAAAACCTTGTTAAAAGTAAATCCATACTCACGGAGGAATGTGGACTCAATCATTTTCTTGAAGACAAAGGTTATGATGTGGTCGATACCGATCTGGGAGAAAGAATTATACAATTCAACAAACAGGTACCAAGTCACATAGTGATGCCTGCCATTCACCTTAAGAAAAAAGAAATCGGCGACATTTTCCACGAACATCTGGGAACGGATGAAGGTGCAGATGATCCAGCCTACCTCACTGAAGCAGCCCGTCAGCATTTAAGACAAAAATTTATCCAAGCCAAAGCAGCCATTACGGGGGTTAATTTTGGTATAGCTGAAACCGGTGGGTTTGTGGTTTGCACCAATGAAGGCAATGCCGATATGGGTACTCACCTGGCAGATTTGCACATTGCCTGTATGGGCATAGAAAAACTCATTCCAAGAGCAGCAGATCTTGGTGTATTTCTTCGGCTCTTGGCCAGAAGTGCTACAGGGCAAAGCATTACAAACTATACCTCCCATTTTCACCGTCCTAGAGAAGGAAAGAAAATGTACCTGATTCTTGTGGACAATGGCAGAACCGATCAGTTGGGCCGAGAGGATTTTAGAAATTCGCTTAAATGTATTCGCTGTGGAGCATGTATGAATACCTGCCCCATTTACCGTAGAAGTAGTGGGTTTAGCTATGGTTCTACAGTTCCTGGACCTATCGGTTCCATCCTCTCTCCCGGAATGGACCTGAAAAAACACAGTACCTTACCCTTTGCCTCCACACTATGTGGCTCATGTACAAATGTATGCCCGGTGAAAATTAATATTCATGAGCAACTGTATAAATGGCGACAGGTAATCACCAAAGAAGGGCCAGCACAACCTTCCAAGAAATGGGCCATGCGCTTTGGTGGCAATGTAATGTCCAAGCCAAAGCTTTTTGACATGATGGGCAACCTGGCCAGAAAATCACTGTCGATTAGTCCTCGTGGTTTTGTTTACAATAGCTTTAATGCATGGGGTAAACACAGGGAGTTGCCGGAAGTGCCCAAAGAAAGTTTCAAGGAATGGTACCGAAAAAACAGGAAGCAATGAACAGTAGTAAAGAAGCCATAATAGCGGCCATAAAAAAGAACAAACCTGATTTGCTCCCTTTACCGGAGCATCCTGAATACCCTTATGAAGATAACCTGATCGAACAATTTCAGGCCAGTATAAAATCGAATGGCGGAACTGCCAGAACTGGAGAAGGAAAAGCAGCTGTACAAAGCTATTTGAAAGAAAACTTTGCCAGTGACAAACAGATATTGTCATTGGTGGATGGAATCACTGGGAATTTTGATATCGGGAAAGTTGAGGATCCCCATGAATTGGAACATATAGAAGTGGCTATCCTTGAAGGTGATTGGGGAGTAGTAGAAAATGCTGCAATTTGGCTACCTGAAGAAAAAATTGTCCATCGGGCCTTACCCTTCATTGCCCAGCACCTAATCGTTTTGCTGAAAGTTGACCGTTTATTGGGAAACATGCATGAGGTTTATCAAAAGATAAATGTAGCTGAGCCTGGTTATGGAGTATTTGTGGCCGGACCATCCAAAACTGCTGATATTGAGCAATCATTGGTCATTGGAGCACATGGACCTAGAAGTATGGTTGTGTTTTTAATGGAATAACTCTCTGTACGAATCATTAACAATTAAGACATTAGCCAGTAGAAATAAACAGCCTTGTTGCTTTTTAAGGCAACAAGGCTGTTTTTGTTTCATATCAACTAAAATCTACGCGATTAAGGAAGCTCATTGGCAGATGCCACTAAGGTAGATTCATAGTTCATTGCCAATTCATTGACTTTATCGGGCATGGTATCAGCCAAGTTCACGAGTTCAGAGGGGTCATTTTTGATATGGTACAATTCCCACTCTCCCCCATTCATTCGCACAATTTTATAATCCCCACTTCTGAACATCCTGAATTTATCCATTCCTGAAATAAAAAATTCTGGTTCTTTGCGTTGCTCTCCCATGAAAATCGGAAGAAGTGAACTACCGTGTAATGGTAAGCTGGCATAACCCTGAATCGAATCCGGGTATTGGATATTTAGCAGATCCAAAAACGTAGGGGCAATGTCCACCACATGTCCCACTTGATCGGTAATGGTATTGGGTGCAATCTTACCCGGCCAATAAGCAATGAAAGGCGTATGGCTCCCACCTTCAAGCCCCGACTGTTTGTGTTGACGAAAAGGGGTGTTTCCTAGAATGGCCCAATTGGTTCGCAAACTCCAATAGGAATCCGCAGGCCCCGGCTGCACATCCAATACCTTGTTTGTATAAAATGGGCACGAGCCATTGTCATTAAGGTACATGATGATGGTATTTTCCAGCTTTCCGTTGTCTTCCAGCTTCTTCAAAACCCGACCAATATTCTGATCCATTCGGTCAATTATGGCTGCAAAAACAGCCATTTCCAAGTCTAGAGAATCCTTTTTTTCGGCAGACAGGCTATCCCATGCATAATAATCAGTATAGTCTTCTAAAAATGGTCCCCGAGACTTGTTTAGGTTATTTTCCGGTGGGCTTAATTTTGCCCCCTGTGGGAGCACACCCATTTCTTCCATTCTATCAAACCGTTCCTGACGGAGCACATCCCAGCCTTTGAGGTATTTTCCCCTGTAATTTTCAATGTCCTCAGGTCTTGCCTGGAGGGGATAGTGAGCGGCATGGTATGGTAAATAGAGAAAGAATGGATCTTCCTTTTGAAAGGTTTCATCCAGCCATTTCAAAGCGTAATCCGTGATGAAATCAGTTTTGTACATTGGCGATTTTTCATGTTCAATTTCATCTGCCGACAGTTCTTTACCTTCAAGGTAAAAAGGCCTTTCGAACGCACCCGATGGAGGTAAAAAGTATTCTGTTGTGGCCCAGAAATAAAAGGAATGATCAAATACTTTTTCTGCTTTGCAATATTCCGGCACCCATGGGTCAAAGTGTTCCTTCCCACTCATAATATTGGAATAACCTGCTTGTTTGGTTAGGTTGGCAATATGTACTGCTCCTTCACCACCAGCATACAAGCCTGTCAACATGGTAGATCGGGTGGGGTTACATTTGGCCATATTGTAAAAAGTAGTAAACCTTAAACCCCCATCAGCCAAGCGATTTATATTAGGCGTTTCAATTTCTCCACCATAGGCTCCAAGGTCTGAAAAGCCTATATCATCTCCCATTATCAATACTATGTTTGGTAAAGGGGCTTCCTTTTCAGTACAAGAGTAGAAAATTGCTGCGAATAGTAAATACAATAAGCTCTTTTGGGTCATGGTTGTTTCCATTTAAATTTCTTCGACTTCTAAGGAAAACAGGCATTATGCTATTCCGAAAATATTCAATAGATAATAAGTATTAAAAATCGTATAAAAAAGTAATTTAACAAAACAAATTGTTAGTAAACCAGTTAAAACAACACCTATTAAACTAATTTATATGCAAACAGAAGAAATATATTTTAAAAAGTAATTAAAACTTTATTCATTTATCTTCCTAATACTGAATGAAGCAAAAGAGACTGCTAAACACATAAAAAAATCCCCTGATTCTGAAATCAGGGGATTATATCGATTTTTATTATTCGATTTGGTTTAAAGCCTTAAACTGAAAAAGAACCTCTCAGCGCTTTTTCAGTAGCCTCAAGTTGTTCACGTATCTCTACAATACTTTCCCAAATGCGACCTTGTTCTCCATGTTCAATACCACAATATCCATGGTATCCCGCTTTAAGCACAATGGACATCATTTTTTCATAATCCAACTGAGACTGATTTCCTTTTCCATCCCAAACTGTAGGTTTTACACTTACTCCCTTGGCAAAAGGCATCAATTGTTTTACACCTTTATAGGAATCATAAGAAAGGGTTTTTTCTCCTTCTTCTCTATACATTAAAAAATTTCCGAAATCCGGAAGTGTACCTGCTCTTGGATGGTCTGCAGCTTTCATTACACCTGTAAGCCACTTGGCATTGCTAGAAAAACCACCATGGTTCTCAATCATCACATTTATCCCCATGGTATCTGCAAATTCACAAAGGTTTCGCAAGCCATCAGCCACAAGTTTCATAGATTCTGCAAAATCTTTCTTGTCAGCACTGTATCTGGCAAAAGAGTAGCCATTTACCCTAATTGAATGGCAGCCAAGAAATTTGGCTGCTTCTACCCATTTTTTATGGTTTTCAACAGTTTCCATTCTTTCAGATTCATCCCTCGCTCCTAGTTTTCCTTCATTGTCACACATGATCAGCACAGATGTGACGCCCTCGCCTTCCGCTCGGGTTTTCATTTCTTTCAGATAACTCGTGTCCTTGGCTTTGTCCATAAAAAACTGGTTCACATATTCTACTGCAGAAATCCCGTGTTTTTTGGCAAGTATGGCAAAATCCAAATTGTCCATTTGCTTAGAAAAAAGCAATCTATTGACGGACCACTGGGCCAATGAAATTTTGAACAATTCCTCACGGGGCGCCAATGAAAAAGCCTGCCCTCCAAGGCCTAAACCTAAAAAGGCTGTTGCCAATCCGGTCTTTTTGATAAAGTCTCTTCTGTTATGCATGGATATAAAATTTTTAGAAAATATTATTGCTGGATTTAATCCAATGAAGATAGCACTTTTATTCTTTTTGCCCAACGAGCAATCAAATGAAATAAGCTATGGAACAAGCCAAGTCGATTGCCAGACATCCTGCTTTTTATTAAAACTGATGCGTAAGTGGCCTTCACCATCAAGTTGAAGGCATTCAATCTGCTTAGCTTGAACCTTTATTATTGAAAAGTTTTTGCTTTGGTACTTTAGCTCCTGTACCCAGCCTTCTTCGGGTTGGGAAACCGCAGTTTTAGGTGCTAAAACAGATTGATAACCCTTTTTGGCTTCTGTTTGGACATTGTTCCAATGTTCTTTAAGTAATTCAGTATTGGTCATAATTTGTGCTTTCCCACCTATTTTTACCTGACAGCGTTCTATTGGATGATAAAAGAGCAGAGAAGCATTTGGGTTTTTATTAATTTGCGCTACTTTTTCACTTCGACTGTCCGTATAAAAAAACAATGCTAAGTCCTCTTTGAATTCACGAAGAACTACATACCTGCTATCAGGCTGGTTGCCATCTAGCGTGCAAAGATTCACAAAACGAAAAGGATGTCGGGCATCAGTTGAACCCAATAGAAGCTGTTTGCTAATGATAGACAATATTTCTTTTTCGGACGAAGATGAAGTAAAAAGCATGCTAAATATTATTTAAATAGATAGTTGATTCTAATGGCATTCAGAATGGCAAACAGCGCCACGCCTACATCAGCAAATACAGCTTCCCACATTCCCGCCAAGCCTACTGCTCCTAAGGCTAATACGAGAAATTTTACAAGGAAAGCTAGTGCAATATTTTGCCATACGATATTTTTGGTTGCTTTCCCTATTCTAAAAGCCAAAGCAATCTTGGAAGGATGGTCTGTCTGAATAATAATATCCGCTGTCTCAATAGCTAGGTCACTTCCCATACCTCCCATTCCAATACCTACATCAGCTGCAGCAATTGAAGGCGCATCATTGATACCGTCCCCGACGAAAGCGACAACTTTATCAGGGTCTTCTTTAAGAGCCTCAATTTTTGCAAATTTTTCCTCCGGGAGCATTCCTCCTATGGCCTTGTCTGCTTTAAGTTCTTTTCCCAAGGTTTCAACCACCTCGGCTTTATCCCCTGAAAAAATCATCAAATGCTGAATCCCAAGTTTTCTAAGGGAAATAAAAGCTTCCATTGCATCCGGTTTTATTTCATCTGCCAATACAAAATAGCCACAAAAAACATCATCTATTGCACAGTAGATTACTGTTTTAATCGGGTAGTTTTCAGTGGGTACATCCTGTATTCCATGGTCTTGCATAAGCAATCTATTGCCAGCAAGTACCCTCTTGTTGTTAACCTCTCCCATCAAGCCTTTGCCGGGGATTTCCTTTAGCGAATTCACTGGGCTTAGTGTTGTTTTTATATGCCGGATTATGGCCTGCCCTATTGGATGGTTGGTATTGGATTCCAGCGAAGCGGCCAATTTTTCCCATCCCGGAACAGCATTGGGCATCGTTTTCACCTTTTCAACTGCGAATATCCCTTTGGTTAAAGTCCCTGTTTTATCAAATACTACAGTATTGATAGTAGTGATAAGGTCTAAAAAGTTGGAACCTTTGAACAAAATCCCCTTTCTGGATGCTGCTCCTATTCCTCCGAAATATCCCAAGGGAATTGAAATCACTAGCGCACAAGGGCAGGAAATAACCAAAAATACCAAAGCTCTATACAACCATTCACTAAAGGAATAATCTGCTACTATAAAATAGGGAAGAATGACCAGGGCCAGGGCCATATAGGTTACGATTGGAGTATAAACCTTGGCAAATTTGCGAATAAATTGTTCCGTTTTAGCTTTCTTAGCTGTGGCTTCCTGCACAGTTAAAATAATCTTTTGTAGGGAACTCTCTGCGAATGGTCTCAAAACACGCAAAGTTATTAAATCCTGAAGGTTGACCATTCCAGCCAAAACTTCCTCCCCTTCCTTGATTTCTGCAGGAGAGCTTTCCCCTGACAATGCAGCAGTATTGAATGTTCCACCTCCATTTAATAGCTGGGCGTCTAGAGGGACCTTTTCCCCTGCCCTTACTTCTATAACTTCCCCTGTATTCACCAACTCCGGCTTTACCCAAGCTGAATTGCCATCTCTGATTACCCGAGCTCTATCAGGTCTGATGTCCAAAAGGGCCTGTATATTGCCTTTGGCTTTGCTAACTGCATTGTGTTGTAGCAACTCACCTATGGTATAAAAAAGCATAACAGCTACAGCTTCCGGATATTCACCTATACCAAATGCGCCAATTGTAGCTATCCCCATAAGGAAAAACTCGGTGAAAACTTCTCCTTTTCTAATAAGTTTCCAGGCATTCTTCAAAACTGGGAAGCCTACAAAAGCATAAGCCAAAAGGTATACAAATAGCCAACAATTGATTCCATAAACCTGCATAGGAATATAACTTTCACCAGTTACAGCTCCAACTAAAAGCACAAAACTAAGCAGACTACGTATCCAAGGGGAATCCAATAGGCCTTTTTTTGTAGCCTGAGAATGGTTATGCGTTTCGCAGCAGGTGCTCTCTTCTATTTTAGATGCCATTGATTTATTGTTCGATTTTTTCAAAGGTAAAGCAATAAAGCATGCCTTTTATTTGCAAACTTCTGCTTACTTGGTCTTGTTTATAGCATACCTTGACTTAATCTTCTCACAGGTACTATTAGGATTGTTTCTGTAGTAAACATAAGTCCTAAGGTCCAGCTTACCTACATTAAAAATTTTCTTCGCCCTTTCATAAAAGTCAGAATCTGCACCATAATCTTCATTAAAGCCAATTTTTTTAAAAACTTTCCTTTTTCCGAAAAGGGTTGCAAAAAGTATACAGTCGTCTACATGGACTTTTTTATGCTTATCAAACCTGTCACTTATATAGAAGTCATCTGGTTTATCCGTTACGGTTAAGGTTTTGGAAGCAATGAGGTCAAATGTATCCATCTGAGCAAGACAAGACTGAATGTGATTGGGAAGGTACTCATCGTCAGCATCAAGAATGGCGATATACCGAGCAGCACTCCATCGAATGGCTTTGTTTATAGCCTGGGACTGCCCTTCATTGATTTTCCTTATATAGGTCAATTTTTTTTCATGCAATCGACAAAAATCAATAAGTTTATTTTCAGGGTCATTGTGTGAACCATCGTCTACCAGAATAATTTCGAAATCCTGGAAGCTTTGGTTAAGCACAGAGTTAATCGCCCTTTGCAATTTGTGAAAAGGGGTATTGTAACTGGAAATCAACACGGAAACTTTGGGTTTTGCACGCATGATGCTTAAAATTAACCATCTATTCCATTAAACAGCAATAATGGGGTGTTTTTTATCCCTAAATCATAAACCCTTTAGGGTTCCATTTTCCGAGAATAAGTTATTAAAGATTTAGAGTAGTGAGCTCCTCAATTCCAGTAATACTTCCTTTGACCTTTATACTAAAACATTATTCAGTATAAACTCTGAACTCAATGGAACTTGCTTCAGCTTGTTTATTTCCATGAGTTGCATTATTATCTAAACCTTTAAAAACTTTATCTCTTTTGTTTGTTCTCATAAAGAAGCCCTGATAGGTGAACTCCCCCCTTAAAAACGGTACAATTATTATATGATAAGTCGATTATTGCTTCAATCTTTTGAAAAATAAAAACGTAATTTTATATTGTAAAAGTTAAATGAATTAAAATTATAAACGCATTAATTAATAATACTCATTTAAAATTTATCTTTTATTCATTTAACTGAGGCCATGTTCAAATCATATTTTTCTGTGTAAAACTCTTATGTTAGATGAAAAAAAAAGACTTAAAGAACTTAGGTCATACCAAATAATGGATACACCTCCAGAAGAGGAACTAAATGAAATGGCGAAAATTGCCTCTTTGATATGCAATGTTCCTTTTTCCTTGATCACAATCATTGGAGAAGACCGACAATTTCTTAAGGTTAATTCAGAGCTTGGAATTACAGAAACCGCCCGTAAAGATTCATTTTGTCAGCATGCCCTTCATAAGCCAAAAGAGGTATTGGTAGTCCAGGACTCCACCAAAGATTTGCGCTTTAAGAACAACCCATTTGTTGTTGGGGGACCAAAATTTCGTTTTTATGCAGGTGCCCCCTTAGAAACACCAAATGGAAATGTTTTAGGCACACTATGTGTAATCGACCTAAAGCCAAGAAGGATCTCTTCAAACCATAAAAAGGCCTTGCAAATATTGGCAAAGAAAACAATGGATTACCTCAACAACCGAAAATTGGTTTTAGATCAAAATAGCAAAATTGAAACCAATATTTCCCAACTAAGAAAACTAACAGATAATGTTCCAGGAGGGATTTTTCAATTAAAAATGAACACGAATGGTGCCTTGAGTTTTGAGTTTTTAAGTAGCGGAATGAACGAGCTTCATCCAAATGTTGACTTTGATCAATTGGCCAAATCTCCTGAATTGGGTTTTTCTCTTATTCACCCAGACGACATAAGCTCTTTTCAAAATAACTTAAAGGAATCTTTAAGTAATATAGAACCATTTTCCTTAGAATACCGGGTATTGGTAAATGGTGAATACCAATGGTATATTGCCAATGCAAGACCTGAAAAAATCTCTGATGGGTCGGTTTTACTTTATGGTTCTATTCAAAACATCAATAACCGCATAGAGTTTGGGAATGCATTGGAACAGATATCTTTTGATATTTCCCATGTTTTAAGAAAACCTGTAACAAGCCTATTGGGTTTGACTCAATTATTACAAGATGATAGGGTCATTAATAAAGAAGAACTTTTAGAATACGTTGGCTTTGTTAAATCTGTATCTATTGAATTGGATCAATTTACCCGAGATCTTGATAAAATCTATAGAGC
The DNA here is from genome assembly GCF_056859355.1 of Cyclobacterium sp. L-R. Lineage (NCBI taxonomy): Bacteria > Pseudomonadati > Bacteroidota > Cytophagia > Cytophagales > Cyclobacteriaceae > Cyclobacterium > Cyclobacterium sp. L-R. Next base: position 92,306 of record NZ_JBSXOH010000073.1, read on the forward strand.
AAAGAGAAAAAAATTAAAAGAGGGAAAAAATTAAGCTTAAACCCGAAATATGCTATAGACCTTCTATTACTTGAAGGAATCACTTTAAAATCAGTCACTTCGTTGCTATTTTCGACTTCACAATAGGGGTCCTATGACTCAGTCTCCAAATAGCCTGATTTTATTGTGATTACACCACTTCCCGTAAACACGGGACAGGCTTCACCCCTGACTATTGTCAGGACGGAGAAATCCTATTACATAATTCGGGTTAAATGGCTAAGCAAAAATCATTAAATCAAAAAAAAGCCTCACCAAATGGTGAGGCTCTGATATAAAGCTATAATGCTTAGTTTTTAGACAAGTAAGATGCAACGCCTTCTCTTGTGGCAGCCATTGCTTCTTTTCCTTCTTCCCAGTTTGCAGGACAAACTTCACCGTATTTTTCTACGTGTCTTAAAGCATCAATCAATCGCAACATTTCGTCGATGTTCCTTCCTAATGGAAGATCATTAACAGTTTCGTGTCTGATTGTACCTTCTTTGTCGATAAGGAAAGTAGCTCTGTAGGCAACAGGAAGTCCCTGATAAGTCAATTCTCCTTCTTCGTTATAGTTCCAGTCTCCTGCCAATACGCCAAAATTATGCGCTACAGTTTTTACAGGGTCAGCTATAATCGGATAAGTTACGCCCTGAATTCCACCTTCTGCTTTAGGTGTGTTCAACCAAGCAAGGTGAGACTCTTCTGTATCACAAGAAGCACCTACAACTGCTACTCCTCTTTTCTCAAATTCTTCCAATTTTTCTTGAAAAGCAAGAATTTCGGTAGGACACACAAAAGTGAAATCTTTTGGGTAGAAAAAGAAAATAACATCTTTTTTACCGATATATTGCTCCAAAGAGAAGTCTTCTACGATTTCTTCTCCCTCAATTACAGCAGGTACGCTAAATAAAGGTGCTTTTTTTCCAACTAATGACATAAGTTAAATTTTAATTGTTTATAGATAATTTAATGATATAAAAAGAAAATTATTTTGATTTTCCTTTGATTACCAATGATACTTCTTCAACTTCAAACCCTTCAATTTGGTTCTCCTTAAAGAAGTTATTTAATAATTGTTCTAAATCAGGATTCTTATAATCTCGGATATTACAGCTTTCGTTGCAATACAGATGGCTATGCGTATCCATAACAGGATCAAAACGCATCAAACCCATATCGTCTCTAAACTTCTGCAGAATACCAGCATTAACAAAGCTCTCAAGGGTCTTGTAAACAGTGCCCTTCGAAATGCTAGGGTTCTCCTCAGTGATTTGGTTATAAACCATATCTGCCGTAGGATGATCCTTGGAATCACATAGCGATCGGTAAATTACCAGACGCTGATGCGTAAATTTCATTCCTTTCGAAGTAATCTTCTCCTTAAGCTTGTTAATATTCGTTTTCATATAAGAATCATTCCTTATTAGGATTCATTCTGCAAATGTAGGTAATATTTTGTAAAAATCATATGTATAGTCTATTCATTTCTGTAATTTTACATTTTATTAATCTAACCATTATATACAGTAGCTTGCTCGACCCAGCTAAAAGACAGAAACAAATAGTTTTATGATAAAAGTGTTATTTGTATGCTTAGGTAATATTTGCCGCTCTCCAATGGCAGAAGCGCTTTTTAATCATAAAATAAAGCAAAAAAACCATCAAGACTACCTCAGCTGTGATAGCTGTGGAACTTCGGATTATCATATAGGTGAACTTCCAGATGAAAGAGCGATTGCTTGTGCCAAAGAAAATGGCATCAAAATGGATCACCGGGGAAGACAACTCAACCGGATAGACTTCAGAGACTTTGATTACCTCATTGCCATGGATAAGTCTAACATGGAAAATATAATAAAGTCAGCTGAACAACATAAAACAAGTGCGAAAAACCTACAATTAATGTGTGAGTTTCAGAAGGATCCGGAATTTATGGAAGTCCCTGACCCTTATTATGGTGGAGTAGACGGTTTTCAAAAGGTATATGAAATTCTTGACAGCTCCATAGATGATTTGATAGAAGAGCTAGTGAAAAAGCATCAACTCATCTAAAAGTAATCATTTCCAGGCCAAGACCTCGTAAAGTTTACAATAACTCTATATTAACTGTTTATTAAGGGATAGTTATCCACCACGCAACTGAAATGTCTGATTTTTATGTGGTTTCCTATCACATTAAATAAGCCTTTTGAATTTTTGAACTAACATTCAATCCTCATACAACCATTGAATCAGATCAGGACTTCTTTGCTCCAGGAGAAGCTCATTGTCAAACCTGCGGTAATGTTCAATTTCTGAAAGTGATGGATTTTTGACAGTTACCAATTTTAAATTTCTAGTGACCTTCACTTGAAAGATGTCTCGAAATGCTTTAATTATTTGATCATCCTCCATTGAAAGAGGGTTGATAATAATATTAATATGGGCGGCAGCTCCTTGAATAAATTGAATTTCCGCATTGATTTTATCAGCCACATCATAGATATAGTCAAAATGAAAACCTCCCAACATGGACAGGTCTCTGATTTTCAATTCAATCAGCGTTAGTTTCTTTTTTATAATGGTAATGGGAATTCTTGGCGCTTGACCAAAAGCCCCTATTACCGTACCTGCTGTAGTGGGATTAAAAAATGACTTCACATGTAGAGGTATGCCATGCTTGCTGAGTGGCTTAATCGTTTTAGGATGAATAACACTGGCCCCATAATAGGTCATTTCCGCAGCTTCTTCAAAGTCAAGGTATTCAAATTTTACCGCATCAGGAAAAAGATCAGGATCTCCATTTAGAATACCTGCAACATCCTTCCAGATGGTGACTGAAGAAGCACCTAAGCTTACCCCCATAATTGCGGCAGTGAAATCCGAACCTTCCCGCCCTAGTGTAGTGGTGTTTCCTTGTAAGTCTTTGCCTATAAACCCTTGGGTAACTACAGGAAAAGTCTCCAGCTTTGGAATCAAAATCTTTCTACAGTGTTGCATGGTCAAGGCCCAATCCACTCGGGCAATTTTGGCATGAGAATCAGTACTTACCAATTCCCTTGCATCCTGCCAAAGACAAGGGCAACCTTTTAAACAAAGGTATTCTTGAAAAATTCTGGTAGAAATAAGCTCTCCATAGCCTATAATTTGATCATAGAAGAAATCTTGATTTTCTTTTATCGCACTATTTTCAAGTGAACGCCGCAAATGTGCAAAGTGATTCTCAACCCTAATAAATATTGGATGATCATCCTCAAACAGGCCTTTACATAGGTCCAGGTGAAAGTCTAATAATTCGAATAAGGGCCCATCAAAGTCCTTACCCTCAAATGATAAGGCAATAAGCTCCTCCAATCTATCTGTAGTTTTCCCAGCTGCTGAGACCACTATTACCAAATTATTTACCCAGTTGTTTTTGAGTAATTGAGCAATTCTTTGAATGGCTTTTGCATCTTTTATAGAGGCCCCACCAAACTTATATACTAAAGGTTGTGTCATGAAAATAGGGTAGAAAAAGTAATTTTATTAACAATAATCTATTAACTTCAAAGGTATGAAGACACAGCCTTACAAACAAGATACTGAAAACCTTGCCTACAATGTCGGGGTAACATTGGATCGTTTTATAAAAAGTAAACAGGAAGATTTTCCTTTTGCTTCTGGGGAGCTCTCTCAAATCTTGCGTGACATTGCCTTGGCAGCAAAAATTGTGTCCCGAGAAATCAGTAGAGCTGGCCTGTCTGATGTTACAGGAGCCTTTGGTCAAATCAATGTCCAAGGTGAAGAACAACAAAAACTTGATGTAATTGCAGATGTTCGATTCACAAGGGCCTTAACAAAAGGTGGTGAGGTTTGTGCTATCGTTTCTGAAGAAGAAGACCTAGTTATTGATTTGCAGAATAGTAAGGGAAAATATGTAGTGGCCATAGACCCACTTGATGGCTCTTCCAATATTGATGTAAATGTATCTATTGGGACAATTTTCTCTATTTATCGAAGAGTAACCCCATCTGGATCTCCTATCAAGGAAATCGATGTGCTACAAAAGGGTAGCGAGCAGGTAGCTGCCGGATATGTGCTTTATGGTTCTTCCACCATGTTGGTTTATTCCACAGGTCGTGGTGCCAATGGCTTTACCTACGAAAGGTCTTTGGGTGAATTTTTCCTTTCTCATCCAGACATGAAAATGCCTGAAGATGGAAATATATTTACCATGAATGAGGGTCTTACACCCCTAATCAATCCAAATATTTTATCTTACCTAGAGAGTTGCAAACGAGAAGGAGCTTCTGCAAGGTACATTGGAAGCTTGGTGGCAGATTTTCATAGAAATCTACTCAAGGGAGGAATCTACCTCTACCCTGGAACAAGCCAAGCCACCAAAGGTAAAATAAGGTTAATCTACGAAGCCAATGCACTTGCATTTATTGCAGAGCAAGTGGGTGGTGTAGCATCAGACGGGAAAAACAGAATTTTAGACCTACAACCAGAAAGCTTGCATCAGCGCACACCTTTTTATATTGGATCTACAAAAATGGTGAGAAAGCTAGAGAAAATTCTCAATCCCTAAGCGACTACTCTTTGTATTTCTGTCTAAAATGTACTTTTATCAACTGCCTGTCTACTATGGTTAAAGACATCTGATGAGTAATTTCTTCAGGTGGGCATTGATTTAATATTTCACGAACTTTTCCTTCACCAAGGTCTAAACGATAACAAAGTTGAAGAAACCTTTCAAATTCCCGATTAAGCAATTGTGAAACCATTGGGGAAATGGCTTTTGCTAAGCCCTCTTTGTCAATTGACTCAGGAGTTTTAGGCAGTTGCAGTAAATCTTTAAGATCTACTGCAACTGTTTGAATAATGGCTGAATCAGCATTAGACGGATTCATTGAATTTATTCCTTCTCTTCTTTGGACTCACTTTCTTCAGTTGCTTCAGGTTCCTCAAGAACTTCCGGGCATTCTGATCGAACGATATGGTACCAGTTGATCAATTTTTTGACATCAGATGCATAAACTCTATCTTCGTCAAACTCAGGAAGAATATGCTTCATAAAAGCCTGGTATTCTTCTTTGTCAGCTCCTTCAAGGCCGGTATCTCCTTTAAATTCTTTTTCTATTTTGATCATAATGTCCTGAAGTGGAGAAGCACCCTCTTCAGTAAGTGTATAAATGGATATTTCACTCAAAAGAGAAACCCTTTGTGCGGCACCAACGACCAACTTACCTTTCTTTTCATCCAGAGATTCGAGGATTACTCCACTTCTGCTGGGCTTTAGTACTTTATATAAACCTGGTTTTCCAGAAACAGTGGCAATGTCTTTAAATTCCATGATAGTTATTTATTTTTTTGGCTTAAAATATAAGGTAAACTTGAGAAAATATGGGGTTCTTACCCCTGCTCATAGTAATCCGATACGTTTTCTTCAATAAACTGGGTCAACTCATCTCTACCAACTCTTGTCATGGCAGAGGTAACAAAAAACTCTGGGGCCTCTACAAACATTTTTTCCATTTCATCAAGAAAGCGATGAACATTATCGGAAGTTTTTGATTGTGATTGTTTGTCTGCTTTTGTAAAAATCAAGGTTACAGGCAGTTCCAATTGTCCACACCAGGTAATAAATTCAATGTCTATGGGTTGGGGTGCCAGACGGCTGTCGATCAACACAAAAACTGAAACCAGATTTTCCCTCTCAGTAAGGTAATTGCGAATCATTTTGTTCCAATCGGCTTTTAATTTTTTATTGGCTTTAGCAAAGCCATATCCTGGAAGATCCACCATGTACCATCGTGAATCTATTTCAAAGTGATTGATTAACTGAGTCTTACCGGGCTTTCCAGAGGTTTTAGCCAGGTGTTTGTGATCGGTAAGCATGTTGATTAGAGAACTTTTCCCAACATTGGATCTACCAATAAAAGCGAACTCCGGCTTATTAGGTGCCGGACACTTTGTGTGGTCAGTATTACTCATTAAAAAGCGTGCATTCTTCAACATGGCCCTTTTTTTTTACAAAGGTAACTAAATTCCGCAATGGTCTCCAAACCATTAATTCATTAACAATTTTCCATTGCTCAAGTTTACTTAGTAATATTGTATAGAAAATAGAAGCCATGTCCGTAGTTCCATACAAAAATCAAAAAGAAGGCAAGAAGCAACAAGTTGCCAACATGTTTAATAATATTAGCAAAAATTACGATTTGCTAAACCACGTGCTAAGCTTGGGAATAGACATTATCTGGCGAAAGAAAGCCATTAAAATGTTGCAGAATGACCATCCTAAGTTAATATTAGACATTGCCACCGGTACTGGTGACTTTGCTATAGAAGCCTTAAGTCTTAAGCCGGAAAAGATAATCGGGGTGGACATTTCCGAAGGGATGCTCAATGAGGGGCGCAAAAAAATGAAACAAAAGAAACTGGATCACCTTATTGATTTGCAAATGGGAGATTCAGAAAAGTTGCTCTTTGAAGAAAATAAGTTCGATGCTGTCATCGTTTCTTTTGGTGTCAGGAACTTCGAAAACCTCGAAAAAGGACTGGCAGACATGTACAGGGTACTTAAACCAGGAGGAAAAACGGTGATATTGGAATTTTCAACACCAAAAAAATTCCCGATGAAGCAAGCTTATTCCTTTTATTTTAAATATATTTTACCTCAAATTGGTAAAGTCATCTCTAAGGACAATTCCGCTTATACCTATTTACCCGAATCGGTTAAAGCTTTTCCTGATGGAAATGATTTTATTAATATTCTTGAAAGGGTAGGTTTCAAAAAAACGCAATGCAAGACGCTAACATTTGGCATAAGTTCAATTTACATTGGTATAAAGTAATTCTTTTTGGCTTGTGCCTGCTCTTTACCCAGTCCCAACTAGTACAGGCACAGCAAAAAAGCCTTATTTTTAATCCCTCTGGAAGTGATAACCAACCATTGTCTTATGGTTTTTTCCTTGCTGCCCACAATAGTAGCCTCAGAATCAAATATTCTGATAACTTTCTGAACCCTAATTATCCATTACTTGGAGATGTAAGGGCTATAATGCCAAGCTTCTCACCTGGCTTTGCTTTGGGTTTTTTGGTTACAGCAAGGCTTCACGATCAGGTAAACCTTATGTTTACTCCTAAGGTTGGTTTTTATGAATACCGTACAGAATTGCAACTTTTTACAAATGACCCAAATGCCATAAATGGTATAGGAATCAGCACAGTACCTTTACTTACAGAAGAAACACTGGTAGAAATGCCCCTATTATTTAAATATAAATCTCAACGGTTTAATAATACCCGTATGTTTTTTATAGGTGGGGTCAATGGTCAGTTCAGGACTAAAAACCAAGAAGAAGCCAATGAAGATCCTATTGCATTGAAAGGTACTGACCTAGCACTGGAAATGGGTTTGGGTTTTGATCTTTATTTCCGCTATTTCAAATTCTCCCCTGAAATACGTTTTTCTCACGGCATGATGAACCTTCATCAGGAAGGATATTCCGACAATCGTATGGCAGGAGCCATTTCAGACATCCGAAGAAAATCCATCACTGTTTATTTAAATTTTCAATAAGGAGAAAGCATTGCAGCCCGATTGACTTTTAATCTTAGGGGAAAACATTTATCTTCCCTTATGGAAAAGAAAATTGCATTTATCACAGGAGCTACTTCCGGTATAGGTAAGGCATGTGCCCAATACCTGGCTGAAGAAGGTTTTGCCATCATCGCTTGCGGGCGAAGAAAAGAAAGGCTTATAGAGCTAAAAACACTTCTTCCAGAAAACACCCCCTACCAATATTTGGTTTTCGATGTAAGGGAAAAAAGGGCCGTATACAGCGCCATAGATTCCCTGCCTGAAGATTGGCAAAAAATAGAAGTATTGATCAACAATGCAGGCAATGCCCATGGCCTAGACTTTATACAAAATGGCAGCGAAGACGACTGGGATGCCATGATGGATATCAATGTAAAAGGTTTACTCTATGTATCAAAAAAAATAATACCTGGTATGGTGGAGCGAAAACATGGACAAATCATTAATATTGGCTCCACTGCTGGCAAAGAGGTATACCCTAAAGGAAATGTCTATTGTGGATCCAAGCATGCTGTGGATGCAATCACCAAAGGCATGCGTCTGGATCTAAACCCTTATGGTATCAAAGTAATGGCCATCAACCCCGGCTTGGTAGACACGGAATTTTCTCTGGTCCGATTCAAGGGAGATGAAGACAAAGCCGGCAATGTATACCAAGGTTTTACACCACTCAAGGCAGAAGATATTGCAGATGTGGTACGCTTTGCGGTCACAAGGCCTCCCCATGTGGTTTTGGCAGATGTAATTGTCCTACCAACAGCTCAAGCAAGCACTACCCAAATACACAAAGAAGGCTTATGAAAAGGCTTATCGCCAGCTTGATAATCCTATCTATCCTGGCTTGCGGTGAAAGCAGGCAAAATAACACCATTGTAACGCTTAAGGAGAATGGCCATGAAAAGGTCATAAAAGACAGCGTAATAATGGAGTTAACAAGCGATCCAATAGGAGAATTAGAACAAAGACTAATTGACGCTGGGCTTGTAGACCTACAGAAAGAAATACCAGGCTTATTGGTAGACCTTAGGTATTCTACCAAAAATAATTTCTTTGGTAAGGATGTATATGGAGAGCTCACTCGCTGTTATTTACAGCCTGAAGTGGCTAGTAGCTTAAAAAAAGCACATTCTGCCCTACAACAAAAAGACAGCACATTGACCTTTCTCGTTTACGATGGTGTAAGGCCTTTATCTGTGCAGCAAATTCTTTGGGATGAATTGGACAAGCCGGAAAAGATAAAACCCCTTTATGTAGCAGATCCTCAAAAAGGAAGCTTACACAACTATGGCGTGGCTGTAGACCTAAGCATTGCAGATATAAGGACTGGAAAGTCCTTGGATATGGGCACAGATTTTGACTTTTTTGGGTATCCTGCTTATCCAGACAGGGAAGGTCAAATGCTTAGAGAAGGAAAAATCAATGAACAACAAGTTGAAAATAGACAATTACTTAGAAAAGTGATGAATGCGGCAGGCTTTAAGGGCATTGGCTCTGAGTGGTGGCACTTTAATGCATTTAGTAGAAAAAATGCCAAAGAGAAATTCGACATTGTAAAATAAAAATGGTATAATCGTCCCTTGTTTTTAATTCAAAATACCTATGAATAACCTAAATAATAAACTAAGCCTATTTTCGCTACTGATCGGCTGCCTTCTATTGGCAACCTTTCCATCAACTGCCCAGGCACAGCAATTCAAAGCTTTGGTCATCAGTAAGACTTCCGGTTTTAGACATCAGTCAATCCCAGAAGGAGTTGCTGCCATAAAAAAATTGGCAGAAAAACACCGATTTAGCGTATATGCAACAGAAGACGCAAGTTTGATCAATGATAAAAACCTTGAAAATTACGATGTCATCATTATGATGAGCACCACCGGTACCATTTTCAATGCAGATGAAAAAGCAGCATTTGAACGATTTGTTAAAAGTGGCAAAGGAGTGGTAGGTGTACATAGTGCAACAGATACAGAATATGACTGGCCTTGGTATACCAAATTGATAGGTGGCCAATTCAACCACCATCCACATCAGCAAACAGCAAGAATTAAAGTGATGAATGGAGACCATCCTGCAACCTATCACCTTAATGACAAATGGCTTTGGACAGATGAGTGGTATGAGTACAAAAATTTCAATACTGATGTCAATATTCTCCTACAATTGGATGAAAGCTCTTATGATGTAGGGAAACGAAATGGTAAAAAAATGGGCATGGGAGCAGTTCACCCTATCTCTTGGTACCATACCTATGATGGCGGAAGGGTGTTTTACACTGGCTTAGGCCACGTGGAAGAAGCCTTTGAAGATGCTGATTTTCTTAAACACCTCTACGGTGGAATCTGGTATGCCGCTTTAGGCAAACCTCTCTAACTACCGCTTCAAAACATAAACCACTTTATAGAACAAAGAATTACATAAACCCAATTATCTTACGACCAACCACCTTTGCAGCCAATTAAAGCGAAGGTGGTTTTTTTTTCTTCTTTTTAAATAGCATTCTATTACAATAGATCATCTTGTATAGTATAAAATAGAAAAAAATGCTAATTAGAGATATTGGTGCTAATAGGCAGTTTTATACAAGCATTTATTTTCTGCTTTCTACCTCTGTTATCACTCCTTATCTGATATAAATCAGGTTTTAAATTCACTCATTTGCGTATATTTGATTGTAAACAAATTAAACTCGGATTATGTAATAGGATTTCTCCGTCCTGACAATAGTCAGGGGTGAAGCCTGTCCCGTGTTTACAGGAAGTGTTGCAATCGCAAGACAATCGGCTGTTTGGGGAATTTAGCATAGCACCGCTATGGTGAAATTCAAAACAGCAACGAAGTGGCTGATTTTGAAGCGATTTCAGCACGTAATAGATTGTCTATTAGATAATAAAACCCTATTTCAAAATCCGGGCTAAACACTGATCAATGGAAAACATCACTTTTGCTCGAGTAATTCATGTATTGGCTGTAATTCTTTGGATAGGTGGAGTAGCAATGGTTACCACGGTGATTATTCCAGCTATTAAACGGTTTGGTTCAAAAGAAGAACAAATCAAAACTTTCGAAAAAATTGAAGGTCGATTTGCCCTACAGGCTAAAATTACCACTTTGCTAACAGCAATATCTGGGTTTTATATGATGTATGAACTGAATGCCTGGGACAGATACCTTGATTACAGGTTTTGGTGGATACATGCCATGACCTTGGTTTGGCTAATATTTACCCTGGTTTTGTATGTTTTAGAACCCTTAGTACTTCACAAGTTATTTAAGGAATATGCGGAAAAAAATCCTACAAAAACTTTTTCATTTATACACAAGGCCCATTGGATTTTGCTTGTGCTAAGTCTACTGACTACAGCTGGAGCTGTGGCGGGAAGCCATGGTCTTTATTTTATTAAATAAGCGATCACGCACCATAAGGCCTATTCTAAACGGATTTGAAGTAAATTCGAAACTAAATTTAAAATTGTAGCTCCTACAATGTTCCAAGACCTAAATTCGCCTTGGTTTGTTATGGGCTATCAATTGGCTATATTGGGTCCACCTTAAATAAATAGTAATGTTGGCCAAAGAAATAAACAGAGAACAACTATACAAATGGAATACACGAAGTAGTACGCTAACTTTGGTCATTTATATTCTTTATGGCATTTTTTACCGAGTAGACCTTTCTGTGTGGTATGATTACTCCCTTATGGCCATTACCCTATTTAATATTGGTTTAGTATCGGTCCTCCTTTTTATAAGCTTGACGAACAGGCACCTGGTAGATCACCTCAAAACAGCCGTATTATTGGGGATATTTCGGCTGGCCATCAATTTAGTTTTACTAACGCTTATAGTAAACAACAGCCTATAGAAGTGTGGTTTTATTCTTCTAAGGCCATTGATCCAGGTTGTTTTTAAAATTCAAAAGAAAATTTCTATTACGGGACTAAGTCCTTAATAACGGAGAAATTATTTTCTCAATCCCTCCAATACAGTCATAAAATCCTTAACAGGTAATCGATCGGAATTCTTCTTTCCTATGTACCTATAAACTTCTTTTCCATCAGGGCCAATCAATATCAATGCTGGAAAATGAACAAGTTGATTGTGGAAAGTATAACCACCAGGAATTCCTAATTCATCAGCCAATTGAGCATCTACGTCCCTATAAATGGTGAAACTGTCCCCGCCAAGGTTTTCGGCCCATTCCTTGATTTCTTCTTCCGTGTCTGGTTTAATAAAGACTTGTAATACATCTTTCAAACCTGTCGTTTCCTCTACATAATCATTGGTATGTCGAATGCAATAAGGACATTCGGTTTTAAGCAAGAAATGCAATGCCACGTATTTTCCTTTTGCTTCACTTAAAACAAACGGTTTTTGATCTCCTACGGCAGGAAGGGTAAAGTCTTTAACTTTATCCTGAGCCATAAGCGATTGGGAAAAGAATAAAAAGGTTAATAGTAGTAGTGTTTGTGTTTTCATGGTTTGTTTACTAAGGTGATTAAATAAGCAATTGTTCAGGAAAATTTCGGGTCCAATTAAAAAAGTCCTATCTATCAAGGCTTGGCAAAACTTTGCATCAAAGCCTCTCTTCCGCCTACAACAGGTAATTCTAAAACTGTATGTTCAATATCCACCGTAAGTTCAGTTCCTGGGCTTGGCCATACTGTAAACTCTTTGTCACTAGAGAAAATCATCAGGCCTATTTTTTGACCTTTCGGAATAATTTGATCATCAGGCTGTAATGGAAAGGTCATGCTGTAAAATTTATCTGGCTTTAAAGGTTTTCCTTTTCTAAGAGAAGCATGATTTTGGGGATCAGCCCAACCTCTAGTAATAATATTATCAGTGATTTTTGCTTTTTTTCCTGGATCCCAAGGCAAGGAAACAAGCCAAACAGAAAGGTTGGCTGCTGGTTTATTGGAAGCGAGCTTTATGGTTATTTCAGGTACACCAGATAAATGTAAGTCTTCTTTTAATTCTGGGCTAACAAACAGCAAGCGGTGCTTGGTTAGTTCAGCCTGAGCTAGAGAAGCTCCATCAAATGAATAATTGTCCACCAAAGTTTCCGTTCCTTGGTTTTCAACTGGCATTAGGTTTAATTCTCCAGCGGCAGGTGCATTTCCTTTGAGATAAAGTTTAATTGCTGAAGCTTCTGGGTTGGGGTAAGCTGGATAAGGTGTTGGTTGGTCTTGGGGATCATTTTCTCTTACTATCCAAACTTTGGCATCTTGCTCTACCTCATTTTCTACCCCATGTAAATACCTTGTAAACCAACGGTTCATCATCGAAAACGGTGGTGGTCCACCATGTCCTCCTTGATGGTAAAAGAGTTGGGAAGGTATTCCCATTTCCACTGCCTTTTTATAAATTCTATAGCTATGTTCAGGCATTACATTCCAATCATTAAAGCCATGTGACATCAACAAAGCTGCCTTCATGGGCTGCATTTGGTTTAGGTAATCACGGCCAGACCAGAAATCGTTTAAATCACCGCTTTCCCTGTCCATGCCTTTTTTCATTTCCTTATCACGAATACGTGCATTATTTCTTGCACGCATGGCTGTATCTCCACTATGGATAAAATCGTACAATACGTCTATGTCTTCACCCAAGTATCCTCCTGGTGACCGAACCAGTCCATTAGATCGGTAATAATGATAATAGGAGGTATTGGGTGCAATGGGTATAATGGCCTCCAAGCCTTCCACACCAGTGGTGGCAGCGGCCAATGGAATGGTTCCATTATAGGAAGTGCCGGTCATCCCAACCTTTCCGGTGGACCAATAAGCTTCTACCTTTTCATTTCCGTCAATACTGGTATATCCATCTCTGCGACCACAAAGCCATTCAATCACCGACTTAGGGGCAAGAGATTCATTTATCCCCCCTACTGTTGGCGCTCCCTGGGATAAACCCGTGCCTGGTGAAGAGGAATGAACAACAATATAGCCTCTTGGTACCCATTCTCGGGTATGAGAGTCTGATATAAATGGCCGTTTATAAATGGTTTTGACTTGCGGATGTGCCCTCTCTTTCGGTGGTTTTCCCAATTCATGTTTCACATCCCAAAAAAGCCCTGGAACATTTGGCGCCACTCCTGTGAAATAAGGACTTGAAACGTATACAACAGGTAATTTTAACCCTTCATATTCCGTCTGATAAGGCCGAGTTACATCCACATGCATGCGGTCCATTTTACCATCCGCATCACTATCAAAATCGGTTTCCACCCAAAGGTCATGTCGTATCCATTTACTTGGATCCTTAAAAGCCTTCACCTCTTGAGCTTCACCGTTTTCAAAAACCGGTACTGCTTTTTCTTGGGCGAGAGACTGAGACGCTGTCATGACCAATATTAAAAACGCCCTTAGGGCAATATTCACTGTAGGATAGGGTTTAGAATAGATCATTGGGGCATGCATTTTGTTTTAATGGATAATGGCCATGTTTTTATTTCTGGGTAAAATGAAGCACAGAAAACAATGGCCGGAATCTAATACTTAGGCTTATTTTTCTTCTTCCACTTTTTTAAGGGAAACAGCATTCATACAAAAGCGCAATCCACTTGGTGCTGGACCATCTGGAAACACATGTCCTAAATGGGCATCGCAGGTATTACAAGTAGTTTCCACCCTTACCATACCAAAGCTACTGTCCTTGTGATGGGCTACAGCATTGTCTTTTATTGGTTTCGTAAAAGAGGGCCAACCTGTTCCGCTTTCAAATTTTTCACTTGAATCAAATAGCAAAGTACCACAACACACGCAAGCGTATATACCTGGATCAAAAGAACTACATACGTCGGAACTGTAAGCGCGCTCTGTACCCTTTTGTCTTGTTACACGAAATTCCTCTTCAGTAAGTAATTCTTTCCATTCTGCCTCTGTCTTTTCCACCCTACGGTCAGGCTTTAAATTTCCATTATTGGCGTAGTTGATTATATCATTCCAATTCATAGGTATTTGCTTTATGTTTTTCTAAATTCTCCGATAATCCAAGCTCGTGGATTATTTTACCATTGCCTTTTGAAAACGTTCTTTCAAGGCATTTAGTTTAGGTTTTATGTACCTGGTACAAAAAGGCATATCAGGATTTTTGTTATAATAATCCAAAAATTGCTCTGTATTAATCTTAAAATCTATAAATGGAATCACTTTGGTGACAATCGCTCTGTCAAAATCAGACTGCATTTCTAACAGTACTTTCCTACTGATCTCTTCTTGCTCCTCATTAAAATAATAAATGGCAGACCGGTACTTTTTCCGAAAAGCATGATCACTTGTACAACTGTGCGAATGCAGGTGAATGGCTATCAACAAGGATAAATCAACCAAAAGCGGATCGAAAGTGATTTCTACGCCTTCTGACCATTTCTGATAAGGAGGTTCAGATGAAATCCATCCTTGCTTAACCTCCTTAACGCCCAACACAGACTGAAATATGCCCTCAGTACACCAATGACAACCTCCTCCTAATCCCAATTTCATCATTCTCATTTGAAATAAATTCCTTTCTGATAAGTTCAGGTATTGCATAAACCCGGATTAAGTAACAGGATTTCTCCGCCCCGAAAATTGGCAAGGGTAAAGCTTGTCCCGTGATGATAGTAAGTGTTGTAATCGAAAGAAAACAACAACGATGGCCCTGATTTTAGCGATTTCAGCACGTAATAGATTTTCTATTGCATATTTCGAATTAGAGACAATTCAGTAAAAATAGGTCTTTTCCTTATTAAGCTGAAATGATTTGCATAGTATAAAGTAGAATACCATGCTTGCTTGCTATTTTTTTCCTTCTACTAAAACCTATAAAATTATTTCAAATCACCCAACTGTTTCTATTTCCTAAACAGTACCATAGCAAATGATAAACTCTCATGGCTGATAAATTCTCAGCAATTCTCAGGTGGACAATATTTTACCAATTCTTATCCTATGGTACCTTTGAAGGATTACGGGGTAAAGATTACCTATAATATTTATAACGACGATAAAAAATACCAATAGATAATAGGAGGAAAAGACCATTAATATTGCAATCAACAGAATAACAAAAAGAGATCCTAAATGCCCAAATTCAGATTGTTTGGATTGGTAACTAAAGCGCTCCAAACCATTTTTTGTTCCATCAAAAAACTTTTTCCGGTTGGCCTTTTTACCCCAAAAGAATAGCAATAATAGTTTTTGAAAATATTTTACCCCTAAAATACTGTATAAACGCATTAATTTTGAAGAGTTTTTAATGGTATAATAGTTATCTGGAAGCAATTTGCTAGTGGGAAAGACAAAACCTGGGAATGCAAAAATACCGGTCACACATAAATTAATTAAGAACCCAAGAAAAAAGGACTCCCCAAGACTCAACTTCTCTGGACCAAATACTACTATTTGCCTTACCGTAGTAAAGGAAAAGTACAGAAGGAACAATGCCATTAAGATAAAAAGGGCTTGTTTGATTATTTTCATAAACACAGTTATTTTGGCTTCTTAACAACATTTAGCCTTCACTAATGTGCTAACACTGTAATTTATAAAATAATTGGAAAGAGAAATGGATTAGGTTAAAATAATCTTTTAATGGAATCCATCACTGGTATTAAAAATCGTCTTAATGGCTTATTTCCTGCTTTTTTATAAGCTCTGAAATCGAAGACTTAAGAATGAAGCTTAGGAAGGTAATTTAAGTTAAGCTTTGGTCAGTATTGTTGCTATTTCCTGCAACAATACTTCCAAAACCTTATGTTTATTTTTATGTTTTCACAAGTTAAACCCAGTGTCCATTGATTTTTGAGCAATTTGGAGAATAGTAATTAGTTACCGCTTTTTTGATTTTCTTTAAGCACACTTACAGTAACCAGAAGTTGACCAAAATGTCGCTGACTGTGTTCTGCCAAATGAAAATACAAACCCATAACGGAGGTAGGAAGCTTTTTCCTTCCGACTGTCCTAAATTGCCTAAGCTCCTCTTCAGTCGTTTGGCTAAATACTTCCAAGGTATCCGCTACCTTTTTTTGAAAACGGCTGACTAATTCACTTGTAGTCAAGGATGGGTCAGGTGTTTTTTCATTTTTAAGAAAGGTAAACTGTTCTTCACTTAAAGGCAATTCTTTAGCATAAGTAGTAAGTCGGTCTATAACTCCAGATAAATGTTGCAAGTGAAAGCCAACGCTGGCCCTACCCGCTACCCTTTTCCAAAGAAGTTCATCAGGAAAACCTTCCATACATGCCACTAATTCCATTTCTGCTTGTACAAGTGCATGTGCTGCAGGTTGCAGCAGAAATGGAATTTGCGGTAATGGCCCATTTAACCAAGCTTCCGGTTGACTCATATGCTATATTTATGCGTGAAAAAAGAAATATTTTCCCTGTGAAATAAGAGATGCGGCAATTTCTCGGCGCAATTCTTTTGTGTTCACATTCTCGTATTTGGTAAACCTTTTAAGCCCCATCAAGAGCATTTTCTGTTCATCTCCTTTGGTGAAAGACATGATGGCTTCTTTGCCAGCAGATTGGATTTTTTCTACAGCTTCATAAAGGTAAACTTTGGTGACGGCTATGTGGTTTTTCACAGCTTCTTCACCATTTTTGTTCAATAAACTTTCTGTTCTCAATAGTGTAGATTCAGCTGCATAAATCTCAATCATAATGTCTGCAAGATTCATCATTATTTCTTGCTCCTGATCCAGTTTGGTTCCCAAGTCCTTGGCTGCTTTGCCACCTATCATCAAAAAAACCTTTTTAAGATTTCTGAGCGTTGCTTTTTCTGCCGCTAATGGTTTAGAGGTATCAGCACTAGAGAAATCAGGAACTGATGTCAATTCTTTGGCCACTTCCATAGCTGGACCCAAAATATCGATCTCCCCTTTCATGGCGCGTTTGAGCAACATGCCTACCATCAGAATTCTGTTGATTTCGTTTGTGCCTTCGTATATTCTGGAAATTCTGGCATCCCTGTAGGCGCGCTCCATTGGTGCATCGGCTGAATAACCCATACCTCCATAAATTTGAACACCTTGATCGGTTACATAATCAAGCACTTCGGATCCATGCACCTTCGCAATCGCACATTCTATGGCAAATTGTTCTACTCCTTTAAGTTTGGCCTTATTGGGATCCATACCTTCAGCTTCTAGTGCGGCAATCCTGTCTTCCACATCTTGGCCAGCACGGTAACATAGGGATTCACAGGCATAAGTACGGATGGCCATTTCAGCAAGTTTTGCCTGCACAGCACCAAAGGAATTAATAGAAACACCAAATTGTTTTCTATCAGCACTGTATTGAATGGCATAGCCTAAAATAGTTCTGCAACCGCCCAAAACACCGGCACCTAATTTAATTCTACCGATATTGAGAATATTCACAGCTATTTTAAAGCCCTTTCCTCTTTCAGAAAGCATGTTTTCTACTGGTACTGGACAGTCATTGAAAAAAACCTGACGGGTAGAACTGCCTTTGATTCCCATCTTTTTCTCTTCCTCATTCATGGTGATTCCACCGAAGGTTTTTTCTACCAAAAATGCGGAAAGATTTTTATCGTCATCTACTTTGGCAAATACAATAAAGAAGTCAGCAAAGCCGGCATTGGAAATCCACATCTTCTGCCCATTAATAAGGTAATGGGTACCTTCTGCGTTTAATGTAGCTTTGGTTTTGCCACTGTTTGCATCAGATCCAGCATCTGGTTCCGTGAGGCAATAACAGGCCGCCCAGTCCGCATTGGTAAGCTTGGGAAGGTATTTTTTCTTTTGCTCCTCTGTCCCATAATAAAGCACAGGAAGGGTACCGATTCCAGAATGTGCGCCATAAGTTGTAGAAAATGATCCTGCCGCTCCTATAATATCTGCAATCAACATAGAGGTATTGAAGCTCATTCCAAGCCCTCCATATTCTTCAGGCACTGCTATACCAAGAAGTCCCAATTCCCCTGCTTTCTTTAATATAGCCGGTACAAGATCAGGATTCTTCATGCTGTCAATTTCCTCCATATTGGGAGTAATCTCCATATCAAGAAAATCTTGACAGGCCTGAGCCATCATCTTTTGTTCCTCACTAAATTCTTCTGGTATAAATACAGCAGATGCTTCTGTTTCTTTGATAAGAAAAGCTCCACCATCAAGGCCATTTTTTTTATTTATTTTTTCCATGTTAAATTCCTGTTTAGACAATCAAAACTATAAGCCAAAATCAAAAGGTAATTTTCGCTTGTAGCCAATTACCCGTAACAAAATTATTATAGCAGTTCTATTATGCCTGCTACTCCTTGACCTCCTCCAACGCAAGCAGTTACAAGACCATATTTACCTTCTCTTCTTCTCAATTCATTCATTATTTGAACACTGAGTTTGGCTCCTGTACAACCTAGCGGATGGCCTAATGCCACAGCACCACCGTTTACATTGACTATTTCAGGATTAAAATCCAAGGCCCGAATAACTCCCAATGCCTGAGTGGCAAAAGCTTCGTTCAGCTCAATCAGGTCGATGTCATTCATGGTAATGCCAGCTTGTTTCAGTGCTTTTGGAACAGCTATTGTCGGGCCCATGCCCATAATCCTTGGTTCTACGCCACCTACGCTGTAGGAAGCAAGTCTCGCCATGGGTTCAAGTCCTAATTCTTTCATCAACCGCTCTGACATAACGACAACAAATGAGGCCCCATCAGAGGTTTGGGAAGAGTTTCCTGCGGTAACCTGACCACCTTGTTTAAATACAGGCTTTAGATTAGACAATACCTCCATGGTAGTTCCTGGTCGAGGACCTTCATCTGTATCTACTATGTATTTTCTTGTCTGCCTTTTTAAATTTTCATCCAAATAGGTTTCTTCCACTTCCACAGGTACAATCTCATCCTTAAACCTTCCTTCTTTGATAGCACTAATGGCTTTCTCATGAGATTTTACAGCAAATTGATCTGAATCCTCTCTGGTGACATTAAAGTCTTTTGCCAGTTCTTCAGCTGTTAAACCCATGTTAAGATAATAATCAGGGTTTTCAGTAGCTAATTTATAGTTTAAAGCTGTCTTATAGCCCATCATAGGTACCATGGACATGGATTCAGTACCACCGGCAATAATACAATCAGCCATTCCCGATTTTATTTTCGCCGTTGCCAAAGCAATAGCTTCCAGCCCAGAGCCACAATACCTGTTAATAATAAAGCCCGGGGTATCTTCAGACAAAGCCAAAAGAGAAATCATTCTTCCCATTTGCATGCCTTGCTCTGCTTCCGGAATAGCATTTCCTACAATAAGGTCATCCACCATTTTGGTTTCTAAACCTGGTGTGTTGACCATTAAATGTTTTATGATATCAGCTGCTAAATCGTCTGGCCTATAAAACCGGAATCCTCCTTTTTTCGCCTTTCCTATTGCAGATCTATAGCCATTGATAATATATGCTTCCATTTGATGTTTATTTTAATGCTTGAATACGGTTAAATTGAATGAAGCTAACTTGAAGAATTCATAGCAGGATCAAAATTTCTAATTTGATCTTTGCTTGATTTAGTTTCTCAAAGGTTTGCCTTTAAAAAGAATACTGTGAATCCTCTCTAGGGTTTTCTTTTCCCCGGTAAGACTTAGGAAGGCCTCTCTTTCTAAATCCAGTAAGTACCTTTCACTTACTTCTGTTGGACTGGATAGATCACCACCACTCATTACCCAAGCTAGTTTTCTAGCAATTTTTGCATCATGTTCAGAAATATAGGAGCCAAAACGCATACCCGATATTCCAGTTTCAAAAAGTGCCAATGAAGATTTACCTAACACTTTAATGTCATTTCGCTCAATAGGTTGTGTATAACCTGCATCAGACAAGGCAATAACTTTTTGTTTTGCTTCCGCCAATTGACGTTTTCTGTTTATGGTAATGGCATCCTTTTCTTCCAAATAACCGAAATTTCTTGCCTCTGCAGCAGAAGTCGACACCTTGGCTGTCGCTATGTTCATGAAAATATCTTGAAGTCG
This sequence comes from Cyclobacterium sp. L-R, assembly GCF_056859355.1. Taxonomy (NCBI): domain Bacteria; kingdom Pseudomonadati; phylum Bacteroidota; class Cytophagia; order Cytophagales; family Cyclobacteriaceae; genus Cyclobacterium; species Cyclobacterium sp. L-R. The sequence goes on from NZ_JBSXOH010000073.1 coordinate 112,857, forward strand.
ATTCAATTCTACATCACCAGGGGCATTGTGCTTAGAAAATCTCAAGGTCATCTCTTTAGTTCCGCCACCACCAGGAATTAAGCCTACGCCTACCTCTACTAAACCCATATACAGTTCGGCATGGGCTTGAACTGCATCTGCATGTAGGGATAGTTCACATCCACCTCCCAAAGCCATATTGTGAGGGGCTACTACTACCGGTACTGAAGAAAACCTTGCCCTAAGCATGGTGTTTTGAAATTGCGCAATCATTAAATTGATTTCATCAAAATCCTGATCTCCAGCAAACATATAAATCATGGCTAGATTTGCTCCTGCAGAGAAGTTTCCACCTTCATTGCCTATCACAAGTCCTTTATAGGATTTTTCAGCCATATTGATGGCCATATTAATTCCCTCTACTACTTCCTGACCCATAGAGTTCATTTTGGTATGGAACTCCAAACCTATTACCTCATCGCCTAAGTCATATATGGATGCACCTTCATTTCCCCAGATTTTCTTTTCAGCGGATTTAAGCGTGTCCAATAGTAAAAATTCTTCCAATCCTGGAACCGGGATATAAGTCTTGGTAGGAATATCATAATAATGTTTTTTACCATTCTCTACTTTATAAAAACTGCTATGCCCTGCGGCTAACATTTCATAAACCCATTCCGCAGGTTTTTCTCCAGCTTTTTCCATTGCTTCCACAGTGGACTTGACTCCCAATATATCCCAGTTCTCAAATGGTCCATATTCCCATCCAAAACCAGCACTAACAGCCTGATCTATTCTGTACAATTCATCGGCAATTTCTGGTATCCTAAAGGAGCAATACCTAAAAAGGTCATAAAATATAGCCCTATAAAAGGTTCCTGCTTTGTCATCATAATTAACCAAAAATTTGATTCTCTCTTTTAGATCATCAATTCCTTTAGATGCTTCTAATGCTTTGATTTTTGGTTTTTCTACAGGTACATATTCAAAGGTTTTAAAATCAATTTCTTTAAGCTCCTTGCGACCATCCTTATGTCTGATCATTTGAAAAAAACCTTTTCCACTTTTATCCCCATACCATTTATTGTCATTTAGCACCTGGACACTTTTCGGAAGCTTGAATTTATCTCTCGATTCATCATGTTCTAATACATTGTAGAGGTTGTTAGCTACATGTACGGTAGTATCAAGTCCAACTACGTCTAAGGTCCTGAAAGTGGCTGATTTTGCCCTCCCTATGACGTTACCGGTCATCTTGTCAACCTCAGACACAGTCAAACCTTGTTCTTCTATAGTATGCAATGCTGAAATAAGTGCATAGACGCCTACCCTATTCGCTATAAATGCAGGTGTATCCTTACATAGAACCGTTTCTTTACCTAAGAACCTATCTCCATATTCCATTAAAAAGTCAATAACCTCTGGTTTGGTTTTAGGACCAGGAATTACTTCAAACAAACGAAGGTACCTTGGAGGATTAAAAAAGTGGGTGCCAGCAAAACATTCTTGAAAATCTTCAGACCTATTGTCACTCATCAAGTGAATAGGTATACCTGAAGTATTTGAAGTAATTAGGCTTCCTGGCTTTCTGTATTTTTCTACCTTTTCATAAAGCCCTTGCTTGATCTCCAGATTTTCAACGATTACTTCAATTACCCAATCGTAACCATTGATTTTAGGTAAGTCATCATCGAAATTACCCGTTGTTATTCTTTTTATGTATTCCTTATCATAAATGGGCGAAGGTTTTGAAAAAAGGGTGCTTTTCAACGCATCGTTAACAATTCGGTTTCTTACTTCCTTGCTTTCAATAGTTAAGCCTTTCTTCGCTTCTTTATCATTTGGGGCTTTAGGAATTATATCCAAAAGCAACACTTCTACCCCTATATTGGCGAAATGACAAGCAATCCTCGATCCCATAATTCCGGAACCTAAAACGGCAACTTTTTTTATGCTTTTTTTCATTGGTTATATATTTGCTTATTGTTATTGATTATATCTATTTGGTTTCCGGTTTTTGTAGTTCATCAATCACCGAATTTATTTTATCAAACAATACAAAAAAGACTCCAAACTCTTCTTCGCTTAAATGTTCACGTACTTTTTCATTGAACTCTTTAATAGTACTTACTGCTGCTGCTTTTTTTTGTTTTCCTTTTTCTGTTAAAAAAACCTTAACGGAGCGTTTGTCCTCCTTGTCAGGAACCTTCACAATCAATTCCTTTTCAACCATGGTTTTAAGAAGCCTGGTAAGACTCCTTGACTCCAATCCCATTTGAGGAGCTATTTTAGTTGCGGCTGTTCCTTCAGTCGAATGTATATTAATAAGGACAAATCCCATAGAAGTGGTAATTCCCTCCATATTGGCCTTTTGGTTATACATTCTCGAAATGGAATGCCAACATGATTTAATCTGGTAATCTATTGTTTCTTCTTTTTTCATTTTCCTATCGGCATCAATTTAATAAAAATAATTATGCATGCATAATAAATTGACAAGAATTAAGAAGTTTGTAGTAAGGGATTTAGGTAGGTAGACTAAACTATTAACTAAACTTACTAGCTATATTTCACTTAAATACTTAGTCGCAGATCGACTTTTTTTGTTTAAAATTCTAGTACAAAAAGATTTTAAAGCCTGTCTATAAGCTTTAAGACTTTTAAAAAATACTGGTCATCTTTTTAAAGGAAAATTACTTCTGTTTAAAATTGTAAAGACTTTTAATGATGAATTTTTTTAAGTTAATTCTTAATGAGATGCTTGATTTAGAATTCAAGGTTTCCGATTTATACACACCTTATTTATTTTAAGAAATTTATAAATCAAAAAATCTATTGTTATTATTATAGAGTGGATATGTTGGTAAACCTTCAAGTTTTTCACTACTAACTTTATTGTGCAGGTATTTGTGTATTTATTCACTACTTATGCACATCATTTTTTATATCTAAGTTACTGATGTTGTGCCTACTGTATTTGATTAAAAATATTATGTGTATAAATCATGTAATTCTATGGGGTATAAGTATTCGGTTGGTATCTATGTGGATAATTGATAACAAGTGAAAGGTTATCCCCAGCTGATAAAGTTGTTGGTTAAAATTGTGATTAATCCTGATTTTGGATGTTGATATAAACAGGTATCTATATACTTATCCACTTTAGAATTGAGCTTATCAACAGAATTTGAATTCATGCTAAATATTTATAAACATCTATAAATCAATTGTTTATAAAATATTCTTCATTAATTTCCATTATTTCTAATGGTAATCTCTCAATATCTATGTATTTGTGCTCATTTTTGTTAATAAGTAGACCGGATTCCCTTCTTTTCCTAATAGTCTGTTCATTTATTGTCCATCCACCTCTTAATAGTAGTTCTCTTTTACCCGTTTTTTCGTCTTGGAAGAAATACACAGGTTCAGGTTGAATCTTTAAGTTGATATTACCTGGATCCCATGCCTTGTTCCCATTTCTATCTACATAGGCACGCAATTGATAATTTGTAGCTTCCAGTTTAGTAAAGATAAATTTGTTGCTTTCTTCAAGGTATTGCTCTACTACTACATCTCCTTTTGTATCCAATAATTGAACCATTATAGGTCTTTCATCAGTATCAATAATACCACTTATTTCATCCCCTAAATTGTCACTTTTGAGACGGTTATAATTGGCTTCAAATGGCTTTTCATTCCATAGGTTTTCAACATCTTTGAAGGTAGAATCTGCTGCTATTAGTTTGTATTTTTCAAAAGGTATGGAATCGTTTATAGGTATGGAAATGTTTAATTCTGTCCAACTATTTGTACTATCTGTAAGCCAAACCATATCAGGTGTTATAGGGATGGTACTTGCTGTATCGTAACTCAAGTATAAAGAATCGTAATTGATATCTATTAGTGGTTTATTAAACCCTAATTTGGCCTTAATTAATTTGGTGAATTTTATTGGACCCTTTGAAGTGACTTCAAGCTTTTCTTTATTTCTTTCACTTTCTTCAAAACGAGCATATAGGGTTGTATCCACCTTCGCTCCTACTGAATCGATCAATTGTAATTCAACCTGAGTACTGTCATTCAATAGTTCTGTGTGGTAAAATCTTAAGTTATTTTCTTTTAATCTAAAGAATAGCTTTTCATTCTTATCGGGATGTTTTACTTCATATCTAGCTAAATCTTTGCTTAGTATTACATCAAAATTACTTCCTGAACTAGAGGATCTGTTTATTTTAAGTGGGCTTAGATCTGCTCTGTTGATATTTATATGAAGGTTATTCAGATTTTCTTTTACTTCTATTGGTTCAGTTATAAATCCATAAGGCTCGTTACGGTATTCTGCTTTTAAAGAATTGTTATCATCATACCATGCATAGGCTCTAAAGGTTCCTGCTTTTATATTTGTTATTTCAAATTTACCTGCTGTGTCTACCTGAGCGATATAATAGGGAGCAGCCGTAAAGAGGTCTGTAGTGTCCTCATTAATGTATAAACCTACTAACAGGTCTTTGTAATTTTCATTGTCCTTAGAAAACCAATAATCTACTTTACCGGTTACAGTTAAGCTATCTATGGTTTCACCTGTTGAAAATACAAGTTTTAGTCTTTCTGCCGGATTGCCTTCAGAAGCGTCCTGAATACTTTTCTGAAAATTGAACACGTAAGTTGTGTTGTCCTCTAATTCCTGATTCAATGAAATTTGAACTCTATTTTTTATTGCCAGGAATTCTACCTTGTCTTTTTCTACTTTAGGAGTGATTATTATGGATTGAGAAGGGTTTTCTAGCTTTATATATTCATTAAATTCTAGATCTATCTTTTCTGGTTTCACATTAATGCTTTCATTAATTGGATTTGAAGAGATAAGTATAGGTGGCTCCTCATCCTTTGGTCCTCCCATAGGTGAACTTTGTTTGGCACATGAACCCAATATGGAGGCAATTATAATGAATGATATTTTGAAGATAAACTGGTTCATTTCTTTTTGATCACAAATAGCAAACTTGAATAATTGTTACCATTTAATTTTGCCTGTTGATTAGATTTGTATCCTGATTTGATTGCTTCTATGTATTTATTCTTAGATCCTAAATATTGGTGGCTCAATAAGGATACATAGTAGCTATCAAATTTCATCGGTATTGTATCTACTATTCTGCAGTTGTGTTTGTCTGAGAGGTATTCCATTGAACTGCTATTGAAGTGGTATAGGTGTCTTGGAACGTCCAAGGCTGCCCAATTTTCTTTGAATGATTTGGCATCCAATGAATCTCTGTTGGGTACAGCAATGAACAATAGACCTCTTTTCTTTAGTCTGCTGAGCAATATATCTATTGTTTCATTTAGTTTATGTACATGTTCAAGTACATGAAATAAGGTTATAACATCAAACTTTTTCTCTTTCTCAAGGTCTTTCAACCCAGAGATAATATTGATGCCGATATTCTTTACTGCAAATGTTGCAGCTTTTTCATTGGGTTCCATACCAAAGGCTTTCCAACCATTTTCGGAACATGTTTTCACAAAGAGGCCTATTCCACAGCCATAATCAAGTATTCTACCTTTAGTGCTTTGCCTGTTATTGACCCAATTTAATTTTTGGCTTAAAGTATATTTTCTAACTGCCTTATAGACGATATCAGTTAAGTTTTTACTTTTATCCTGATGTGAGATATAAGATGGCTTGTCATAATACTTAGCGATGTTCTCTTCATTAGGTCTAGGGTTGGTAAACCAAATGTTACAATTTTGGCATTCGCATATGATAAATGATTCCTTGCTAATAGCATGGTCCTTCACTACAAGATGATTAATAAACTGTTCACTTTTACAAAGTGGACATTTGGTTAACCTTTCGTACATGTTATCTTCCTAAATAGATGGTAAGTATTGACATATCTGCTGGTGATACACCACTAATTCTAGATGCCTGCCCAATGGTTTGAGGTTGTATTTTACCTAATTTTTGTCGTCCTTCTGCAGAAAGGGCTTTAATTTTGTCGTACTCAATATTGGCTGGAATCTGCAAATCCTCTAAATTATTGATTTTATCAACCATTTGTTTTTCCTTATCAATATAGGATTTGTATTTGATAAGAATTTCTGTCTGTTCTTTTACTGCTTTAGAGTAGCTTTTTGTTTCTTCTTTTAGTGAAGTGCTTATATTGATAATGTCTTGTAATCCTATATTTGGTCTTTTAATTAATTTTTCCACAGTAATCTTTTCTTTGATTAGTGCGGTGTTTAGGTTTTCTAAACCATTGTTTAACTCGTCTGGTGAAAGCCTGAACTTTTCAAGTTTCTTTGTCAATTCCTCTGTTTTCTCTGCTTTTTCCTTAGTTTGTCTATACTCTTTTTCATTAGCCAAACCAAGCTTATATCCATAAGGTGTTAGCCTTAAATCAGCATTATCCTGTCTTAGCAGCAATCTAAACTCTGCTCTCGAAGTAAACATACGGTAAGGTTCTTCTGTACCTTTATTGATAAGGTCATCAATTAGTACTGCGATGTAAGCTTCCGATCTCTTAAGGATAAAGGGTTCTTTTTCTTTGGTTTTATTATGGGCATTTATTCCTGCCATTAAACCTTGAGCTGCCGCTTCCTCATATCCGGTTGTCCCGTTTATTTGTCCAGCAAAGAAAAGGTTTTCGATCCTTTTTGTTTCTAATGTTAGTTTAAGCTGTGTTGGAGGAAAGAAATCGTATTCTATTGCATAACCTGGACGGAACATTTTCGCATTCTCAAAACCCTTTATTTTTCTTAATGCCTTGTATTGTACATCTTCCGGTAGGGAGGTTGAGAATCCATTGACGTATATCTCAACAGTGTTCCACCCTTCTGGTTCTACGAATATCTGATGTCTTTCACGCTCAGCAAAGCGGTTTATTTTATCCTCTATGGATGGACAATACCTCGGACCTAGACCTTGAATTCTTCCATTAAACATCGGGGATCTATCGAAACCGGTTTCCAATGTTTCGTGAACCTTTTTGTTGGTGTATGTAATCCAGCAATTTCTTTGTTGTTGAACAGGCGTAGTTGAATCAGAATAGGAGAATTTCTCTGGGTCAGTATCTCCCTCTTGTACTTCCATCAAAGAATAATCAAGGCTTCTTCCATCTACTCTTGGAGGAGTCCCTGTTTTCATTCTTCCTGATTCGAAGCCCAATTCTATAAGGTCTTCGGTAATTCCTTTTGAAGCGCCCTCCCCTGTTCTACCGCCTCCCATCTTTTTTTCTCCTATATGAATGACTCCATTTAGGAAAGTACCATTTGTTAGAACTACCGATTTACTTTTAATTTCTATCCCTAAGCCTGTTTTAACTCCTTTTATTCTACCATCTTTAACGATTAAACCTGTAATCATCTCTTGCCAAAAATCTACATTAGGAGTTGATTCTAGTGTTAATCTCCATTCTTCCGCAAACCGCATCCTGTCGTTCTGACTTCTTGGAGACCACATTGCTGGGCCTTTTGAGCGATTTAGCATTCTAAATTGTATGGTAGACTTGTCTGATATTATCCCAGATTTACCACCCAAAGCGTCAATTTCTCTTACAATTTGACCTTTAGCTACTCCACCCATTGCAGGATTGCAAGACATTTGGGCAATTGTATTCATGTTCATTGTACACAATAAAACAGAAGAACCCATCTTTGCTGCTGCATGTGCTGCTTCGCACCCTGCATGACCTGCACCTACTACTATAACATCGTATATTGGAAACATATTCGTTTGATCTAGTGTTCCACGTGAAACACTTACCTTTGTTTAAATGATTTTAATTTACTGTTCCACGTGGAACAGTTGGTGAGTACAATGAGAGCGAGATGTTTTCTTCGTTTCTCATTTCCTTTTTCTCATTTTCTGTTTTGTCTTTGTACCCACAAAGATGAAGTAATCCGTGGACCAAGACCCTTAGGAGTTCCTCTTTGTAACTTGTATTAAGGTTTTTGGCGTTTTCTTTAACTCTTTCTACGCTTATATAAACATCACCTTCAATTTCAGTATCCTTCTCAGATTGATCAAAAGTTACAATATCTGTAAATGTATCGTGGTTTAGATAATTTACATTTATATCTAATAAGTAATCGTCCGTACAAAAAATGTAATTTAGGGTGTTAACCTTAAATCCTTTGTTTGTTGCGATTTGTTTGATCCATGCTTTAACTTGTCTTCTTTCTGTTAAAGATGATTTTATTTCTTCTTCAAAGAAATTAATAGCCATTTTAGTTCATATAAAAAGTGAGGGTTATCTTTTTTCCTTCATTCTCAAATTCTACCTCGTCGCTGAGATGTTTCATTATGAACACTCCCCTTCCTCCGGATTTCTCCAGATTTTCTAATGCTGTTGGGTCGTTAAGCTTTTGATGGTCAAAACCATCACCTTCATCTTCAATGATAAATTTTATCTGATTGTCTAGAAATAGGAGTTCTAGTTTGACAACTCTTTTTTTGTCTATTTTATTACCATGTACGATTGCATTGTTCACACATTCGGTAACAGAAATCATGATATTGCCGTAGATGTCATCGTTAATATTGAACTTTTCACGGGCATTATCAATAAAACTTTCAACGATAGTAATATTTTCAATCAAAGATGGAATGGAAATTTTTATTGATTTCATCGTATTATTAGGCTTTTACCACGACTTTATTTTATTATTAGCTAAACTTCAACTACTATTGGACAATGGTCCGAATGGGACACTTCCTGCAATATATCTACCTTTTTTACTTTAGCACTCATAGAAGGAGTGGTCATGTGGTAGTCTATTCTCCAGCCCTTGTTATTGGCCCTTGCATTGGCACGATAGCTCCACCAGCTGTATTGGTCCGGATTTGGATTCAATAACCTAAAGCTATCATCGAAACCGTTGGAAGTAAACTTGTCCATCCATTCCCTTTCTTCTGGAAGAAAGCCAGAAGTGTTTTTATTGGCTACCGGATTATGTATGTCTATTGGTTTATGACAGATATTATAATCCCCACTTAATATAAGATTGGGCTTTTCCTTGATTAAATCCTGAGTGTAACCGTATATATCATCTAAGAAAGCATATTTAAACTCCTGTCTTAAGCCTCCAGTAGTTCCAGAAGGGAAATAGGCGCAGAGAAAGGAGAAATCAGCATAATCAGCTCTAATTGTCCTGCCTTCATCATCGTATTTACTTACATCTATACCATAGGTTAAGTTGTCTGGTTTTAGCTTGCTTAAAATGGCTACACCACTGTATCCTTTCTTAACAGCAGGATACCAATACACATGGTATCCAAGGTCCTTAAAAATGGCAATATCCACTTGATTTTCTAATGCCTTTACTTCTTGCAATCCAATAACATCCGGATTTTCTGTTTCAAGCCATTCAGCAAAGCCTTTTTTTAATGCTGCCCTAATTCCATTTACATTATAGGATATTATTTTCATTTAATATCAATTTCAAATTCGTCTTCAAAATAATCCAGTACATGGATTTTAAGCATTTTTTCTTGCTCAGCAGTATTTAAATGTGGCAATTTTTTTATTAACTTCCAATGAGGCCAGCCATCCTGATCTATAAAATCCAAGGTGTAAAAGTCTGAGAAGCTCAACACCTTGCAAACAGCAATATGCATTAAGTCTTGCTTTTCCTCCTTTGTAAAATGGCGTGGTCCTTTCCCCAATTCCTGCACTCCTATTATAAACAATACGGCATTCAGATCGGAGGGTTTTTTTCCAAATATTTCATGTAAACCTGAAAGAAGTTTTGACCACCTTCTTTCTAAATCCAGGTCTTTTTTTAGCAATGCCATTTGATTTGTTGTTTTTTATCTTTCCTGAATCTATGATTATTTCATTAATTCAAAATTTTCTATAAATTGATACAGGCCATTTGTTTACAAATATAGCAGGTAAAATGGCTCATCAATTATAAACAACCCATTTTAGGTATGCGTTTCAAATATTGGAGAGATTTTTTATCATTAGTTTTGCCAGAAACTTGTTGTTTGTGTAAACGAAGCCTATTTCCATTTGAAGATCAATTGTGTAAAATATGTGTTTCTCAGCTTCCAGTGACCAATTATCACCTGATTCCTGAGGAAAATGACCTAAAAATAAAATTGCTTGGTCTTGCTCCTGTGAATAAGGTAATGGCTTATCTCCGCTTTTCTAAAAAGGGTTACAGCCAAAAGCTTTTGCATCAAATTAAATACAAAAACAAAGCAGAGCTTGCTAGGGTTTTGGGTCTAAATTATGGCTATTTGTTGAAAAAGAACGGTTATAAGGATGTTTGGGACTATATAGTGCCTGTTCCTTTGCATGAGCGCAAGCTGCAAATTAGAGGGTATAATCAGAGTGAACAATTTGCTATTGGTCTTGCTGATGCACTTGAGACAGAATGCAAGAACCTATTATTAAGAAAACTACCCACTGAAACACAAACCAACAAGTCAAGGATTGAACGATGGGAAAATGTTTCAGAGGTATTTGAAACCAAGAATAAGGATGAAATCAAGGATAATAGCTTGCTTCTGGTAGATGATGTCATGACAACAGGAGCTACCTTGGCCTCTTGTGCGATTTCACTTAACTCTTGCAAGCCTAGAAGTATAGATATGGCTGTTTTGGCAGCAGGAAGCTATTATTAGCTAAATATCTCATTCAATATGCCTGCTAATCTAATACCTCCAGCAATTAACCTTTCTTCCATGATAGGATAAGTTTTATATCCATAAGAATAAAACAAACGGCTATTATCAGGTAAGTCATAAATTATTGGTCGTAAATCTACTGCTTCCTTTAACCACTTGTCCATAGGAGCATTTTGGTATTGATTAATAAGGTTTTTATTGATTCGTCTATTTAGGTGTTGAGCCAGTTCGGTGTAGCTAAGGTTTTTCCCGTCTATGATCTTTGAATCCCAGACAGTATGCAAATTGGTGTTTTCATTGAAATAAGTAACTTTTTCATCATTTCCACCCCTGTCTTTTCCTGTCCCAACATGTAGGGGCTGATGCAGGTCACCTACAAGATGAACGAGCATTTTTAAGTAAGCTTTTTTTTCTTCCAGGTCTAGTTCTCCATTTTTAAGCGCTGCAATAATCATTTTAGTCTTACCAAAAGCATCTCCAGACTTTTCCTGAATGGAAGGATCATAGCCTTGGCCTGTTTTTACAGTCAAATAATGCCAAGAGTTTAGCTTATTGTAGGAAGGATCAGACTTTATTTCATCCATCCAATTGGCTACCATAGCAAGAGATTCAGGCCCCAATATATCTTGAATACTTTTTGCAGCCTTCTTTGACAAGTGAAATGAGGCGATTTCCCCTACCACTCGATGGCCAGTTAGTCCCCAACCATAAGTATTGAGGACAACTAGCCCAAATATAAAGGCAGTCAAAAATGATTTTCTCATTGCAGTTTGTTGATTTATTGGTGTTTTAGTTCTTCTATAGCTAGAAATGCCATCAATCCTGTACTAATACCCAAAGCATCCTCATCTATATCAAATGTTGGAGTATGTACGCTTGAAACGATACCTTTGGCTTCGTTTCTTGTGCCTAACCTGTAGAAACAACCGTCTATTTCCTGAGTATAATATGAGAAGTCTTCAGCAGCCATCCATATATCAAGGTCTAATACGTTTTCTTTGCCTAGATAGGTTTCTGCCGCATCAATGGCTCTTTGAGTAAGTTCTGGCTCGTTTTTTAGGAAAGGGTATCCTTTACGAATTTCGAATTCCACTTCTCCACCCATTCCTTCGGCAATACCCTTAGCAATTTTAAGCATGTGCCCATGAGCTTCTTTTCGCCAAACCTCATTTAAAGTTCTGAAAGTACCTTCAATATTAACCTCATTAGGTATAACATTGGTAGCTCCTTCAGCTATAACTCTCCCAAATGAAAGAACAGAAGGTGTTTTAGGGTCTGCTTTTCTACTTACTACCTGCTGCAAAGCAACCAGGATATGAGCACTGATTAAGATTGGATCTACAATGGTTTCTGGCATTGCACCATGACCACCTTTGCCTTTTACCTTAAGGTACAATTCATCGGCACTTGCCATGTACATGCCTTTTCTGAAACCTACTTTACCTACTGGAATGAAAGGCATAACATGTTGACCTATTATTGCTTTTGGAGTAGGGTTTTGAAGTGCCCCATCTCTGATCATCATAGATGCTCCTCCTGGTATTTTTTCTTCCCCAGGTTGAAAAAGCAGTTTGATAGTACCTTCAAACTCATCCTTCAACTCGTTAAGAATCCTTGCAGTACCTAAGAGTGATGAAGTATGAACATCATGCCCACATGCATGCATTACGCCAGGATTGGTGGATTTGTAAGGAACGTCATTGGCTTCTACAATGGGAAGTGCATCCATATCACCTCTCAATGCAATAACTTTTTTACTAGGGTTTTTACCTTCAATGATAACAACAAGGCCTGTATCTGCTTTAGATTCAATGTTAGTTATACCAAACTCGCGTAATTTTTCTTCCACATAAGCAACAGTATTTGTTTCTTGGAAGGACAACTCAGGATTGGCATGTAAATGTCTTCTTACGGAAATAACTTCCGACTTGTATTTATCGGACAGTTGGTGAATTTTATCTTTCAACATTTTCAATATTTACTTCTTCTTTCTTTTCTTCATTGAATTTCAAAAACCGATCTTTAATGATCCTGGCACTTGAAAATACGGTATTCATTTTTTCATAGGTTGCCAAAGCTTCAATTTTATTAACGAAGCGTCCTACTTTAACCAAATACCTTGGCTGTTGATATTCCATATAGGTTTGTGTTTGTGGAAATTCAGAATAGGCTTCATTTCTTATATCAAAGGCTTTTTCTCTATCTACACCACTGTAAATCAATATGGTAAAGCCGTTTACAAACAATTCTTTACTGTTTTCCTGAGCAATTTGATCTATTCTTCTATCGAGCTCTAAATCAATTGCAGCGGCACTGCTACTTTCCGCAGCAAAACTGCTTTCAGGAAGTTCGGCAAACTGTATTCTGCTTGCTTCAAGGTCCTCCGTATAGTTGTTGTATCGATCGATGTTTCCACCGCTTTTTCGAATATTGATGATGCCACAGCTACTAAAAATAAGCAGTGACAATAGGCATACGTTTATTTTTTTAAACATGATAAAGGTATTTAATCTTCGATTATCACACACTTAGCATCAGCAATATCCTGCTCTACACTTTTATATTTTACGTCTTTCTTTAAATTACCATTGGTGTATTTTACCGTTACACGGTCATTTCTGCCGTAGACCTTATCAGATTTCCGTGGTTTTACGGGTTCTCTGTTGGCTGCTGGTCTACTGTTGGCAATGGCTGCTCTCTGTCCACTTTGGTTTCCTAGCGTATTGCCTACTTCTTCTTTAGAGGCCGTTACTTTAGGTTCAGCACCTTGTTGGTTTTGGGCCGCTTTTACCTGCTCTGGATCCTGCTTTGGAAGGTCAGATTTGGAAATAAAAGAAACGATATCGTCATTCAGTTTTCCTAAGAAGCGTTTAAACATTTCAAATGCTTCGAACTTATAGATCAATAATGGATCCTTTTGTTCATAAACAGCATTTTGTACTGATTGTTTCAGGTCATCCATGTCTCTTAGATGCTCCTTCCAGTTTTGATCTATTATGGCTAAAGTTACCGTTTTTTCAATGGCTCGAATTAGGTCCCTACCTTCATTATTTAAAGTAGATTCTAGATTGATCACCACTCCTATTTGTTTGATACCATCGGAAATGGGTACCATAATCTCCTTAACTGTTGCACCTCTATTTTTTTGTACGTCTTTTAGAATCGGCATGGCCCTTTGAATAATACCTTCGTTCTTATGGGTATAACTCTTATAAGCCTTGTCGAAAAGGATTTTTGTCAAACTAGTGGTGTCCTTATCCTTTAGTTCCGCCTCTGTAAATTGATGATCAATGCCTAGAGAGCTAAAAATGTTCATTCTTAGGTTTTTCAGGTCATCGGAGGTTTTACCCATTTCAATAAGGTCTTCACAAACATCATACATGATATTGAGAATATCCAGCTCCAACCTGTCTCCAATAAGGGCATTTTTTCTTCTTCTGTAAACAACCTCCCTTTGGCTGTTCATGACATCATCATACTCCAACAACCTTTTCCTTACCCCAAAGTTATTTTCTTCAACTTTTCGTTGCGCTCTTTCAATAGACTTGGTAATCATAGAATGCTGAATTACTTCGCCTTCTTCAAGTCCCATTCTATCCATTAGCTTGGCAATTCTCTCTGAGCCAAACAAACGCATGAGATTATCTTCAAGAGACACAAAAAACTGGGTTGAACCCGGATCTCCTTGTCTACCTGATCTACCACGCAACTGTCTATCCACTCGTCTTGATTCATGCCTTTCAGTACCAATAATAGCAAGACCACCAGCACCCTTGGATTCAGCGGTAAGCTTAATATCAGTACCCCTACCTGCCATATTTGTTGCAATGGTTACTGTTTTGGCTTTTCCTGCTTCGGCTACTACATCTGCTTCACGAGCATGTTGTTTCGCATTAAGTACCTGATGCTTGATTTTCCTTATGGTAAGCATTCTACTGAGTAGTTCCGATATTTCTACTGAGGTTGTACCCACTAGAACAGGTCGATTGGCATCAGTGAGTTCGTTGATCTCATCTACTACAGCATTGAATTTCTCTCTAACTGTTTTGTATACTTTGTCTTGATGATCTTTACGTTGAATAGGTTTATTTGTAGGGATTACGATTACATCCAGTTTGTAAATTTCCCAAAACTCTCCTGCTTCTGTTTCCGCTGTACCAGTCATACCGGAAAGTTTGTGGTACATTCTGAAATAGTTTTGCAAAGTAATGGTGGCGTAGGTTTGGGTTGCATCCTCTACTTTTACATTTTCTTTTGCTTCTATGGCCTGGTGGAGTCCATCAGAATACCTTCGGCCTTCCATAACCCTACCAGTTTGCTCATCAACTATTTTCACTTTTCCATCTACCAAGATGTACTCAGTGTCTTTTTCGAACATACAATAGGACTTCAACAGCTGATTTACGGTATGTATCCTTTGTGATTTGATTCCGTAATCTTTGATGATCTCCTCTTTTCTGACCAGTTTTTCATGATCTTCTATCGTCTCATCTTTTTCTAATTCGGCGATTTCCATTCCTATATCCGGCAAAATAAAGAAGCTATTGTCTTCATTTTTTCTGGTGATGGTTTCAATACCATTATCGGTCAAGTCTACACTATTTGATTTTTCATCAATGGTAAACAATAAAGGTTCATCCGCTTCAGGCATATTTCGCTTGTTGTCCTGAAGGTAGTGGTTTTCTGTTTTTTGAAGGATTACTCTGATTCCTGGCTCAGACAAATACTTAATCAATGGCTTGTATTTTGGCAGTCCTCTGAATGCGCGGAACAATGCCAGGCCACCTTCTTTTTCATTTCCTTCTTTAATCAGCCTTTTTGCATCTGAAAGGTAGTTTTGAACAAGCTTTCTTTGTTCATCCACCAAGGTAGATACCCTTGGTTTCATTTCGTAGAATTCATGCTCACCCCCTCTAGGAACCGGACCGGAAATAATCAAAGGCGTTCTTGCATCATCAATAAGGACAGAATCGACCTCATCTATCATTGCAAAATGATGTTTGCCTTGAACCAGATCTTTGGAATCTCTGGCCATGTTGTCTCTTAGGTAATCAAAACCAAACTCATTATTGGTTCCATATACGATATCTGCTTGGTATGCAGTCCTCCTGGCTTCAGAGTTAGGTGGATATTTATCTATACAGTCCACTTTCAAACCATGAAATTCGAATATTGGAGCATTCCATTCTGAATCTCGTTTTGCCAAGTAATCATTTACAGTAACAATATGAACCCCTCTTCCCGCAAGGGCATTGAGGTAAGCCGGTAGGGTTGAAACCAAAGTTTTACCTTCACCAGTGGCCATCTCGGCAATATTTCCTCTATGTAAGGCAACACCACCAAGTAATTGTACATCGTAATGGATCATTTCCCAGGTGACTTCCACTCCTGCTGCAGTCCATTTGTTTTTCCAAGTGGCTTGATCACCGTCAAGTTCCACATAGGATTTTGAGGCTGCCATGGTTTGATCTTGGAGAGTGGCAGTAACTATTAACTTACCGTTTTCTTTTAATCGGCGAGCTGTTTCTTTCACTACTGCAAAAGCCCTTGGTAGAACTTTTTCTAAGCTTACTTCTAAAGCTTCATCCCTTTCTTTTTCTACTGCATCAATTTTATTAAACAATGCATCCTTGGCTTGTACCTCCTCTGGATTTAGCTTATCAATTTCAACTCGTATTTCAGAAATTCGGTCATCAAATGACTTTAAGTCCTCATTGATCAATGCCTTTATCTTGGATGTCTCATTTCTTAATTCGTCATCAGAAATATTGGCCAATTGCGCAAAGGCGGTATTAACTAGTGCTACGACAGGGCTTAAGGTCTTAATGTCTCGGTCAGATTTTGTACCGAAGACTTTCGCTAACCCTTTTGCTATTGATTCTAACATATTATTTAAATACTTTTTCTCTTAGGCTAATTAATTGTGTTCTGTAATTGAATCGGATTTTTAATTGACAGAAATAGTACCTGTGAAAACCTGATCAGCAGGCCCAGTCAATACAATTTCTTGAAAACTACCATCTTCACTTTTTTCAAAACTTACCTGAAGGTTGCCTCCTGGTGTTTGAATATTTATATTGTTTTTTTGTTTTTGTTCTCCATATACCAAAGCACAGGCTGTAACACCAGTGCCGCATGAGAGCGTTTCATCTTCTACTCCCCTTTCATAGGTTCTAACCATGATCGTGTCAGGGGAAAGAGCAGAAATAAAATTGACATTGGTGCCTTCAGGATATTTTTCACTGTCATTTCTGATTTGTCTTCCTGTGCTTACTACGTCATATTCTTCCACCTTATTTACAAAACGCATGTGGTGAGGTGAACCAGTATTGGCAAAGAAATCCTGGTCAACAGTCTTAATTTCTTTAACATCACCCATCCTCAAAGCTACACTATTACCGGAAATAGTAGCGGTATGAGCTCCGTCAATGGCTAAAAATGAGGTTTCGTGCTCAATAATGCCTAAAAATGAAGCAAATGCTACTGCACACCTTGCGCCATTTCCACACATACTTTGTGATCCATCTGCATTGTAATAACACATTTCGAAATCATAATCTTCATGTGTCTGAATCAGAATTAGCCCATCTGCACCGATTCCAAACTTTCTGTGACAAAGTTGTTGAATATAAGGTATCGGATCTGGACCCAGAGAAAACGACCTTCCATCAATCATGATGAAATCATTGCCTGTTCCCTGGTATTTATAGAAGTTGATATCCATTTGATTTTTAATAAGTTATCTTTCAACCTGATTGAATGTATAGGACAGAAAGACATAAGCAGTCCTGTCGACAGTCTACAAAAATCCAACCAATGGCAGAATGAATTACAAAAATAAACATCTTGGCCGAATTTACGGGCTTATATTCAATTAACTACAGGATTTCCTGTCAAGACTGACAAAACGACTTATAAAAGGATGTCATTTGCTTTTCCATAGGTACTGATGCTGCTTTTGGTCGGATTGCTTATCCAACATTAGAAATGGTGGAATAGAACATGATTTTTATTCAGTTCTCTGGTTAAGCAGCAATAAAACGTTAACTTTAATTACAACCTTTTATTGCTTACTCTTTATATTTCTAGATGCAAATTATAGGTTTGATTATCAGTTATTTAAGTATTGATGGAAATTGGAATAAAATTTTGGCAGGAGTTTAATAAGTCCGAAAAAACTCCCAAACTAGTTCAACCCGAAATATGCAATAGACAATCTATTACGTGCTGAAATCGCTTCAAAATCAGCCACTACGTTGCTGTTTTCAATTTCACCATAGGGGTGCTATGCTAAAATATCCAAACAGCCTGATATTCTTGCGATTGCAACACTTCCCGCAAACACGGGACAGGCTTCACCCCTGACTATTGTCAGGACGGAGAAATCCTATTACATAATCCGGGTTCAATGATTAGGTGGGTTTGCTTGTGAAAAATTGTAAAATTTAAGTTTTATGAAACAGTTATTTTTAATAATAGCAATTTTATCGCTTCATGGATGTAATAGGCCAGAAGGAGAAATGATAATGGAGGTGGCCGACGAAGAGACCTTTGAGGAATTATTGTCTATACCTATAAGCGAACAACCTCCCCCGCCGCCATCAATAACTTCAGGAACGGAGCAGATAAGTAAAAAAACTATTAAGACTGGAGGAATTAATTTTCAATCGCAGGACATAGTGGAAGATTATCAAACAATTCGAGAACTCCTCCCTCGTTATGATGCCTATATTGAGCATGAAAATCAATCAAGAACCAAAGAAAGAATAAGTTACCAGTTGACTATTAGGGTTCCATCTACTGTGTATGATAGTTTATTTGTTACTTTTTCCACCATTGGGCATCGCCTTGAAAACAAGTATTCATCAATAAAAGATGTAACAGAAAATTATTATGACTTAAGTACTAGAATAAAAAACGACAAACTACTAGAAAAACGCTACCTGAAAATTCTAGAAAGTGCCACTGAGATAAAGGATATTCTAGAAATCGAAAATAAACTTAACCAGATTCGGACTGATTTAGAAAATCTTCAGGGACAATTTAATTATTTAGGTAAACAGGTATCCCTTAGCACAATAAGTTTATCATTCTATGAAGAACTTCCATATGTATATGATGCATCTCAAAGAGGAGGGTTCTTAGCAAAAATCTTTAGTGCTATAAACAATGGCTGGCAAGGTTTCCTAAATTTTATAATTGGTTTGATAGCATTTTGGCCTTTTCTGATATTGCTTATTGTCCTTGGTTATTTTATTAAAAAATTTAGAAGTCAGAAAAATTAAATCTTATTATCAGGTTGATGTTTTTATTTCTTACTTTAATAAGAATGGATTGAATTAAGGAATGACCGCTAGGCTAGAAGGGTTTATAACTTGTTTGCATAGCTGAGTTTATTCGTCATTTATTCTTAGGTATTTATAAATTGAAATTACTCTAATGAAAATAGCCGTATTTAGTACGAAATCATACGATCAGGAATATTTTGAAAATTATAACAGTGAAAAAAAATATGACTTTACCTTTTTTGAGACATCCTTAACGAGTTCTACAGCCAACTTAACGCTTGGATTTGATGTCATATGTGCTTTTGTCAATGATAAAATAGATCAGGATACCATAGAGATTTTGGCAAAAAATGGGGTGAAATTGATCGCCATGCGCTGTGCGGGTTTCAATAATGTGGATATACAATCAGCTAAAACTCATGGAATCAAAGTAGTACGTGTTCCAGCTTATTCACCGGAAGCAGTTGCTGAACATTCTGTGGCATTGATTCTTACCTTAAATAGAAAAACCCATAAGGCCTATAATAGGGTGCGAGAAGGAAATTTTTCCTTAAAAAACCTTATTGGATTCAACCTACATGGAAAAACAGTGGGCGTAGTTGGGACCGGTCAGATTGGAGCAGCCTTCTGCAGGATAATGAAAGGTTTTGGTTGTAACTTGTTTGCCTATGACCTTACAGAATCCCAAGAGTTGGTGGAAATGGGAGTTCAATACTTGCCAATTGATGAAGTTTTCATGCAATCTGATATAATTTCCTTGCACTGTCCATTAACTCCCGGTACCAAACACATAGTCAATAGCAGTTCACTGGCCCAAATGAAAGATGGTGTAATGATCATCAATACAAGTAGGGGCGCCCTAATAAATACAGCGGATGCCATTGATGGCTTGGTACAGAAAAAGATAGGGTATTTGGGGATAGATGTTTACGAACAGGAGGAAAAACTGTTTTTTGAAGATCTGTCAGAAAGCATTATTCAGGATGATTACATATTGAGGTTGAATAGTTTTCCTAATGTGTTAATTACTTCTCATCAAGCCTATTTTACAAAGGAGGCCATGGACCAAATAACCCTTATAACACTAGATAATATTCAAGCTTTTGAAAATAAGCAGCAATTGATAAATGAGGTTGTCTGAGCTATGGCTGATAAAAAAGAACCCTATTTATGACTAAAATTGAAAGTATATAAATTCTTTGTAGTCCATATGATAGGTCTCTTAATTTTGATGTCAGTTGTAAAATACCTTGCAATAATTTAAACATGTTCTTAATATCTGGTGTTTTGCTGCTTAAGACAAGTGGAAACTGAATTTGTGCGGTATAAGTATAAAGCAAGAAAGGTCAATGGAATTAGAATATGATTATATTATTGCAGGTTCTGGATTAGCCGGTTTAAGCTTGTTGCACAGGCTTTTGTTGAATAAAGAGCTGCGAAGCAAAAAGATTTTGGTCATTGATAAGCTGAAGAAGGAAGACAATGACAAAACCTGGTGCTTTTGGGAAAAGGGTGAAGGTCTTTTCGAACCAATTGTGCATCATCAATGGAAAACCTTACAGTTTTTTTCACCAGAAGTATCCAAAACCTTTGAGCTAAAAAAGTACAAGTATAAAATGATTCAGGCCGGAGATTTTTATTCTCATATTCTGAATCATGCTTCTGCCTTTAAAAACGTTAGCTTCAAGACGGAGGCCATACTCGATATGGAAGTTAATGGAGGCAATGCGGTTCTTATCACGGATCAAGGTCAATATTCAGGCCAGTATATTTTTAATTCTACTGGTTTGTTTAATCCTGAAATGAATACCCAAAATACTCTATTACAGCATTTTATGGGTTGGTACATTAAAACGGATACTCCCTTTTTCAATCCGGAGATTGGCACATTGATGGATTTTAGATTGGATCAGGAACATGGGACTACCTTTATGTATGTATTGCCAACAAGTGCTAGGGAAGCATTGGTGGAATACACATTATTTAGCGAAAGTATTCTGGATGAAGAAAATTACCAAAAGGCACTAAAAGCATATATTGATAAGGCGTTAAAAATTAAGAAATACGAGATTGTACATGAGGAATTTGGGGTAATTCCCATGTCCTTGGCTAAATTTTCTCGCAGTTTAAAGGAGGGTGGGCGAATCATTAATATTGGTACTGCAGGTGGCTTTACCAAAGCCAGCACAGGATATACTTTCCAGTTTGTGCAAAAGAATGTTTTTGAAGTAGTTAAGCAACTGAAAATTAATCAGTCTCCTATACTTGGTCTTAATTGGAAAAGTAGTGTTTATGCCTGGTATGACCGTACTTTACTAGATGTTCTCCTTTCAAAAAAGGTGACTGGCAGAGATATCTTTTCCAGTTTATTTAAAGGCAATGACCCAGAGAAAATACTTTCCTTTCTTGACAACGACAGCACTTTTTGGGAAGAGTTTAAAATTAGAAATAGTGTTCCATTATTGCCTTTCATGTTTTCTGGAATCCGGCAGCTGTTTTCCAAGAACAATGTAAACCCAAAAGGTTGAATTTGATCAGCAAATAAAATTCTCTTTTTAACCCGGATTATGTAACAGATTTCTCCTTCCTTACAATAGTCAGGGGAATAGCCTGTCCCGTGTATACGTGAAGCGATTTCAACAGGTAATAGATTGTCTATTGCATATTTCGGATTTAAGTTAGAGAACCTGTCCTATTTATACCTGTCCTCAAAATTTTTAATTAGACATAAAAAAAGCCTGTGAAAATATTCACAGGCTTTTTTATACAATGAATAGGAGACTTTATTTACCAATCATTTCAATGGATAAAATGTTCATATTTACTGTTTCTTTATCATTCAATGCTTCTGATACGATATAAAGGTCCTGAAACTCTTCTTTAACATTGTCGTTAAATCTCATTTCAAGAGTCTGCTCTGTTTCGTCTTTTCTAACTACTATCTGACCGATTACTGTTCCTTCTGGACTTCCTGAGCGGGCTTCCAATTGATAACCAAAGTCATAAGCACGTTTAGAACTTACCTTAAAATCTATGCCTTCCAAACCTGTTAGGTCTATATTTTTCAAGGTTAAAAGGCCTTTTCCAATTGGAGAAGATAAGGTCTTCTGACCATTTATTTCCTCAGAATTATATCCGAAGGTTTCATCAAGTTCATCCAGGTTAATATTGTTATTCCTAAGAAAAACAGTGGTAGAAGTACTAAGCGGTTTGATATTGGCTCCACCTTTGTCTGTAAAGCTAGCGTTTAGAAGCATGACTCCATTATTGACCCTCTTTTTACCTTGAAGCGGATCCAATTGACCTGAGGCTGGCAAGGATGGTTCTTGACTTTCCATTTCATTTAAAGAAAGTACAAAGGCTACAATTTTTCTAGCATCACCAGGTTTTAATGTAGGGTTTGCAGGCATCATTGTTTCGCCCCATACTCCTGAACCTCCTTTTATGATTTTATTAATCAGTTTGTCCACTGCTTCAGGAGAATCTGCATATTTTTTAGCAACATCTGTATAGCCAGGACCAACTGATTTTCCATCAATTTGGTGACAGCTTTTACAGGTGAGCGATTCCATCAAGCTTTTTCCTGCCATGGCTTCAGACATGACTTGGTGTCCTAAGGCTGCTTCAGCTTTGTCAAAACCTTCAATATAATCTGCAGAAAGGTATAGACTGGAAAGGTCCTCTCCTACTGATGGATCATCAGGATCATTGACAGTTACCTTGTAGCTTACCTTTTTGTTAGGGAAATAAAAGCTTCCATTTCCTTCGAAGCTTACATTAATACTAGGTGCAATATTGCCCGCATAGATATTAATGGTATTACTTTTTGTGGATTTGTTTTCAGTGTCAGTTGCTGTTACTGAGACATCATAATCACCTGTTTCCTTAAAAGTATAAGTAAGTTCCGGTTCTTTGGTTTCCATTGTTTGGCCATTTCCCAAGTCCCATGCAAAGCTTAGCGCATCATTTTCAGGATCTTTTACAGAAGCAGTTATTTTCACTTCCAATGGAAGGCTACCTGAGGTTTTGTCTGCAGTGATAGAGGCAATCACTGGTGCTCTGTTACCAGGGTTATAATTGATTACGGAGATGGCTGCATCGTCATTGGCGCTGAACCAACCTTTTCCATATTCCAAAAGGTAGAGCTTGCCATCAGGACCTAATTCGAGATCGATAAGGGCATTGTGTCTTACATCATCCATAAATGGCTCCATTTTCAAGTAGTCACCATTTTCGTCCATGGTCACTGCTTTTATCCAGCCCCTTATCCAATCATAAATAAACAATTTACCATCGTAGTAGGAAGGTAATCCACCACCATCAGGATATAGGTCCGAGTAATAGACCGGTCCTGCCATGGCATTTCTTCCGCCTGTACCTACCTCAGGAAATTCTTCTGATTCGACATAAGGGTAATAGATAAATGCTGGTTGGGCTGGAGGCAACTCCGTCAAACCTGTATTGTTTCTTGACTTATTAATTGGTTTGGCAGGATCAAAAGGTTTCCCACTTTCACCAGTATTGAAATCAAAATCATTGTACGGGTAGTTGTTACCCACAAAGAAAGGCCATCCAAAATAGCCAGCTTTTTTTGCTTGGTTAACTTCATCATATCCTCTGGAACCTCTGACTTCAAAATCATCTTCTCGAGCATCAGGCCCTACTTCTCCCCAATACAAAAAGCCTGTTTTCTTATCTACAGATATTCTATATGGGTTTCGGTTACCTTGTACATAAATTTCAGGCCTGGTTTTATCCGTGCCTTCAGGGTACAGGTTTCCTTCAGGGATGCTGTAGGATCCATCTTCATTTACTTTTATTCTAAGGATTTTTCCTCTTAGATCATTGGTATTACCTGAAGACCTGGCAGCATCATATTGCTCAAAGCCTGGACGATCATCCAAAGGTCCATATCCTTTTAAAGTATATTTTTGGTTGGGCTGGTTGAAAGGTGTTGAATTGTCTCCTGCTGAAACATACAATAAACCATTGCTATCAAAAGCGATAGAACCTCCAGTATGGCAGCAAATTCCTCTTTGAGAATAAAACTGAAGAATAACCTGCTCAGTGTCCATTTTCCACTCTCCATCTTCGAATTTAAATCGGGAAAGTCTGTTTACAGACTCATCGCTTGGGCTATAAAAAACGTAAACCCAATGGTTATTGGCGAAATCTGGATCCACCTGAATCCCCATTAACCCTTCTTCAGCATTAACTTTTGGCACATCTGTTTGCCAGTAAACGTCTAAATGAGCGACTTTGCTAACTTCAGAGGTCTCTCCATTGTAAAGTAAAATTTCACCTCTTCTTTGAGAAACCAAAATATCTAAGTTTGGTAAAATTGCCATTTCGGTAGGTTCTTTGAACTTTCCTAATGCCAAGGTTACTTTTTCAAATCGATCAGGATCAGGGACTATTTTGCTTTTGGCATTGGAATAGTCTAATCTTTTATTCTCTCCAATGGCATACTTTATCCCTTCAAGAATATGTTTCAAAAAGTCTGCTTCTTTATAAGAAGCCCTGGTATGACCACCTCCAGTATAGAAAGCTCGGCCTCCATCATAGTCATGATACCAAGCAATAGGATGCTCTCCCATGTCTTTTCCACCTTGATAGCTGTTTTCATCCAAGGTTAATAAAACATTGACCTCTGGGTTGAGGTTCTTATAACTGTACCACTCATCTGTTCTAGTCCATTTTTCAGGAAGAAAAGAAGTACTACTGTTCGATTTATCCACCACGGTCAATTCCCCTTGTTGTACACTTGGGTAGCTGTCGTTTATTCCAGGATGGTCAACAAAATAACCGCCTACCATTTTGCCATACCAATTCCAATCGTATTCGGTATCGGCAGCAGCATGAATGCCTACAAATCCACCGCCAGCTTGGATGTAGCGTTCAAATTCCGCTTGTTGGCTAATGTTTAATACATTTCCTGTAGTACTTAAAAATACTACTGCACTGTATTCTTTTAATACATCTTCGGTAAACATTTCAGCATTTTTGGTGGCTTCCACCAAAAAGCCATTCTGCTTTCCTAGTTCAGTTATGGCAGCAACTCCATCTGGTATGGATTCATGATAAAATCCGTCAGTTTTTGAAAAAACGAGCACTTTAGGCTCTCCGGGTTTACTGGTGCAAGCTCCTAATAGGAACATTGCTAAAATAAGGGAACACAATCCCTTAATGACACTATTATTGGACATAGGTTGATTTTTATTTTGCGGCAATATAATGATTATCTTTTTTTGCCTTGGCCATTTGTGGAAATAATAGACCCGAATAACTAATTTGTATACTGCTTTATGGTTTAATCAGTTCATACACTAAGAAATTGATGCTTAAGGTTAACTATTAGGCTTGGTATTATTCAATTCTAAAATATTTATCTATCAACCTTGTCCTTCCATATTCCTGAATTTATAGGTTTATGTAAAAGTAAAATAGGATGGCTAAGCTTTGGGCAAAACACTATTTTTAGGCTTTTCTTATTGGGCTAAATAATAATAGATAAAGAAAAAGTTTAAAGTACTGGCAGAAATCTTGTTCATGGTCATCGCCATAGAATGGTTGGCATATTTATTCGGATTCTTATTTACTAGACTAAACCAGATAAAAAAGAAAATAACCAAAGGAGCCATGCTTCCTAGAAACCACCAAATGGCCCATGCTGTACCAATATGGTTAAAATACCAAATGAAAGTTCCTCCTGCTATTATAAACCAAATGGATGCAAAGTTAAAAGTGCCCATTATACCAAGTTTTAAACTTAAAGTAATGTCTCCCCTCTTTTTGTCCTCTTCATGTTGGTATACTTGAGTCAATGGATAAGAACCTAAAAGAAGTAAAGTAGTAAATAGGGCTGGCAATAATAGGTCCCAATTTAATATATTGTTTAAGTCACCTTCTAAAAAGCCTATTACACACATAATAAAGGTAATTGCGCCTTGAAAAAAGCCTGCTGTGAGCCAGCTTAGATAAGGATATTTCTTTAAGCGAATGGAGGGATGGCTATAAGCCATGGATACAAGACCGTACAAAAGCACCATTACAAAAAAAGAGATGTTAATCATTAATGCACCCAATAGGGCAATACCGAAAAAGACCAAAGAAAGATAATAAAGGCCTATGGTAACTTTTTTTGGATTTTTTAGCCCTCCTATACTTTTTTCATCCTTGTCAAAATAACTATTGTAACCATTGCTTGAAGGATAAAGAAATAGGTGTAAGATAATTCCCACTATTAAAACATTTGCAAACTTAGCTTCTGTAGCAGAAGAAAGAGCAAACCAAAAAACAGGCATTAAGTAATACGAAAAAGGAATTCTAAGGTGCTCCCAGCTTGATTTCTTAAACATATTCGTAATGTGAGATAACAATTCGCTTTGACATTGGTTTTTTTACTTAAATTGAAATGTACTATAAATTAAAGCTAAACTAATTTAAATGAAGAGCCAAATAAAGAGCATAGGGCTTGCTAGTCCAGGCAAACCCATACAACAGGAAATGATTTGCCGTTTTATGCAAAAAGCCCACAGTTTGGATGCTCGAGAAAGCCGAAAGTTGTCTTTTGTTTATAGAAAATCTGGAATAGCTCAAAGGTATAGTGTACTAAAAGACTTCAATTATATTAATCCTCAGGATTTCGAATTTTTTCCAAAAAATGAATCGCTAGAGCCTTTTCCTGATACTTTAAGTCGAATGGACGTTTTTAAAAGGACCGCTCCTATTCTGGCCATAGAAGCCATAAAAAATTGTTTAGCTAAAAGTGATGTGGAAGCAGGTCAAATTACGCACTTGGTTTTGATCTCTTGTACAGGAATGTATGCTCCAGGAGTTGAAATGGACATTATCAACAGCATGGGTTTGCCCAATACCGTAGAACGGTATGCCATTCATTTTATGGGTTGCTATGCTGCTTTCAATGGGATTAAGTTGGCAGATAGAATTTGTAAAAGTGACCAATCTGCCAATGTTCTGGTAGTTGGAGTGGAACTTTGTACCATTCATTTTCAGAAGGAATACAATGAGGACAATATTCTTGCCAATGCGCTTTTTGGGGATGGGGCTGCTGCCGTATTGGTTCAAGCTGGTGATGGCAGAATGCAAATTGAAAAATACCAATCCAATATCATTCCTGATGGAGCGGCTGATATGGCCTGGTCTATAGGGAATTTTGGCTTTCAAATGAAACTTAGCAAATACGTACCAAGCTTATTGGAGAGAGGAATCAAGCGCTTTGCCGAAGGGTTGGAACAAAAATTTTCACTTTCTGAAATTAATCATTTTGCCATACACCCTGGAGGGAAGCAGATTTTAAGCAAAATTGAAACTGCTTTCGGTATAAATGAAGGACAAAATGGCCATGCTCATGAAGTTTTGAAGAATTTTGGGAACATGTCTTCCGTTACCATACTTTATGTTTTGGAGTCGGTACTAAATGATTCATCCATAAAAGGAAAGGTATTGGCCATGGGTTTTGGTCCTGGGTTAACCCTAGAAAGTTTATTAATAGAAAAACCATGAGTAAATTTTCGCACAGAAGTGAAGAAAAGGAAATAATGGATGACCTGGAGTGTAATGGCTGGGAAGTAGCTCAAACACTCAAGGAGCTGAGAACAATTAATAGACTATTAGGGGGGAATAATGTGACCACTTCTGGACTCAAAATATTAATTGAAAACCAACAAGCTCAATCGCTGACAATTGCAGACCTTGGTTGCGGTGGTGGTGATATGGCAGTTCATATTAAAAAATGGGCCGTAAAAAATGGACTTGACTTACATGTTATAGGTATAGATGCCAACTCCAATATAATACACTTAGCCAAAGAAAAAGTAAAAAAAGAAAACATTTCGATTGAATTCAAGGAGGGGAATGTTTTTGATTCAGAATATATTAAAGAACCCGTAGACATTCAAACTTGCACTTTATTTACGCATCATTTTACAAGTGCTGAATTGGTGGAAATCCTAGGCAACCTCAAAAATAAAACTAGGATAGGCTTTGTAATCAACGATTTGCACAGGAATTTTTTTGCCTATTATTCTATAAAATTGCTTACATATTTTTTTTCAAGATCTAGAATGGTTAAAAATGATGCCCCACTATCTGTACTAAGATCCTTTAAGAAAAAGGATTGGGAAGAGATATTGGCAGCATCAGGAATTGAGAAATATAAAATTTCATGGCATTGGGCCTTTAGATGGCAAGTTATTTGCTGGATTTGATAATTATATTTTGAAATTTTTACTAAATCATTAAAAATCATTTTAGATTATGGAATTTGATAACAATACTCTGAGCGGTATAATTGAAAATGCAAGCCCTTTAGTGTGGGTTGCATTAATTAGTATTTTGAAAGCCGTTGTCGTTTACTTTATTGGTAAATGGGTTATAGGTTTGGTGATGAAGGCAGTCAATAAAATTTTTAAGAAGTCTGATTTAGATGAGTCTCTGACTAGCTTTTTGAAAAGCTTTTTAAGTGGTCTACTTCATGTGTTATTAATACTTGCCGTGCTTGCAACCTTGGGAGTAGAGGTCACAGCATTTGTTGCAATTCTTGGTGCCGCAGGTTTGGCTGTAGGTTTAGCACTTCAGGGTTCCTTGGCTAATTTTGCCGGAGGAGTTTTAATTTTATTGTTCAAACCTTTTAAAATAGGCGATACGGTAGAGGCACAAGGCACACTTGGCTCTGTAGAAAAAATTGATATTCTCTATACTACCATCAGGCAATTTGACAATAAAGTAGTTACAGTTCCTAATGGAAACCTGGCGAATAATAACATTACAAATTATTCCGAAAAGCCTACAAGAAGAGTAGAAATGGCTGTTGGAGTAGCTTATGGAACAGATTTGAAGTTAACGAGAAAAATAATTCTTGATACCTTAAAGAAGGATGAAAGAATTCATGCGGACCCTGCTCCTGCGGTTTATTTTACTAATTTTGGTGACAATTCTTTAGATTTATCCGTGAGATGCTGGTCAGATGCTGGAGACCTATGGCCGGTTTTTTGGGACAATATGGAAAACATTAAAGAGTCTTTGGAAGAAAATAATATTGAAGTACCGTTTCCTCAACGAGATGTGCATCATTTCTTTCCCGAAGGTAATATTGAATTAAAAAATGTAGAAAAAAAATAAGGAAAAAATGCCGGAGTCTCAGTTACTACCAAGTTTTTGAGACTCCGGGCAAACCCTACATTAAAAAATAACCAACTATCTACAATCAATCTTCCTCACAACAAAATAAATAATAAAAAGTCTAATGCTTATATTGAGCTACATCCCTCGGATTCGAAGTTCAATATTGTACTGTATTCTGTACCACTACTAATTTCAAGACTTCCTTCGATTGGATCCGCAATTCCTGACTCAATACATTCTTGCATGTATTTTAAAGGACGTACGATTTCGAATTTAGCGGTGATATAATTTTCAGTTGACAATGATCCACTACCTTGGAGGTAAATTCTGAATCCGTCTGAATCTGTTGAAATCTCCAGATCCCTGATATAATTCTGATTTAAATTAAATGCCTGTCCTTCTAAATTAACCAATTTGAAATCGGTCATGACAGAAGAAAACCTAAGGGACTTTTTAATCGGGTCATAGCCTAAGTTTTCTAATTTCCTTTGGCCTTGCATTTGGTGACCATTCAAAGAGAAGTTTTCGAAATCAATTGTCAGTTGGCTTCCTTTGCTTAGAAATCCTCCTGAGTAATAAATTGTCAAGTTCCCTTGTTTTTCCATTCCTCGGTTGCTTACACAACCATTACCAAAGTCAATTTTAATTTCTCCCTTTTTGTCGTCCCTTGTAATAATTGTTCCAGGACAACTTAACTCATCTAACAAAGGTACCAACCTCTGCTGACTCAAGTTTTGTTGCATGGCGGACATTACCATTAAATCGACTTCTTCCATAAGCCCCATCATTCCTGAAATTTCTTCAGAAGGGATGCTTTTAGCAGTTGGTGCCATATCCTCATGATCAGAAGTCACGCAAGAAACCGCTGTAATTAGCAAGGCAATTGCGAGGCTGTTGAACAAATATTTTTTTGGATTATTCATGACAAAGATTGATACTGAAAGATTTGATTTGTTACTTTGTTTTCGAAATGTACTGTGGTATTATTTCATTTACTAATAAAAAACCAATTAAATGACTATATAAATTAACAAAGCATATATTTAGTTTTGAAAAGCAAAAATTGCTATACCACTGAGGTCATTGCTTGATAAATGTCATTACCTCTGGAAAAAATGCATTTTAACCCAACCTAAGCTTGTAATAATGGGGGATTTATCCCTAAAAGCTTGATATCTTTAGCCTTGCAAGAGAAAATTGCCCAAAATCAATCAATTCAGTTAGCTGTACGCTCTGTTAAATATTTTTCATAAAAAAGCGATTTCAAAGAATTTTAAACGCCCTAATGCGAAGATCCTAAATGGCTTACTTGTTTGCTCTTATTTATTGCCCCAGTAGTTCATTGTATTTTTTACCAAGAGAAAACGTAAAGAATATTTTTCTGCCTAATAAAGTACCTATATTTACCGTTCATCCCATTTTTAAAAACAATTGAGTTTTATTTAGATTAATTCCAAACTAATCTTGTTTGCAATTGCTTCAGTCAGTAATTTTGAAAAAAATTACTCTATGAAACATAGCATTCTACAAACTATAGCATTAATCTTCTTTGGGTTAACTTCAATCTTCGCCCAAAAAGCAAGTATTTACGGTGTAGTAACCACTTCAGATGGCCAGGCTTTAGAATATGTGAATGTTGGAATTCTTGGCTTGGCAAAAGGAGTAACTACTGCAAGGAACGGAGGTTTTGAAATAAAAAACATTGATCCGGGAGAATATACAGTTTTTGCCTCCTTTATTGGAGCCAAAAGGCAAGAAAAGAATATACAGCTTTCACCGGGCGATAGACTGCCTATCCTATTCAGCCTGGAAGAATCGGCTTCAGATCTGTCGGAGGTAATTGTTACAGATATCGGTATGAATCGATTTTATGCTGACAGTGTATTTACGGTATCTAAATTACCCTTGACTGATCTACAAAACCCTCAGGTATATAATTCTATTCCTTCTCGTTTGCTTAAAGAACAAGTGGTATCCAATATGAATGAGGCTCTCAAAAATGCTACTGGAGTAGCACGGCTTTGGGAATCTACCGGAAGAGGTGGTGATGGAGCAGAATTTTATTCCATGCGTGGATTTTCGGTTCAACCTACTATGGTCAATGGAATGCCTAGCCTGAACAATGGAGGCTTGGACCCGGCCAATGTAGAACGGATAGATGTTATAAAAGGGCCTTCCGGCACGCTATTTGGAAGTTCCGTGATCTCATATGGCGGTTTAATTAATATTACCACCAAGCGTCCCGGGAACACATTTGATGGTGAACTTGGCCTAATTACAGGAAGTTTTGGTTTGAATAGATTGACGGCTGATTTAAATACCCCATCAAATGAAGTTTCTTCTGTCAGGATTAATATGGCTTACCAAAACAGAAACACTTTTCAAGATGCTGGCGGTAGAGAATCATTTTTTATTGCACCATCCTTTAAGTTTAAAGCCAGCGAAAGACTTTCATTTTTGATCAATACAGAGTTTTTGAATAGCAATGCTGTAAATGCTCCGATGATTTTTTTTAACAGATCCAACCCTTTATCCTTTTCAGAAATAGATTTGTTTGAAAAAAATTATGAGCGTTCATTTACTGGCCATGAATTGGGAATGAAAAATTCCTCCTATGGATTACAAGCGCAAGCCCTTTATCAAATCACACAAAAATGGACTTCTCAAACTGTGGTTTCTCGAAGTTCCACTCGATCAGATGGCTATTACCACTATTTGTTTGATGCGAGTGATGGAGATAGTTTTACCAGATACATATCCGATAGAAATGGACAAAGCCTAACAACAGATATTCAACAAAACTTCATTGGCAATTTTGACCTTGCTAATATTCATAATAAACTGGTTTTTGGTTTAGATTATTATCATTCTTCTTTAATCAATGGAAGTACTGGTTGGGTAGGTAATGGAACAGTTACGCTTTCCGACGGAAAAGATACAGGGGTATTGACCCAAGCGGGTGTGGATGATCTGTTAAAAAATTCTTTTGAAGGGAATACTACAGGTGTTACACGCGTTATGAGTGCTTACGTTTCTGATGTAGCGGAAGTCTTGCCAAAGCTTTCTGTTATGGCAAGTCTAAGGGTTGACAATTTTAAAAGTGAGACAGGAAACTGGTCTGCAGATGGAGCCAAATCACAAACTGCACTCTCTCCCAAATTTGGATTTGTGTACCAACCTATACGAGATAAAGTGTCGGTTTTTGGTAACTATATGAATGGTTTTGTGAATGTGGCACCTAGATCAGTTGCTGATGCTGATGGGAGTAACCAAAGGCTCAAAACATTTTCTCCAGAAAATGCCAATCAGGTTGAGTTGGGTGTGAAGACAAATCTGTATGAAAACAAGGTAGCTGCCACCGCCAGCGTTTATAATATCAATGTTAGGAACAGGGTGATGACTGACCCAACGAATGTTAACAATAGCATACAAGGTGGGGAGGTTAAAAGTCAGGGCATTGAAATAAGTGTAATAGCTAATCCCATAGAAGGCCTTAACCTTGTGGCAGGATACAGTAAAAACAAATCAGAGGTAACTAAAGATTACGAGGAAAATGGCTATTTAGGTCTTAGGCCTGAGGAAGCAGGACCTGAACAACTTATTAACTTTTGGGCCAGTTATTCCTTTTTGACCGGTGACCTAAAAGGTTTTGGATTTGGACTTGGAGGCAATGCAGCCAGTGAGTACCTGACTATCAATAGGGCGAATATTGGCAGTTTTGCATTACCGGCTTATCAGGTATTCAATGCCTCGTTAAATTATACCGGCTCCCAGTACTTTTTGGCGCTAAAGGTAAACAACTTAACTGATCAAAAATATTACTCAGGATGGTCTACTGTGACAGCCCAAAATCCAAGAAATGTTTCCCTAAGTTTAAACTATAGGTTTTAATGAAGCTTAAAAAAATACTGGGAAAACTTCATCTCTGGCTAGGACTTTCCTCTGGGCTTGTGGTGTTTATTGTGGCAGTGACAGGTTGTATATATGCTTTTCAATCAGAGATACAGGATATTTTGCAGCCTTATAGATTTGTTACAGCAGAGAATTCCCCAATCTTACCACCTAGCTCTATTTGGGAAAAAGCTGATGCCGCTTTGGCAGATAAACATTTGCACGCGGTCTTATACCCTAGCCCAGATAGGGCTGCTCAGGCAATCTACTATAGTTTCGAAGAGCATTATTATTATTTCGTATACGTCAATCCTTATACGGGAGAAGTTTTAAAGGTAAAAGATGTTTACGCTGACTTTTTTAGAATAGTGCTGGATGGCCATTTTTACTTGTGGCTGCCCCCTACCATTGGACAACCTGTTGTAGCATCCTTTACACTTGTATTTTTGTTTATGGTTATTTCAGGCTTGATACTCTGGTGGCCAAGGAAAAAGAAAAACCTCAAAAGCAGCATTACAATCAAATGGAATGCACGTTGGAGGAGGAAGAATTACGATCTGCATCAGGTTATGGGCTTTTATGTAATGGGTTTTGCAAGTATTTTTGCTATTACTGGTTTGGTATGGGGCTTTGTTTGGTTTCGGGATGCGGTATTTTTTGTAAGCTCTGGAGGGGAAGATTATGTGGAATATTATACACCACTTTCAGATTCCATAGCCGTTTACCAAGACTCGATTCCTGCATTGGACGCTGTATGGATGAAAATGAGAAGCATGTACCCAAATGCAGAATGGATAGAAGTACATCCTCCTGAGTTTGAAAACGCGGCCATTGCTGCTAATGCTAATCCTGATGCTTCGACCTATTGGAAAATGGATTACCTGTATTTTGACCAAAACACTTTGGAAGAACTTCCTGTAGAGCATATTTACAATCGGTTTGAAGAAGCCTCCATTGGTGATAAGGTTATGCGAATCAATTATGACCTACATGTAGGTGCCATTGCTGGTTTGCCAGGCAAAATTTTTGCTTTTTTATTAAGCGCAATAATTGGATCTTTACCGATCACCGGCACCTTAATATGGTGGGGAAGAAAAAAGAAAGCAAAAAGAGAAAATAGTGGCCACACTTCCTTGCCCGAACAAGAAGAGAAATAAGCAAATTCCTTATCAATGCGTAATTATATGCGGGTATTAATTCATGGTTTTTCTGAATATCTCAATTCTATATGCTTCTAATTGGCTAGGCAATGCCTCAGGGAAGCTAGTTTTTTTATTTTGTGACTGGATTAAACCCAGATTATGTAATAGGATTTCTCAATCCTGACAATGTCAGGGTTGAAGCCTGTCCCGTGTTTACAGGAAGTGTTGCAATCGCAAGAAAATCAGGCTGTTTGGAGATTTTAGCATAGCACCGCTAGGTGAAATTGAAAACAGCAACGATTGGGTATTTTGAAGCGATTTCAGCATGTAATAGAATGTCTATTGCCTATTTCGGGTTAATATTAACGGCTTCTTAAATGGATATCATTCAATAAATAACTTGTGTGTAGGCAAGGAAAAAAAATAAAAATTAATTACTAAATCGTTTGGCTACTTAATTGTCAAGCCTTAGATTTGTTTTAATTTAAAATTAATCTAAATAACAATAGTGATAGAAAAGAAGCCTTACAGCGGCAACTGTAAGGCTTCAGGTAATCTACTTCCTAATTCTCCAATTAAAAAGCAATGCAATATAACAAAATATTGTTACTAGTATTTTTATGCCTTTTGCAATCTCCCTCTGTTTTTTCACAACAGAACAGGACTGTTTCAGGTATTGTAACCGACCTACAGGGACAAGCGATTCCTGGTGTTTTGATAAGCGTCCAACCCTTAAATAAGGGCTTTATTACTGATCAGGAAGGTAAGTTTAAATTGAACTTAGCTTTAGATAAGGAATTTACACTCGTTTTTTCATTTTTAGGGTATGAACCTTATGAGGAAATTATCTCTGCGAGCAGTAACAACAAAAACCTTAATATACAATTAACTGAAGAGGCTACTGACCTTGAGGAATTTACAATACTTGGCAAATCTGAGCTAAGTGAAATCAGAGAACGAGCCTTCAATGTTGAAGTTGTAGACGCAAGGAAGCTTCACCATACCAATTTGGACCTGGGACATGCTTTAGACAGGGTTTCTGGAGTTAGGGTAAGGGAAAGTGGAGGAGTTGGCTCAAGGATGAATTTCTCTCTTAATGGATTTTCAGGCAAGCAGGTTAAATTTTTTATTGATGGGATTCCAATGGATGATTTTGGTTCCTCTTTCCAACTCAACAATATCCCCATCAATCTTGCAGAGCGCATCGAAGTTTACAAAGGTGTAGTTCCTATTGGTTTGGGAGCTGATGCCCTTGGAGGTGCTGTGAATATTGTTACAAAAAACGTTCGTAAAAATTATGTAGATGCATCTTATTCTTATGGTTCCTTCAATACCCATAGGTCCGTTATCAATACAGCTTTTGTAGCAGAATCCGGCTTTATATTTCAATTGAATGCTTTTCAGAACTATTCTGACAACAACTATTGGGTTAATGTAGATGTAGCTGATATAGAGACAGGTAAATATTACCCAAATCAACGGGTCCGTAGATTTCACGATACTTATCACAATGAGACGGTAATTACACAACTTGGTGTTCAAGGGAAATCTTATGCAGACAAACTATTAATTGGTCTAACTGCTGGTAAAAATTACTCAGAAGTACAGACTGGAGCTCGATTGGTGTCAGTCTTTGGACAGTGGCATCGCAGGGGAACAATCCTGATGCCGACCTTTAAATATCAAAAGAGAGACCTTTTTACGAAAGGATTGGATGTGAATGTCAATGCCAATTACAATTTTGGATCTGAACAAAACATCGATACGGTCAATCGCCGCTACAATTGGTTTCAGCAGTACAAAGAATATGAGGTGCCAGGAGGAGAACGCTCGTACACACGCTACAAGTTTAATAACAATAACGCTGTCCTCACTGCAAATGCCCATTACAACTTTGGGATTCATACGTTTGCCATCAGCAATGTATTCAATAGCTTTAATCGAATTGGGAGCGATGCACTTAATCCAGATAATGATAAATACGAGCAACCTCGTAAAAGTCAAAAGAATATAACAGGCTTAAGCTATCAGTTGAATTGGGAAGAGAAAGCCAGCGTTTCAGCTTTTACTAAAATCTACAAGCAGACCAACTATTTTACCTTGTCTTATAATCCCACAGGGAATTATGGAGATGTGGCCTATCGCAATGAAAGGGAAAATTTCACCTACCCGGGATATGGGATTACTGGTTCCTATTTTATCACAGGAAATATTCAGGCCAAAGCCTCTTTCGAGAAAAGCTACCGGCTACCGGAACCAGAAGAACTCTTTGGTGACATGGTGAACCTGCAGGGGAATTTGGACCTAAAGCCAGAAACCAGTTACAACTATAACTTGGGTCTGAGTATCTGGAAACAACTCAACAGAGATCATCGGGTTGACATTTCTGCCAATGGTTTCTACCGTGACGCAAAAGATTTCATCCGTGCCAGACTGAATAACAACCAAGCGATGCAAGTGATGGACAATCTCTACAGCGTGACCAATATCGGTGTGGAAGGAGAAATCCGGTGGTCCTATAAAAACCTGCTTTCCGCTGGTGCCAATATTACCTATCAAAACCTTCGAAACAATACGGAATTTGAAGAAGGTCAAACGACTTCAAGTATAGTCTATCGTGATCGAGTACCTAATATGCCATACCTCTTTGGGAATGCTGATGCAAGTCTGATGCTTCAGGATGCTTTTGGCAGAGGGAACGACCTTAACATCGGATACAACCTGCTTTATGTGCATGCATTTTACCTCTACTGGCCAAGCTTGGGAGCTGAGAAATTTGATGTACCTCAGCAGCTTTCTCATGATGTCAATCTCACTTTTACCACTGGAGAAAAAGGCAGACTTCAGCTGATTGCTGAGTGCAAAAATTTACTGGACAATAAACTCTATGATAATTTCAGCTTGCAGAAACCAGGGCGAAGCTTCTCAGGCAAAATAAGATATTTTATTTATTAATTCTTACACACTAATTCTTATGAAAACCAATTTTAACTACCTATTAGCTTTTGCGGCAGCCTTGACTGTCGGATTCTCTAGCTGTAATCCTACAGATGATCCCGAACCAGACCCTGGCCAACCGGCCGCTGAAAGCCGCTATATCATTGCATCCACTCCTATTTCTTCTGATGGAGTAGCAGATTATCTCTTGACTGCTGAAAGCCTGAGCGAAGGAACGGTGAGCACACTAGGAAATGGTGTGGAACAAGACGGGACATACCGGTATTATGTGACGCACAAAAATAAATTCTTCAGCATGCTTTACGGGCAGGGAAATCCGGGTGCCGTGACTACTTATGAATTGAATGCCGAAGGTGAGTTGGAGAAATTGTCTGATTTCCAGTCAGAAACAGTGCAGGCTTTTGGTGCGATGGATGATGATATCGTAATGGTGAAAATAAGCCGTAGTGAGACCAATCCTTTTGCCTCATGGTATAGAATGGATGCTGATCAATTGCAGATTGTCGATGAAGGCACTTGGAATCAAGAAGAAATAGCTGACAATGGGGAAAGAGCATTTTTCTCATGGGTCACTCAGGTAGGTGACAAACTTTTCGCTCCTTACTTTAGTATCAAAGCATGCTGCAATGACACTTTCGGAACGAACTATCCTGATAGTGCCTGGATTGCAGTGTTTGATTACCCGAGCATGGAATTAAATACAGTGATCAAAGATGACCGAACCAGTTTTCTTGGCAGGTACTTTCTTTCAGGCCTGGAAGTGGATGAGCAGGGTGATGCCTATGGTTTTTCAGGTTCCGTAGCTTCCTCTAATGGGCAAATGACTTCTACGCTTCCTTCGGCTATCACACGAATAAATAAGGGAACATTAGCATTTGACGAATCCTACTATTTCAATGTGCAGGAACTGGCTGATGATTATTACATCACAGCAAACACCTATGCGGGTAACGGTAAATTTATTGTAACCATGAATAAAGAGAAAGGTGCTTATACTGTTGGCAATCGCTTCGGTGTAGCGGATGTATATAACAAGACTTTTACGTGGGTGACGGGCACTCCCGCAGAAGCTTCGATCGTAAATGTGACGATCAATAATTATTCTGCAAAGGACGGCCTGGCTTATATAGGTATCACCACAGAAGAAGGAAGCTGGGTGTATGAATTCAATGCCAATAGTGCTACGGCCAAAGAAGGTTTGAAAGTGGAAGGAGGAAGAATTACTGCAATCAGCCACCTGGACCCAGCAGATTAATCCATTCTTAAGAAAAATTTTAAGTCCTGGGTGAATTGTCTATTTGTTTCGGCCAGCGAATGTGACAACTAAACCCAGGCCCTAATTGAGTTTAAAAATTCAACCTAGCTAATTCAGGAAACATCTACTTGAGGATCAAATGGATCACTTAGGTAAATCAGTACATAATCAGAAATCAGAGTCTTGTAAAACCCTAAATATCCGAATATGTCAGCATGTAAAACCGAAATTATCTATCAAAACAAGGATTTCATTTTCACAAAATGTATGGACTGTTCCAGAATGGGGCTAATGTATCATCAGGTAATGATAGGCTTTGACGAGATTAACTTTTCGGCTTTCATTAGGTATTTAAAGCAATTAGATTTTGAAACCTATAAATACCCTTGCATTGATGGGATCGACAGGGTGATCATTGAAACCTATCACCAAGACATTCAATTTTCATTCTCTGAAGAAGAGTTTTACACCTTAAAAACTGGAGTCATCGAAGCCAACGAACAGCTACAATTAATAGAAATGATTCGAAAATTATAAGACAATTATTTAAAAATGAAAAATTCAACATTCAATACTGTTTGCCTGACCCTGCTGCTTAGCCTATTTGCTATTGCTGCGCAGGCTCATGCATTGTGGATACACACTTCTTCCACTACTGAGCTTGGAAATACACATGAGTTCAAAGTTTATTATGCGGATTACCATGAAGATGCCATTGAATCGGTCGCAGACTGGTATTCGGATGTGGAGGATTTTGAACTTTGGCTAATCAGCCCATCAGGGATAAAGACCAAACTGGAGCCATTGGCAAAAGAAGCTCATTTTGAAGGTAGCTTTAAGGTGGAGGAGAAAGGCGAATACCAATTGCAAATAAGTCACACTGCTAAGGTTTTAAAAGGGACTACCGCTTACCAGTTCAATGCTTTTGCTCAGGTATGGGCTGGAAAAGGTAAAGCCGTTTCAAAACAAGCAAGGGACCTCTCATTAACAAGAAAACCGAATTCATCTACCTTCCAGGTAAACTACAAAAACAATGTGCTGCCTGATGCTTCCATCAATGTTTTGGGACCAGACAAAGAAAATCAGGAGTTTCTTACAGGCAAAAAAGGAAAGGCCAAGTTGGACATGGACAGTAAGGGAAAATATTTTGTAGAAGTAACTTATACAGACAAATTTAAAGCTGATGATCCTTCTGGTTTAAAAGCAATTTGGAGATGTGCCACTCAAGTGATTGAGGTGGATTGACTTTCATACTACGACAGTGGGTATTTTTTAAGCTGACTTTTAAGCTAAGATCCTATAATTTTTTATATGAATTTTTTGCATCAGAGCGACCATTATTGCTTCGTGGTCGCCCTGATGTTTTAACCCGGATTAAGTAATAGAAGGTCTATTGCATAATGTGAGTTTAATTAATGGATTTGGTAAAGGAACAATATAGGCCAAAAATAGGCAGTGCTATTTTGCTATAGGTTGATGGTGTTTCTTGTTAAGGTTTAAGAATGGCAATTATAGGCGGATTGTATAAAAAAAGGTAAAATAAAGAATTAGAGAAAGTTATAAGGATGATTACATTAAGTACACTATTTACCCTGGCAGGGTTTGAATGTTTTTACCAAACTTCTGGCAAGGCCGTGATCTTACGGCCGGCAGCTTTGGAGGCATGGTTTATATCCAATGTAAAATTAGCCAAAACGTTGGGCCCCATCTTTCTGGTCATCGGACTTATATGCTCAATTCTCGCCTTGGGAATAGGATCAGGTAGTTTCGCCTTCCTTTGTATCCTAATGACGATTGGTAGTCTGGTGGTTTTAATTTCTCCACTAGTACAGATTAAAGCTGTCTGGTTACTTATTGGTTTTGGCATATTATTTATCCTTGAATTATTTTAGTTATGCCAGCCAATAAAAAACACCTATCGCCGGACTTCCTACACCGCTTTTCAAGGATTTCTGCGGGCTTAATTGGAGGTTATTTAGTTACCTCTTCTTTCTTTCTCGCGCTTTCCTTTTTTTTGGACAAGGCATCTGTCCTTTATACCCTTGTATTTGGTGGGTTCTTACTTTGGGTTACACTACTTATTCTGGCATTTATTGCAGAAAAAGGATGGAAAGTATGGACTGTTTATTTGCTGCTAAGCCTCTGTTTTTCAGCGATCGTTTATTTCTTTCAATCCCCAACCAATTAATTCCACACTGATGAGCAACAGGATTTACAATATTCTTTTTCATACCCATACCATATCAGGCATTTTCATCAGCCTGGCTCTTTACGTCATTTTCTTCGCCGGTTCCTTTTCCTTCTTCCGAGATGAGATCAACAGTTGGGAGAGAAATGAACCGCTGGCTCAAGGTTGGAAGATGAGCGACATGGATTTTGATCGGGTGATTGATTCTCTTAAAACCAATGATACTTTGGTAAACAGGGACATTAGTTTTAATCAATACTATGATGAACAGCGTTTGTCTTTGAGTATATCCCCAGCAATAAACCTGGAAGAAAAAGGTCCTAAACGACGAAGAAGAGGCACTTTCATGTACTTGAACACGCAGGATATGAAAACGTATGATTATAGGAGCTCCTACTCTTTGGGGGAATTTCTTTATCGTTTACACTTTTTTGCGCAGCTTAATTTTTATGGTAGATCAGGTTATTTGCTGGCAGGTATAGTGGCCTTCTTTTTTTTATTTGCCGTTATTACGGGTGTCCTGGTTCATTGGAAGAAAATTATAAGTAATTTTTTTATGTTTCGGCCTAAAGCCAGTATCAAGAACCTCTGGACTGATGCCCATACTGCGCTAGGCATTCTTGGCTTGCCGTACCAATTCATATTCGCATTGACAGGGGTTTATCTGATTGTGGGAACCACGTTGATGTCACCTGCATTTGTTAAGTTTCTTTATGAAGACAATATAGAAAAGGCATATGATGATTTTGGGTTTAACCCTCCAAGCTATGCCCTTTCTGGAGAAAACCTTCAAAGTGCGTTTTCCATTAACCCATTCCTGAAACAGACCAAGGAAAAATGGCCAGATTTTGACATCCGCTCCGCTCATATTTTCAATTATGGAGACCAAAACATGCATGTTAAGTTTGAAGGTAAATCAGACTTTGACCGCAAATTCGCCAGTTCAGGGAGTATTACTTATAAGGTTTCCACAGGAGAGATTGTTAGCGAAGAAAATCCTTTTAAAGATGTTTCTTATATAGATGGATCGAGGACAGTATTGCAACGCCTACATTTTGGAGATTTTGGGGGCATTGCCGTCAAATTGATTTATTTTATTATGGGAATTGTCACTTGCTTTGTGATTATTTCTGGGGTGATGATATGGTTGGTGGCTAGGGATAAAAAACATGTATCCCCTGCCAAGCGAAAGTTTAATACCTGGTTGGTGTGGTTTTATCTGGCAGGATGTCTAAGCATGTATCCTGTCACTGCATTTACTTTCCTTATGGTAAAACTAGGACTTCAAGATCCCTCAGCAGATCGAGTAGGTTTTATTTTCCAAACCTATTTCTGGTCCTGGCTCCTACTGACCTTGATTTTTACCTTTATGAGAAACAATACCTTGACAAATAAATATACCCTTATTTTGGGTAGTGTTTTAGGCTTATTGGTTCCATTGGCCAATGGAATGGTAACAGGAAATTGGCTTTGGGTAAGTTGGGCAAGTGGCTATTCTGATATATTTCTAATAGATGCTTTTTGGCTTATCACATCCATCAGCGCCTTGTTAATTGGCTTGAAAATAAAGACCGAAAACCAGAGACCTATTATTGCAGATAGAAAGGTGTCTGCTTAATCCCTCCTATTAATAGACCATAGAATTTTTATGTCACCCAACGGGCTTGTCGCCTACACCCTCATATTAGGGTGTAGGCGACGAGTCATTTTATGCAAAGCCCCTAATATGAAGAAATGGTTTTGGGCTTTGGTTTTACATCCGGGCTAATTGGAATCGCTCCAATAGTTTTAACTTTTTATACTACATTTATATTTTAATAGGCCTAGACTGAGAAATTGTTGATTTGGTGATTAATAAAACCATTGTTTATTTCCAGATATCCGACTTTTGACAAAATATCTATTATTTCATGAATACTGAATTTGACCTTTCCGATCCGGATAAGAAATTAGAAACAATCCGGGACAAAGTGCTTATGTTGTCCTTTGGGCGGCTTGGCCTTTTCCTGTTAATGCTTGTGCTTCTTGTGGTTGGCATCTCCGAAATACACTGGCTACTCATCCTGTTTTTTCCGGTAACCTTTGTTTTTGTATCCCTTATCCTAAAATTCAATAAGGAAAAGGACAGAGAGCGTTTTTATCAGGCTGTTAAGGAGATGAACGGGAACAGGGAAAAGCGTAAAAAGAGAGAGTTGAAGGAATTTGACACTGGATCGGAATTTATGGAATCCTCGCACCCTTTCGCCAGTGACTTGGATTTATTTGGTGAGCATTCATTGTTTCAAATGATGAATCATACCGTAAGCCGGGGAGGAAAAGCTAGACTGGCTAGCTGGATGAAAACGCCTCTAGACCCAAAAAATGCTTCAGAGAAACAACAGGCATTGTTTGAGCTGAGCGGTAAAAAGGACTTTCTTTTTGTTTTTGAAGCCTTTGGAAAGGCTTTTATGAAAAAGGACAAGGCTCCTGACGGAAAAGCAAGGTTTTATGCCTGGCTGAAGAACAGTCAGCCATGGCATTCCATGTATTTTCTACCTATGATTTTGGGGCCAATTGTTGGCTTAGTCGTTTTATTTGGTGCTCTGTACAGTGTCTTTTCTACCTTATACTTGAGTATTTTCATTCTGGTCGGAATGGGGCTTTTGGGATTCATATTTAAGCCTTTGATGGAGGCGATGAAGGCCTTGCCTAATGACAATGACCTAAAAACATTACAAGCCTGGGCGAAGCTCCTTGAAAGAGAGCAATTTGAAAACCCTTTGCTTATCAAACATCAAACTCCTGTTAAACAAAAGGATTTTTTAGCCTCAAAGGCCCTTAAGGAATTGGAAAGTCTCACTTTCTTGGTAGAGAACAGAACCAATATGTTGTACCTGATTTTCAACCTACTTTTTTGGGTTGATTTTTATGTCTTGTATCGACTGAAAAAATGGAATCAGCTTGCAGGCCAAAAGATGAAGCAGTGGGAAGAAACCTTTGAAACCTGGGAGGCCTTGGTTTCTATGGCTGCTTTTATGGAAGAAGAGAACTTGACTACTCAGGTAAAGTGGGAAGAAAAATTTACTTTCATAGGT
Source organism: Cyclobacterium sp. L-R (assembly GCF_056859355.1). Taxonomy (NCBI): domain Bacteria; kingdom Pseudomonadati; phylum Bacteroidota; class Cytophagia; order Cytophagales; family Cyclobacteriaceae; genus Cyclobacterium; species Cyclobacterium sp. L-R. The sequence continues at coordinate 156,414 of NZ_JBSXOH010000073.1, forward strand.
AAAGAGATCAGGCACCCACTTATTGACCCGGGGACCTGTGTTGCCAATGATTTTGATTTGAAAGAAAATGAAAAGGTAGTACTGCTTACAGGTTCTAACATGTCGGGCAAAACAACCTTTATGCGCACACTCGGTGTTAATTTAGTTTTGACTGGGATGGGGATTCCTCCTTTCGCTAGGTCGTTTAGTACCGGTCCCTTCTTATTGTATACGAGTATGAGGAATACGGATAGCCTTGGGGAGAGTGTAAGTTCCTTTTATGCTGAGTTGGCAAGAATTAAAGGCGTATTAGAAAAAGCATCTGCAGGAGAACCAGTATTTTATCTGCTTGATGAAATTTTGAAAGGAACCAATACTGCAGACAGAGTGCTTGGGAGTGAGGCATTAATAAGACAGTTGGCACATAGCAATGCGAAGGGCATTATTTCTACACACGATATTGAACTAAGCACCTTGGAAGAGCAGTTGCCCTTTTTGGTTAACTATAGCTTTCATCATGATATTCAGAAGGATGAAATTGTTTTTGACTATACCATAAAGAAAGGACCTTGCCCTAATTTCAATGCACAAAAGTTAATGGAATTGATGGGTATAAAAATTGAGAACGCAGGTTAAGTTAAGGATGGATATTTATTTTGGCATAAATATTGGAGATATAATCTTAAAATATATAAACAAAACTAACCAAAACAACCATGAGTTCATTATTGTATATTATCGCGATTATTCTTGTAATAGGATGGATATTAGGAGCCTTTGTATATAGTGTAGGTGGTCTAATTCACATTTTACTAGTATTGGCTGTTATAGCCGTATTGTTTCGCCTTATTAGCGGTAGATCTGTCTAGCAATGGCAATGAATTAAAAAGCATAAATCAGGGCTGTCCATTTGGGTAGCCCTTTTTATTTTAGGTCATAAAGGAATTTTGCCATTGAAGGACCCAATTAAAGGGAATTTCCTTCCTTCTTATTAGATAAATTTTATTTGCTACACTTGATCACTGCAACATAATCCCGGATATTCCTTAATTTTGAAGTATAATAAATGTAAAATTACAACATCGTGCAGAAAAACTATCAGCAACAAACTCTTGGTATATTGGGTGGAGGACAATTGGGAAGAATGCTTATCCAATCTGCCATTGATTACAACCTTGAGGTTCATATTTTAGATCCAGATCCCAATGCGCCTTGCAAATACCTTAGCAATAATTTTGTAAATGGAGACCTTAAAGATTTCGATGCTGTATATAATTTTGGGAAAAATTGTGATGTTATTTCCATTGAAATAGAACATGTTAACACTGAGGCCCTTTTACGTCTTGAGGAGGAAGGAAAAAAAGTCTTTCCTCAACCGCATATTATTGCACTTATTCAGGATAAAAGAAGTCAAAAGCAATTTTATTTGGACCAAGGCATCCCTACCTCCCCATTTATTCTAACAGAAAACAAGGAGGAAGTAAAACGCAATGCTGAATTTTTACCAGCAGTAAATAAGCTTGGAAAAGAAGGGTATGACGGTAGAGGAGTACAAATGATGAGGAATGCCGATGATTTGGAAAAGGCATTCGATGCGCCAGGCCTATTAGAGAAATTAATAGATTTTGACAAAGAGCTGGCAGTGATAGTATCTAGAAATGAAGCAGGAGAAGTAAAAAGTTTCCCTTCAGTAGAATGTGCTTTTCATCCAGAACACAATTTGGTAGAATTCTTATTTTCACCAGCCAATATTAGTCCTGAAGTGGATGCGAAAGCCAGAGAATTGGCTGAAGAGGTAATTCAAAAGCTTGATATGGTCGGTTTGTTGGCAGTGGAAATGTTTTTGACAAAGGATGGTGAGTTATTGGTGAATGAAATAGCTCCTCGACCCCATAATAGTGGCCACCATACCATAGAAGCCAACTACACTTCTCAGTTTGAACAGCACTTAAGATCCATAATGGGGATGCCCCTGGGAGATACTGCATTGCTATGTCCTGCTGCCATGGTCAACCTATTAGGTGAAGATGGGTTTACAGGAGAGGCTATTGTGGAGGGGATGGATGAAGCCCTAAAAGAAAAGGGGGTATATCTTCATCTTTATGGTAAAAAGATAACCAAGCCCTTCAGGAAAATGGGCCATGTGACAATTCTTGCGGATGAGCCAAGCCAACTAAAGGAAAAAGCAGAAAGAATAAAAGAACTTATAAAAATAAAAGCATGAGCGAGATAAGAGTAGGAATCATCATGGGTAGTCAATCAGATCTCCCCATAATGTCTGAAGCAGCTAAGTTTCTGGAAGAGATGAATGTGGGGTATGAACTGACCATAGTTTCGGCACACAGGACTCCGGTTCGCATGATCAATTATGCTCAAGAAGCCAAAAAAAGAGGCATTAAGGTAATTATTGCTGGTGCTGGTGGAGCGGCACATTTACCAGGAATGGTGGCTTCCTTAACCAGTTTGCCGGTAATTGGTGTACCGGTTAAGTCTTCGAACTCCATAGATGGTTGGGACAGCATACTTTCCATATTACAAATGCCTTCAGGAATACCCGTAGCCACGGTGGCGCTAAATGGAGGTAAGAATGCAGGAATTTTAGCAACCTCTATCGTTGCAGCTTTTGATGATGAAATTTCTGAAAATTTGGTAAACTTTAAGCAATCGCTTTCTGATAAAGTAGAGGAATCTGCCAAGAATGTTGAAGAGCTGGGTTGGAAAAAGGTGTTAAATAGTAAGTAAGAATAAAAATTAAAATAAGGCGGACGCTTTAATTAGCACCCGCCTTTTTTGTTTTCCAACCGGTAACCTCTGATTTGTAATGTGCCATATAAATGGTAGAGGAAAATGGCTATTAGCAAGTTGCGATTTGAAACCTTCTGTGCTCTAGTTAGGAAACATCCCTTTAAACCCAGCTTTTAAAAAGGCAAAACATCACCGTCACTATCGTCATTAAAGGTGGTTACATCTGGCATATCATTTTTTTGTGCAGCAGCTGTAGGAGTGGCATTAGCAGTTCCTGAATTATTTACCCTCCAAATTTTAACATCTGTATACCAGCGGCCGTTAAATTCCCTACTTTCAACCTCTATACTTGCCGTAATTTCTTGCCCTTGTTGAATGTTAAACTGGTCTATTTTGTCTCCCCAAACCGTAAGACATACCTTTTTTGGATATTGACCAGGTGTTTCCAGAATATAGTCTCTTTTTTTCCAGGTTCCGTTTCTGCCGTTTCCAGATTGTTCTTCAAGTGCTTGTATGATTTTTCCTGATATTTCCATTTTCTAAACTATTTTGATGAAAAAACGAAGGTAATTAAATCCTGTTGGATTTTAAAACAGGGAAGAAATGCCTTTGGAAAATACTATTTGTAAATTCAGCTCTATAATTCCATTTTAGAAGGATCTGATTTAACAGGGGCTTTTTTAATATAAAAAATTAAATCAACCAGAAATGCTATTTACCCGTTAACTTTAGAATAAACTCTAACAAGAGTAAAGAATGAAATTTTTTCTACACTGCCCTCAGAATAAATTGAACTTTATTGAAAGAATTATTTTTAAAGAACTACTTTGAAAAGCGTGTATTTTTAGGACCGATTAGAAATCACTGTCTTCAACTTGCGATAGTCTATTACAATTTAAATAAATGAAAAGAATTAAGAAGATTATATACACTATGATAGCATTATTCATTGGAACCATTGCCCTAATTGTCATCGGAGGGTTTTTGTTCCTTCATTTTAGCCCTGAATTTGGAGGAAAAGCCAGTGAAGAGCAAAGATTGGCTTATTCCAAATCTGATCACTTCAAAAAAGGAAAGTTTGTCAATTATGGAGATATCAATATGGACTTAAGCGGAAGGGACATGCTCAAAGCCATTGGTGGAATGTTAAAAACCATACCTCATTCTGTTCCCGATCAAAATATTGAAACCCTTAAAATTGATTCTTTAGATATAATAGAGTACGGGCCAAAAACCAGACTGGTTTGGTTTGGTCATTCAACTTTTCTCCTGCAGATAAGCAATAAAATCATTCTCGTTGATCCCATGCTGGGAACAGTTCCTGCACCCCACCCGATGTTGGGAACCAAGCGTTTTAGTGATGAGCTTCCCATAGCTATAGAAAAAATACCTTTTATTGATGCTGTTTTTTTTACCCATGATCATTATGATCATTTGGACTACGGTTCCGTCCAAAAGTTAAAAGACAAAGTGAAGACTTTCTATGCCCCATTGGGTGTAGGGGCACATTTAGAAGCCTGGGGAGTGGCAAAAGAAAACATAGTAGAATTAGATTGGTGGGAAGAAGTAAGTTTTGAGGAACTGACTTTTCGTTGTACCCCAGCCCAACATTTTTCTGGTCGGGGTATTTCCGATAGGGCCCAAACGCTATGGTCTTCGTGGATCATCCAATCACCTACCGAAAACCTTTTCTTTAGTGGGGACAGTGGATATGCACCCCATTTCAAAGAAATTGGCGAGAGGTATGGGCCTTTCGATCTGGCTTTACTGGAATGTGGGCAATACAATGAATTATGGCCAACAGTGCATATGTTTCCCGAACAAACGGCAATGGCGGGAGTAGATGTTAATGCTAAAATGATTATGCCGATTCACTGGGGAGCTTTTAAGTTGTCTCACCATACCTGGACAGATCCTGTGGAGCGAGTTTCTCGAAAAGCCAGGGAACTGGGAATCGGTATAATTACACCTAGAATTGGGGAACAGATAGAGTTGGATAGTATGGTTATCAGTGAACCCAATTGGTGGCAACAATAAAAAGCATTTTCATAGTTTTAAGACCCTGGTTTCTGATAGTTCTAAAGTTTGTATAGACTGGTTTTCTAGGGTATTACTACTTAGGGGAAGGTATTTAGCTTAGTTGGGGTCTTTCTAGGAGTTTTGCTAAAAGAAATTATTTGTACCTTTGAATTGGGAACCTCAAAGGGTTATTTTTATATTTTAGCCCGGATTATGCAATAGTGTTCAAAGGAATTACATCAAGTAATAGAAGTTCTATTGCATATTCCGAGTTAAGGCACCATTAAATTTAGTAGTAGGGTGTTTTTTTCAATAATTGAGTCCGGTAAATACAAGGACTGGTAAAATTATCAAAAGGCATGATAGGGAGCACTATGGTAGATTATTCTTCATTTAAACATCCAATTACACATATTGAAGACATTCGGACGGCTCCTGAAGTTGCTTCCAAAGAACCTATTTACCATCAATATTATATTTTACCAGAAGACTGTGATGAAGGAGATAATGTTGGAAAGGTAAATTTTTTATGGAGTCATCAAAAATTTTTCAATAGAAGGTGGGGAACATCCATTGATGACTCTTCTTATAGTTTCGAAATCAGGTCTGGGAATTCTGATAAGGCTTTTTCCATTTCTTCACAGGGGGAGTTGAAAATAGAAAAGTCTTCGCTTTTTGTTTCAACGAGGTATTTAACGGTAAGGGTAAAATTATTTGAAACCTACTTTGAAGATACCATTTGCAAGGTTTACAGGATTCCTGCTAAAAACTGTGTTTATTTCGACTTTAAGGTAGATGGTAAAGGAGAAGGAACTAGAAATAATCCTTATAAAAGATGGCAGGACCATTTTTATGGAAGTGCCCCAGCAATTGCAACAGGTAAAGCTGGGTATTTTTATTTGTGGAAAAGAGGTCAACGTATTGAAGATTGGACCAAAGTGCAAAATCCCTTGATTGGAGGTAAGAGACCTGCATACCTAACTTTAGGTGCATGGGGTAAAGGCCCAAGGCCGATTATTGACGGTAGTAACAATAAATCTTCTGAGCGATTTTGCGATGTAGGTGATGCCAGATTAAATGGGACATCTGTTACGATGAAAACTAACCCAGAGGGAGTAGCCCATAATATCTGTATTATGGATATTGAAACGGATTTTGATGGAGATGGGCCATGGTATCCTTATCAAGTCGGGATGTATGGTAAGGGAAATAGGTTTATAAGGTTGAAGTGTAGTACAGTACTTACTTGGGAAGATGGTTTTTTCTGGGTTAAAAATCATCCAGGGGCTGAGGATTCAGGGTTTTTGGAAGCCTTGTTTCAGGATATTGAAACATACGATAGTAAACATAGAGCCATTAAGTTTGAGGGAGGGGGGGTAAAAGGTCGAAATTTTCGATGCCATACGTCTATAATAGACTCAGAAACGCCTTTATCAGCTGCTAATGCACCGTTTGTGGATTTAAAATATGCTGATTTGCAATGTTTAGATAATAAAAGAAGCCTAGGAATTCAGATCAGAGCAGAGGCCCATACCTATGAGTGGTTTTACCTTAAAGGATATATGGATGCAATGAACCCATTTCGACATGTATCTCATAATGGCTTAGACGATAGCTTTAGGATTAAAAATTCAGGATTTAAACACATCCTGATAGATGGTTGTACACGGTTTATCTGTCAATCCGTTAACAATGGCCCGACTGATAAAACACCAATAGGTATTTATTTTATCAATATAGATGTAGTAAATTCTTCCAGGGCAAAAGGTGGGCTTACTATCGCTCAGGATGCTACTGACACCATCATTCAAATGTGTAATCTTGGTGATTCTCCTGGAATTGTGGTTTTTCAGGATACTTCTGGCACAGTGATAAGTAACTGTACCGTTCCGGGAAAAATAGATAGAAGGGCAGCTACAACTATTATCAATACTGTATTTGGTAGGTTGGCAGGTTCTGGTGGAGGTGATATTATAACTTCTGTAAGTCCTTTAAAGCCCTCTTATTTTGTAGACATGGCTGGTGGAAATTACCGCCCAGCTCATGGATCCCCATTAATTGGTGCAGCTACACCTATAAAAAACTTCTTTGATCTTGAGGGGAATGAAATACGAAATTTTCCAACCATAGGCTGTTATGAACTTGCCCCTGATGCTCAAGAATGAAGCGGGTGAATAGGAAGATCCTATAATTTTGAGTGAACTCTATTTGTTATCAATAGGTGTACATATTTCAATAATTATACCATTTAAGTCCCTAAGGTAACCCACTTTTTGGCCCCAGGGTTTTTCTTTGATATATTCAAATTCGCTGGCACCTGCCTCAATCGCTTTTTGAAAGTCTTTTTCAATGTTCTCGGTCACGAAGGCCATTTCCATGCCTACAGGCTTATCACTTTTGTCCAAAAGGTTAAATCCCTTTTTAAAATTGGCATTGCCTAAGCCTATCGAAGCAAAGGATATGGTGGTTTCTCCTGAGATTAATTCGCCGTAGTCATTTTCAGGGGTCACAAATTTCTTTTGGAACCCAAATGCTTTTTCATAGAATGCAATGGTTTCCTGTACATTGTTAACATAGAATATCGTATAGCCGTATTTCATTTTAGTGCTTTTTTTATAAGTTTTATTGCCCAATCATAATGACTGGAAGTATTCGAGATCAGGTAAGCAGCCAGTGAAGTGCTACCGGTCCAATGGTATCTTTTTTTCTCAAATAGCTCTTCCTCCGTATGCTTGTCCATTATTTTGTGAATCTCAACATGAGACTCAAGTAACAAATTGATTGACTTTGGTAGTGGGAGGCCTTTATTCTCGTCTTGAATCTTCCTGTTTAGTTCAGGAAGTGTTTTCCAGGTATATCCAAGAGAAGGAATAGCAGGCTCGTCCCCATTCATTCCTACTTTGTACCATTCTAACATCATCAGGTGCCAAGTGTGTAAATGAGCCAGAACATCTTTAATGTTTCGGTTTAATGTTCCTGCAGGAAATTCTTGAACTGTTTTTTGCTCTGGGTAATTATTTACCATACCAATAAGCTTGTCAAGGTTTTTTTGACTTAAAGCTATAAGCTCTTCTTTCGATTTTGGTCTGGGCATAGATTTGTATTTTAAAGACTTTAAAAATTAAAACAAAAGGCCTCCTCAGATGTTTTTTCTTTCCAAAATCTGCTTCCATTTTTCTGAAGAAATCTTATTTAATCTATCAGGCATCTGCCGATTCTGGTAGAGGTTAAGGTAGATTTTATTCTTAAATCTACCAAAACATGTTGAAACATGTCTAAAATAAGGTACAATAAACATTTTTATTGCTTTTTGAGGGTCTTCTGCAAGCATCTTTTTATTTAGCCTTCTTTTACTATATTTATAACTTATAATATTACTATGTGGAAGAATTTTCGAAACGTATTACAAGGTCTTTTTCTTTTGTGTGGGATGACCTTGTTTACCTATGGGCAGACAGATAGTTTGGCCCTAAAAAATGACTCAATTAACAATGCGAATTTACTCGAATACGATAGAAAATTAGCTGAGGTTGAAAAGGAGAGACTTGCTGACTCCTTGAAAAAGGCAGAATTAGAAGCCCAGCTATTAAAGCTTAAAACCACAGATAACCTTCAAAAAATAGATTTGATCCAACAGCTAGAAACGATCAAAGAAAACGAAAAACGGAGAATTGCCAATAAAATCGCCCAAATTGATTCATTAAAAAATACCGCCAAGGGGTATCCAGTATTGGGTTTTAAAAATGATACGTTATTCTATATTTACACTAAAATGGGTGCGGCTTCACCTAAAGAAAGAGCGGTAAGTATCAGCAATAAAATTAACCAACTTTACCAAGATGATTTTTTAATCGAGGATTCTATCCGGATTTCAGACACGGAAGAAACTTATGACATTGTTTATAAGGATTTGATCATTGCAAGTGTATCGGAAAATGATGCGCTTTGGTACGGAAAGAGCAAGAAAGAACTGTCTGAAAACTTTCAACAAATAATTAAATCGGCAATTGTTCAAGCCAAAGACGAAAACAGTTGGTTAAAGCTGTTATCAAGGATAGGCTTGGTTTTTTTTGTAATTCTTGTGGCCTGGGTTTTCATTGGGCTTATAGGAAAGGGCTATACGAGGTTGGTAATTAATTTTGATACCAATAAGGAAAAATGGCTTCAAGACTTATCCTATAAGGATTATACCTTTCTTACGGTAGATCAAGAAACCCAAATATTACTTTTTTTAATTAAGGTTTTGCGTTGGTTTGTCTATTTCCTTTTGTTATACATCACCTTGCCTATCATTTTCAGTATTTTTCCATTTTCTCGGGATTGGGCCAATACACTATTTTATCTCATTTGGTCACCATTCAAAGGACTGCTAATATCTATTTGGACATATATTCCCAACCTTTTTAAAATTCTAGTGATTTACTTTGTGATGAAGTATGTCATTAAATTTGTAAAGTACATCTTTCAGGAAATTGAGGCTGAGAAGTTGGTCTTGTCCGATTTTCATTCTGATTGGGCTATGCCGACCTTTAGCATTGTTCAGTTTTTATTGTACGCCTTTATGTTTGTGCTAATTTTCCCTTATTTACCCGGGTCGGAATCTGCTATTTTTAAGGGAGTTTCAGTATTTGTTGGCGTTTTATTCTCTTTAGGTTCATCTTCCGCCATTTCTAATATGGTAGCTGGATTAGTGATTACCTATATGCGACCATTTAAAATTGGGGACCGGATTAAGATTGACAATGTGACTGGGGATATAATTGAAAAAACTTTGTTAGTGACTCGAGTGAGGACCATAAAAAATGAAGTTATCACCATTCCAAACTCCTCAGTGCTTACAGAAAACACCACCAACTATAGTATTGAGGCGAAAGACAAAGGCTTAATCGTAAATACCACGGTGACCATTGGTTATGATGTTCCTTGGCCAAAAGTACATAAGGTGCTTATCGAAGCTGCTAGAAGGACTGACATGATCTTGGATGAACCTGCGCCCTATGTTCTGCAAACCAGTTTGGAAGATTTTTATGTCGCCTACCAGATCAACGCTTATACACGTGAGGCAAGCAAGCAGGCACTTATCTATTCTAGCCTTCACCAGAACATTCAGGACGTGTGTAATGAAAGTGATATTGAAATTTTATCGCCTCATTACAGAGCAGCAAGGGATGGGAACATGACCACCATACCGGCCGATTATTTACCCAAAGATTATAAGGTGCCTCACTTTAATGTTAAGCTTGATAAGGGAAAAGAAGAGCAATGAAAAAATCAGCATGACAGAGAAAGAGAAAATGCTTAATGGAGACCTTTATAATTCCAGAGATCCGGAATTACTGAAAATGTATCATAATGCAAGGAAGCTCATAAAGCAATACAATAACCTTGACTCGGAGGATTTAAAAGAGCGAGAGCAGATTCTGACAGCTTTATTAGCGAAAATTGGTATAGGTGTATGGATTGAGGCGCCCTTTTATTGTGATTACGGCCCTAATATTTCAATTGGTCAAAATACCTTTGTAAACCTAAACTGCATGTTTTTGGACAACAATTACATCACAATTGGAAAGAATGGATTGATTGGCCCTTATGTGCAAATATATACCTCTGTCCACCCTTTGAATGCTTCTGAAAGAATTGTAGATGCAAATAATGGTTCCCGTTATTTGACATCTTCGAAGCCAGTTACCATTGGGGACAATGTATGGATAGGTGGAAATACAGTCATTTTGCCAGGAGTGAATATTGGGAATAATGTAACCGTAGGAGCTGGAAGTGTGGTAACGAAAAATATTCCTGATGATGTTTTGGCATTTGGAAATCCTTGCGCTGTTCGGAAAAACCTTAAACAAGACCTATAAATGGATGGCTATTCAAGCTTGCAAATTCAAGATTGCCCTGTTAAAAGTATAAATTCAAATCTAAAAACGGATATGTGTTTACCATTGTACAAAGAAATATTGAAAGAACAAGCCATTCAATTCCATGTATTCTATTAAACCCTTCGTAAATACACCTTTTAATGGGACAACACATTTTAGACAGTACATATGATGCCATATTTGGACTAAACTTGGCATGGGAAATAAATTATTGCAATAAGGCAGCATGTGATTTACTAGGGTATTCAGCAACTGAATTGATAGGTAGAAATTACAAGGAGTTTTTCGTAGACTGCGAAAACCAGGGATTTGAAAACATTGTTGAAACTTTAATCTTTAATGAGTCATTAAAGCCTATTCGTACCGATTATATTAATAAAGAGAAGAAGAGACGGGCTGCTTCAATACAATACTCACCTATCAAAGATCAGAATGGTAAAATTTCTGGTATTTCTAGTATTGTTCGTTTGGTTAGTCAATACGAAAAAGCAATTAGTAAGGCGCAAGCGCTTTTAGAGACTGCACCGGATGCAATGGTAATTGTAAATAAAGCCGGAGAAATAGTATTGATTAATGCACAGACAGAAAAACTTTTCGGATATAAAAAGGAAGAGCTTTTAGGAAAAGAAGTGGAGCTATTGATTCCTGATAAGTTTCTTAAATATCACAGGGCCAATAGATCTAAATATACTTCTAAACCTAAAACCAGAAATATGGGCCAGGGGATGGAATTGTATGGGAAGAAAAAATCCGGAAAAAATTTCCCCGTTGAAATTTCATTGAGTCCTTTGGAAACGGAAGAAGGAATGCTTGTTAGTGCTGCTATTCGTGATATTACCAAGAGAAAGAAGGTTGAAAAAGAGCTAGAAAAATACAACCAACAATTACAAAATAAGAACAAAGAATTAGAGCAATTTGCCTATATAGCTTCCCATGACCTTCAAGAACCTTTGCGTAATGTTTTGAGTTTTACAGGACTTTTGAAGGAGAATTATTCAACAGAACTTGATGAGATGGGGCTCAAGTTTATGTATTTCATTACCGAAGCCACCACCCGTATGAGTCAGCTAATTAAGGGTTTGTTAGATTATTCAAGAATAGGGTCCAACACAAAATTAGAGTCAGTTGATTGTAATGTTGTATTGGCAATGGTACAGGATGACTTCGACCCCTTGATAAAGGAAATAAATGCTGTAATAAAGGTGAGTGAACTTCCGAAAATATTGGGTTATGAAGTAGAGATCAAGTTGTTGTTTCAAAACCTGATAGGCAATGCAATAAAGTTCAGAGACCCAAATAGGCCAGCTGAAATAAGTGTCTCTGCTTCTAAAGAAGAAGGAGATTGGAAATTTTGTGTTTCAGACAACGGAATAGGAATATCACCTGAATACAAAGAAAAGATTTTTATTATTTACCAACGCTTACATGCAGGTAAGGATTATGAAGGAACAGGTATAGGGCTTGCTCATTGTAGGAAGATTGTGGACCTACATGGGGGGAAAATCTGGATGGAATCTGAACAGGGGAAAGGTAGTAAGTTTTATTTTACTATTCATGAAATAACTAGCGCTTAATCAAGGCTAAAAGTGCAGAGGTGGAGTTAAAATTTGAAAACACCCCAATACTTATTTTAGGGTGTTTTCAAATTCGTTCTATTTCAGGTAGCTTTCTTCAAACCGTTCAAAATGACAAGTATAGCCATTTGGATACCTTACTAAGTAATCCTGATGCTCTGGTTCCGCTGGCCAGAATGTACTAAAAGGTTCTAAAGTAGTGGCTACCTTACCGTCCCACTTGTTTGAATTATTGACAATTTTAATCATTTCTTCGGCTACTTTTTTTTCTTCCTCATTTTGGATGAAGATTGCTGAGCGATAACTCGATCCAATATCATTGCCTTGACGATCTACGGTCGTAGGGTTATGAATTCGGAAAAAATAGTCCAATAAATCCTTAAATGTCGTCTCATTTGGGTCATAAGTAATTTCAATGCCTTCGGCATGGCCTGGGTGATTTCTATAGGTCGGGTTATCATTTTCTCCACCGATATATCCTACTTCTGTATCTTCAACGCCTTTCTGTGTACGGAATAGCTCTTCCATTCCCCAAAAACATCCGCCAGCCAAATAAGCCTTTTTTAAATCTTCCATTTTTATCCCTATTTAATAATTGATAATGTTTTTCCATTTCTCACTGTCCCTGATTATTGCCTTTATAAAAGGGCAATAAGCTGTGGCTGTAAGGCCTTCTTTTTCTATTTGTTTAAGGGTATTAAGAACCAACAGTTTTCCTATGCCTTGCCCTCTTTGCGATTGTGGAACTTCAGAGTGAATCAGGTCCAGATGATCGTTTTTTCTTCTATACGAAATGTAGGCAATTAGCCCTTTTTCTAATTCAAGTTCAAAACGATTTTGTGAAGGTTTATGTTTTATCGATTTGTTCATTTTTCATCTCAGTTTTGATTGTTGAAGATTGTTGCAAAGTTCTGTGAACTGGACATTTTGAAGCAATATCTCTTAATCGCTCTCTTTGTTTTTCATCCAGGTTGCCAACAAACTCCAGCGATTTCGCAAAAACATCCTTGTTTTCTCCTTCAATTACTTCTTTACTATGGTTTACATAGGTGTACACTTCTTTCAAGTCCCATTTTTTTCGTTCTGCATAGAGTTTGATGGTCATCACTGTGCAGGCTGATAGACCCGCAGATACCAACTCAAAAGGAGACATTCCGAAATCATAGCCTCCCACACTTTTGGGTTCGTCAGCTATAATGCTGTGGTTTTTGGTATTTATAAATGTAGTGAAATTATTGTCCACCAAATTTAAATGAGCCACCAACTGATGATTGTTAGGGTTGGGTGTTTCAAATGGACTAAGGTCAATGTATCGAGAAGCCCAGGAGGCAACCATGTCTCCAACATATATACTGTCTTCTTTTTTAGTAAGTAAATGGTCTGCACTGTCTAGGGAAACAAAGCTTTTAGGATGTTTAGCGTTGTGGTAAATTTCATGGGCATTATTAATACCTACGATTTCATCTATGGGGGAATGCATTACCAAAATTGGTTTCCGAAGCTTTTTAACTGTTTCGGGCAAATTGTGTTGTTTGAATCCATCCACAAATTCCCCACTGATTTTAAATTGTCTGCCGCCGATCAGCACCTCTGCTTCTTCATTTTTCCCCAATTCTTTGACTTGACCTTCAAATTGTTTTGTGACGTGCTGTACATCAGCCGGGGAGCCTATGGTCACAATTGCCTGTATATTATCAAGTTTTGATGCCGCTACAATTGCAGCCGCACCACCAAGTGAATGACCAATCATTAGCTTAGGGGCCTGATAATGTTTGGTAATGTAATTGTTTACTGCAATTAGATCGTCCACATTGGCTTCAAAGTGGCTATTGGCAAAGTCTCCCTCACTCTTTCCCAGTCCTGTAAAATCAAAACGTACCACAGCAATTCCTTTATTGTTAAGGGCTTGGCTTATGTTTCTAACCGCATTGAGTTGACTTGTGCAAGTAAAACAATGGGCGAATAGGGCAAATTGTTTTGGCTTTTGATGGTTAGGGAAATCGATGGAGGTTGCCAACTCATTTCCATTCTCATTTATGACTTTAATTCTATCGGTATTCATTTTGATGAGGTATAAAAATTAATGCCTAAAAAAATTATATTGTTAAAGCCGGATTATGTAATAGGATTCGTGATGAGTGTTGCAATCGCAAGAAAATCAGGCTGTTTGAAGCGATTTCAGCACGTAATAGATTGTCTATTGCATATTTCGGGTTAAAGTGTAGTATTCCTTGTGTTTTCGTTGTTCTTAAGTTTTCATCGCTTATTTTATCTTTCTCCTGGTTTACTTAGCAATTTTTCAACCGAAAATAGGTTTTGGGATTGTTTTTTATTCTTAACATTACAAATCTAGCTATGTTTAAGGCTTTTATGATAGGTTAAAATACCCTATAAGTTGGCATAATTTCCCTAATCCGATTATCAAATTGAAAATAGGGGATTCTTTTTTTTATTGTCTTTAAGCTATGGTATTCACTTCTAAAAATGTAACATTTATGCTCATGGTAGAATGGTGGTATACCTTTTTGTATCAGAGTTATGTGATTATGTAGATAGTGGGCATGAAAGGTATTGATTCAGGGGGATAAAGTTTAATTATGAACTACATTTTTATTATATTGGTACATAAAATTGATGTAGACTAATTTAACCTTTAATCTTATGAGCCTTATTCCGTATGTTTCAATATTTTTTATGGTCTTTTATTTGTCAATAGTAATTGGGGCATTTTATTTGATTTATACTTGGGTCAACAAATTCATTTCGTTAAAAAAAGAGCAGAATGATCTGCTTCGAGAGATTGTAAAAAAAATGGATAAAAGTCAATAGACAAAATGGTTCAGCGCTTATTCTTGCTAAATCTCAAATGAACAATAACTGAAGGCAAAAAAAGAGGCAACCCAAAATGAGTTGCCTTTATTAATGTATTAAATGATATGGCGGGGTTTTTTAGCCCTGTGCCGTCTCTTCGTATGAATAGAAGGATTGATCTCTTCTGGCGAGAGAAGACTCTCCCTGAAGGAATTTATCTACCTCAACAGCGCATTCACGCCCTTCTGCAATGGCCCAAACAACGAGGGATTGACCTCTTCTCATGTCTCCGGCAAGGAATACCTTAGGAACAGAGCTTTGATAGTTTTTGGATTTCGGAAGACCGTTTTCCAATAGCTCTATATCAAAGGCTTTCAATAAACCTGATTTTGGTCCCAAATATCCGATGGCTAAAAATGCCAAGTCACATGGAAGTGTTCTTTCAGTTCCTTCGATTTCGAAAAATTGCATTCTGCCATTTTCCTCTTTCCATTCTATATCCACAACTGTGAGTCCTGTAACATTACCATTTTCGTCTTTAGTAAACTCTTTGGTAAGTACAGACCATACTCTATCAGCACCCTCTTCATGAGAACTAGAGGTTCTCAAAGTCATTGGCCATTCCGGCCAAGGGTTTAGGGTATTTCTAGACTGTGGAGGCTTAGGTAATAGTTCAAGTTGTGTAATTGAAGCTGCACCATGTCTATTGGAAGTACCTATACAGTCACTTCCTGTATCTCCTCCTCCAATTACAATTACATGTTTGCCTTTTGCATGGATAGGATTGCTTTCCAATTCTCCTGAATTTACTTGGTTTTGTTTACCTAGAAATTCCATTGCAAAATGAACCCCATTTGCATCCCTGTTATTGATTTTTAGGTCTCGGGGATGTTGTGCACCAGTAGTTAGAACCACGGCATCGAAGTTCTGAAGGATGTTTTCAGCTTTAATATTAAAGCCTACTTCAGTATCCTTGCTAAAGATTACTCCTTCAGCATTCATTACATCAACCCTACGGTCAATTACCCATTTCTCCAATTTGAAGTCAGGAATACCGTATCGAAGCAAGCCACCTACTTCTTTGTCTTTTTCAAAAACAGTTACTTCGTGCCCAGCTTGATTGATTTGGTCAGCTGCTGCAAGTCCTGAAGGACCAGAGCCTATTACGGCTACTTTTTTACCAGTTCTTTCAGAAGGGATGTTTGGCTTTACCAAGTTTAACTCATAAGCTTTTTCCGCTATACTCTTTTCAATCAATTCGATTGCTACCGGATCTTTATTGATGCCCAATACGCAACTTGCTTCACAAGGTGCCGGACATATTCTTCCTGTAAATTCTGGAAAATTGTTTGTTCCACGGAGTATTTGATAAGCCAGCTCCCATTCTTTTTGGTAAACGGCGTCATTAAATTCCGGAATGACATTTCCTAGAGGACAACCATTGTGACAAAAAGGTACACCACAATCCATGCACCTAGCTGCTTGTTGATTGAGCACTTTGTCATCCAAAGGCTTATATATCTCCTGGTAATCCTTTTTCCTTTCTTCAGGTGATCTGGATCCAGGTAGTTGTCTTTTATATTTTAAGAAACCTTCTTTATCCGCCATCTTATACTAATGTTTTAGAATTTTCTAATGCTCTTTTTCTCAATACTTCTTTGTAATCCTTTGGAATTACCTTAATAAACCTGTCTTTGCCAGTTTCCCAGTCTTCCAATAGTCTACTTCCATTATTACTGGAGGTAAGCTCTACATGGCTTACTAGAGAGGATTTGATTGTAGCATAATCATCTTCATTAAGAGGATCAATGTCTACCATCTCTTTGTTGATATTGCCTAGGTTCTCTTTGAAGATATAAGCTATTCCACCACTCATACCAGCAGCGAAATTTCTACCTATCTCTCCAAGAATGATTACCAAACCACCCGTCATGTATTCACAACCGTGGTCTCCGATACCTTCAACTACAGCTTCTACGCCTGAGTTTCTTACACAAAAACGTTCTCCAGCTTTTCCTTTTATAAATGACTGGCCTGAGGTAGCACCATAAAAGGCCACATTGCCAATAATAATATTGTCTTCAGCTACAAAGTTGGCGTTTCGATTCGGGTAAACAACCAATTTTCCTCCTGATAGTCCTTTACCAAAGTAATCATTTGCTTCTCCTTCCAATTCAAAGGTGATACCTTTGGTCAAGAACCCACCGAAAGTTTGTCCAGCTGAACCTTGGAATTTAAAGTGAATGGTATTGTCTGGTAGTCCAGGACTTCCAAAGAACTTGGATACTTCATTTGAAAGCATGGCACCGACGGATCGATCCACATTGATGATGTCAAATGTTCCGGTTACTTTATTTGCTTGCTCTAAAGCAGGAGTAGCTGCTTCTATAAGTTTTCTGTCTAGTACCTTTTTCAGTCTGAAATCCTGATCAATTTGTTTGTGTATACCAACATGGTCAGGAACTTCTACTTTATGGAATATTGGACTCAAATCTAATTTATCCCATTTCCAATGATTCATCTGACCATTGGCCTCTTTTAGGATATTGCTTTGTCCAACCATTTCATTTACGGTCCTAAAGCCTAATGAAGCCATTATCTCTCTAAGGTCTTGGGCTAGGAAAGTAAAGAAATTCACTACATGATCAGGGTTACCTGTGAATAATTTCCTTAACTCAGGGTTTTGAGTAGCTATACCCACTGGACAGGTGTTCAGGTGGCACTTTCTCATCATTATACAACCCTCTACTACCAATGCGCCAGTAGAAATACCCCATTCTTCAGCTCCAAGAAGTACAGCAATTGCTAAATCTCTACCTGTTCTAAGCTGACCATCTGTTTGTAAGGTTACCCTGCTTCGGAGGTTATTTATTACTAAGGTTTGGTGTGCTTCTGATAAGCCTAGCTCCCATGGCAATCCTGCATGTCGGATAGAACTAAGTGGTGAGGCTCCAGTACCTCCGTCTGCTCCTGATATCAGGATTACGTCGGATTGGGCTTTGGCCACCCCAGCAGCTACGGTACCAACACCGGCTTGAGATACTAGTTTGACATTAATTCTTGCTTTTCTATTGGCATTTTTAAGATCATAGATCAACTGAGCCAAATCTTCAATCGAATAAATATCATGGTGAGGAGGAGGTGAAATCAAACCTACGCCTGGCGTAGAGTGTCTTACTCTTCCTATCCAATCATCTACTTTATGACCTGGAAGCTGTCCACCTTCTCCAGGCTTGGCTCCCTGTGCCATTTTAATCTGTAATTCAGCAGCGTTGGTCAGGTAGTTACTCGTTACTCCAAACCTACCGGAAGCCACCTGCTTGATAGCAGATCTTTGCCAGTCGCCATTTTCTTTTTTCTCAAATCTTACTTCATCTTCTCCACCCTCACCACTGTTACTTTTGGCACCAATGCGGTTCATGGCAATGGCCAATGTACTGTGTGCTTCGTGGGATATTGAGCCAAAAGACATGGCTCCTGTTGCGAAGCGTTTTAATATTGCCTCTACTGGCTCAACTTCATCTATCGGAACAGCAATTCTCTTTTTAAATTCCAGTAAGCCCCTCAATGTCATCGCATCTTTGGTCTGGTCATTGATTTTTTGTGCAAATTTCTTGTACAAATTATAATCTCCGAGTTGAGTGGACTTCTGTAAAAGGTGGATTGTTTCAGGGTTGAAAAGATGTTTTTCACCTCTTCGCTTCCATTGATAAATTCCACCAGCTTCTAATAGCGGGCTTTTGGTTTTGTAAGCAGTATGATGTCTTACAAGCACTTCATCTGCTAATTCATCAAATGAAACACCACTTATTCTACTAACAGTACCTTTGAAACATCTGTCGATTACCTCTGCCCCAAGGCCAATGGCTTCAAAGATTTGAGCACTTTGGTAGGACTGAAGTGTACTGATTCCCATTTTGGAAAGTACTTTAAGTAATCCTTTACCTATTGCTTCTTTATAGTTCTCAAATAATTTCTTTTGAGAAATCTTTTTGCTCAACATGCCATTTTCATTGAGCGATAAAAGTGTTTCTAAGGCCAAATAGGGGTTTATAGCACTTGCTCCGTAACCGATAGCTGTGGCAAAATGATGGGTTTCTCTGATATCCCCTGCTTCAATGACTATTCCTGCTTTGGTACGCAACTTTTGGTTCACCAGGTGATGGTGAACAGCGCCTACTGCAAGTAATGAAGGTATTGGTGCGGTATTATCTTTAGAATTTCTATCAGAAATGATAATAATGTTTTTTCCTTCTCCAATTGCATCTTCTGCAGCTTGGCACAATTTGTTTAAAGCTTCAAGCAAACGACCAGGTTTACCATCTGCTTCAAAATGTGCACTTAGCGTGGCAGAATGATAGCCTTTATCTTCAAGGTTTCTCAATTTCTCAAGGTCTTCATTTAGCAAGACGGGTTGAGAAATATGGATTTGTCGAGTATGTTTGGCACTTTCCTCGAGTATATTGAAACTTTCACCAATTCTGGTAAACAAAGACATTACCAAACGCTCCCTAATTGGATCAATTGGTGGATTACTCACCTGAGCAAACAACTGCTTAAAGTAGTTGGCGATATGCTGGCTTTGTTTGGAAAGTACGGCCAAAGGAGTATCTGCCCCCATGGATCCAATAGGCTCATAAGCCGTATCTCCCATTGGCGACAGGATTACTTTTAGATCCTCTTGACTGTAACCAAATATGGTTTGTTTTTTCTTGATGTTTTCGGTACTGTAAGGGAAAGAAAGTTTCTCCGGAGTAGGGATCATTCTCAATTTTAGCCTTTCTTTCTTGATCCAAGAATCATAAGGCTTTCTATTGACAACTTCATCTTTAACTTCCTCATCAAAAGATACTTTACCTTTTTCTAAATCAGCAAGGAGCATTCTACCAGGGCTAATACGTCCTTTTTCTATAATTGTGGACTCTCTGATTGGTAGTGCACCAGCTTCAGAAGAAAGAATCAAGCGATCATCAGAGGTCACAAAGTACCTTAGAGGACGCAGACCATTTCTATCCAATGTTGCACCTAATGATTTACCATCTGTAAACAACAATGCTGCTGGTCCATCCCAAGGCTCTACCAATGAAGCATGGAATTTATAAAAAGCTTTCTTCTTTTTATCCATTGTCTTATTGTCCTGCCAAGCTTCAGGAACAAGCATCATCATTACATGGGGAAGGCTTCTACCGCTTAGCGCAAGCAACTCAACCATTGAATCCAAGTTTGCTGAATCCGAATTTTTAGCGTTGGTAATTGGCATAAGCATTTGGAGCTCTTCATCAGTAAAATGCGCTGATTTCATCAATGTCTCCTTAGACCTCATTTTGTTGAGGTTACCACGGATGGTATTGATTTCTCCATTGTGTGATAAAAATCGGAAAGGCTGTGCTAGTCTCCAGTTAGGGAATGTGTTTGTAGAAAACCTAGAGTGTACTAGCGCTATGGCCGATTTAAGTTTATTGTTTTGTAAGTCTTTGTAAAAAGTCAAAACCTGATCTGTTCGTAGCTGACCTTTATAGATTACTGTTTGACTACTAAAACTAGCAAAGTAAAAAGCACTGTTAACTCCTGGTATAGTGGAGTTAAGAATCCTTGTTGAATAATTTCTTAGTACATAAAGCTTTCTTTCTAAATCAATTCCTGAAAGATTATCTTTATGCTGGACAAATACCTGCTCAATATTTGGCATTACCTCTAAAGCACCTGATCCAGGTACAGTATCATCAGTAGGTACAGCCCTATATCCGATGAGCTTAAAGCCCAATTCGTTGATTATCTTATTTAAGTTTGATTTGCACTTTTTGTATAGTTGTTTGTTGTTGGGGAAAAACACCATACCAACACCATAAAATCCTTCCTCAGGTAATCCAAAACCCAACCTTTGTGTTACCTCTTTCAGAAAAGTATGTGGCAATTGGATCAGGATGCCGGCACCATCGCCCGTCTTAGGGTCACTGCCTCGTCCTCCCCTATGCTCCATATTACTAAGCATTAGCAAAGCATCACTTATTGTTTCGTGGCTTTTATGGCCTTTAACGTTAACAACTGCCCCGATTCCGCAGGCATCATGCTCAAACTGTGAACGATATAAACCTTGATTCATTCTGTTAAATTTAATTGTATTAGGTATTGAATTCACTTTGAAAAATTCACAATTAATTTTTCAATTATTAAATTCTAGACAATAAAGGTAAAACAAAAATGAATTAATAGCTGAATATGAATCAAAAAATTATAATTAAGTCAATGAAGGAACGCCTTAATTAATCGACTGGAAAAACGCAAAATTCTGCCAAAGTCCAATATTTCAGTTAAATTTTCACCCTTAATAGGGAAAGACTGCCCCTTGAATTACGTATATAAGTCTAAAATTGCCAATTTTAAAACTACGAAAAAAAAAGAAATAAATGAACCCAGACTTCTAAAAATTAAATCAATCTTATAATTTAGGTGAATAAAAGCTTTTAGGAATCAATCAAACTGATCAGGGACATTTTTATCTATTGGTCCATCCAATACTACTTTTACTTTCTTGATTTTTCTGGTGTCTACTGCCATTATGGTAAACTCGAAATTATCGAATTTGATTACAGTACCGTTTTTCGGAAGGTTGGAGTTTAATTCCAATAATAATCCACCCAGAGATTCACTTTCACCCTTGACTTCATCAAACAATTGGATGTCCAAATCGAGCTTTTTGCAGAAATCATTCAATGATATTTTACCTTCAAAAATATAGGTTTTATCATCTATCTTTTTGAAAAGGTATTCTTCGATTTCGTCGAACTCATCGTTGATGTCTCCTATGATTTCTTCTATAAGGTCTTCTAAAGTAACCAGGCCGGAAGTTCCACCATATTCATCTACAACAATGGCCATGTGAACCCTTTTGTTCTTGAAGTCCTTTAGCAGGTCGGCCAATTTCTTGTTTTCAGGAATAAAATACCCTTTGCGGATTAGGTCTTTCCAGTTAAAATATTCGTCCTTTTCAATATGATCCAAAAGGTCTTTTATGTATAGAATTCCCTTGATTTGATCTATGGTTCCTTCATACACAGGTATTCTTGAGTAGCCACTCTTGTTGATTTTGTCCATCAACTCATGAAAATTCATTTCTACATCCACCGCTGTCAAGTCCATTCTTGAGCGCATTACCTGTTTCACAGACAAGGTGCCAAAATTTACTATTCCTTTTAAAATATCCCGCTCGTTATTACTAGTGTCTACGGAAGTTATCTCTAAGGCATGGTGCAGTTCATTTACCGATAAAGAATACCCCTTTTTTTCGATACGCTTTTCTATGACGTCGCTTATAGTCATTAGTAAATAGGACAGTGGTCCTAAAACCAAATAGAAAAAATAAAGAAATCCTGCGGTAAGTTTTGAGAAACTAACACTGGCAGCATTGGCATATACCTTGGGAACAATCTCCCCAATAAAAACAATAGAGAAGGTAACGCCTATTGTTTGAAAAAGGATGATTACTATACCTGTGGCATTGCTGCCAAATAGGCTCCATGTGAAAAATGTGGTAAGGGTAACGATACTGATATTAATAAGGTTATTAAGAATCAGTATCGTACTCAGTAATTTTTGAGGATTTTCAATCAGGGTAATGATTTTGTTTGACCTCGTGTCAGAAGCCACCCTGATTTCTTCAATATCCTCATGGTTCAAAGAAAAAAACGCTACTTCTGAGCCAGAAACCAAAGCTGAAACAATCAATAATGCAATAAATAATACTGCATTACCCACCAAATAAACCGGTGATACAGCTATGACATCTGTCAGGAGCAGCAAACTCGGATAGGGGTCGTCCATTAATTTATGAATATAATTTTATGCAAAACTAATGATTTTACCGAATTCCATTACTATTAAAATGGTAAATCATCTGCATCGCTGTCATTGCCATCATAAGCTGGGGTAGAAGAAGTGTTCATTCCAGCGTTTGTATTAGAGTTTTGAGCGGGGCTACTCTGTCCTCCACCTTGGGCATTTTCTTGCCCGCCAGTTCTTGAACCGAGCATGGTAAAACTCTGGACCCTTACTTTGGTCCTTTTACGGTTATTGCCCTGATCATCCTGCCAGGTGTCTGATTTTATTTTGCCCTCTACATATATCTGACTGCCTTTTTTCAAGTATTGTTCCGCAACTCTGGCCTGTCCATCCCACAGTTCCAAATCGTGCCATTCAGTATTTTCTACGCGGTTTCCAGAACGGTCTTTATAGGATTCTGTAGTAGCCAACCTTAGGTTTGCGACTACTTTGTCTCCTTCCAAGTGCTTTACTTCTGGGTCTGCACCCAAATTTCCCAATAAAATTACTTTATTAACTCCTGCCATTATTAAATTTTTTCGGTTATTTAAAAAGCTGATTAAATATAAACAATTAATTTTTTTGATTCAAGTAGTGAACAATCAATTTAGGTTTGCCTAAGGACTCTAGGGAAGACTCATTCACAAGTGAATAATTATTTTTTTCAACCCATTTCTCAAGCGCCTCTCTATACTTTGCTTTCAATTTTATATTCACAAAGGAAGCAAAAATTCTTTGATGTGTGAGTAGGTGTTTGAAGGGTTTTTCGGAACTTATATTATAATGAGGCTGCATATAATTGAGTTCTTTCGGTAATTCAAGGCTGTCGGGTTCAATATTTATGATGTCCTCCGGGGAGCTGTACTCTTCTAATGGAAAGTCTATCAGGCCTTGCCAGATGTCTTTTTCTTCTCGTTTTCTAACAACGGTAAAGTCATCCATCTGAATATGGAAGTATAAAAAATACCGTGATTTTATTTTCACTTTTTTTTCATTGACCGGAAGAACATTGACTAGTGCATTTTGAAAGGCATAACATTTGGAGCTTAGGGGGCATTGATTGCAAGTTGGGTTTTTTGGGACACATTGCAGTGCTCCGAACTCCATAATGGCCTGATTGTATTGGTCTGGAGATTCTTTAGGAATAAGTTTGTTGGCCAGCTGGTCAAATGCTTTTTTGCCATTGTTGGAAGAGATGTCTAAATCTAAGCCAAAATACCGAGACAAAACTCGAAAAACATTGCCATCAAGGACTGCAACTTGTTCTTTAAAGGCAAAAGAGGCTATAGCTGCGGCAGTATAGGGACCGACTCCTTTTAGTTTTAATAAGGCTTTATAATTATCTGGAAATTCACCATTTCTTTCATTTACTATAGATTGAGCACATGAGTGTAGGTTTCTTGCTCTACTATAATAGCCCAAGCCCTGCCAGGTTCTTAAAATTTCTTCTTGTGGTGCATTTGCCAGATCAACTACAGTAGGGAATCTTTCGATGAAAGCGTGGAAATAAGGTAAACCCTGGGCCACTCGGGTTTGTTGTAGGATTATTTCGGACAACCAAATGATATATGGACTGTTTGTCTCTCTCCAAGGTAGATTACGGCGATGAATGGGATACCAACGGAGTAGATTCTCGGTGAAATAGTTGAAACTCAAAATTTTAAAATTTTATTTTTATCAGATAATTGAACAAATGACGCTAATTTTATCGATTTAATTTTTTAATTGGAATGGATATCGTAAATTTGCACTCCCAAAATTAGTTGGTTAATAGGAGGTTAAGCCTCAATTGAATTACACAAAAAAAAATTAAGACAGTGACTAAAGCAGAGGTAATCACAAAGATTTCGGAGAAGACAGGTATCCAAAAGGATGATGTTACACAGACCGTTGAGGCGTTTTTCAAGGTTGTAAAAGATTCAATGGCAGAAGGAGAAAATATCTATGTTAGAGGTTTTGGCAGTTTTATAAACAAAAAAAGGGCTAAAAAAATTGCTAGGAATATCTCTAAAAACACAGCCATTGTGATTGATGAACATTACGTTCCAGCTTTTAAACCATCTAAATCATTTATTGAAAAAATTAAAAACAGTCAAAACGTAAAAGAATTGGCTCCTCAGGACTAAACCCCTGAAACATTTGACTATGAAAAGATCCCAAATTATTTTCGTTGTTGCAGGTATTATTGTTTCCTACTTATTGTATAGCTTGCCCATGGTGGTAGTTGACAATGAGGATAAGGGGCTTTCTGAGGACGGAAATAGTCTGGGATCTGATTCATCAAGTGAAGAGAATAACCACGGGAATTCATTAAGTAGCAGCGACCTTGAGGTCATCGATAATTTGATGGCTGAGTTAGATGGAGAGGCTGGTACGGAAAATTTTGTTATATTCGCTGATTCAATTGCTAAAGTTTATCAAAGCGGAGGCAAATTGGATAGTGCTGCTTTTTATTACGGTCTGATTGCCGAGAAAGCGCCAGCTCCTGAAAATTGGGAGAAAGCGGGGAATGCCTATTATGAGGCATTTGGTTTTTCCATGGAAGAAATGAAGACCAAAAGGTTGGGAGATAAAACGCGCTTGTATTTGGGCAAAGTTTTGGAGGCCATGCCTGAAAGGCTTGATTTGAAAACCAAGATAGCGATGACATATGTGTCTTCAGCCAATCCTATGCAAGGCATTACCATGCTACGTGGGGTTTTGGAAGAAGATCCTACGAATGAGGAAGCCTTGTTCAATATGGGAATTTTGTCGATGCAGAGTGGTCAGTACAAAAGAGCTGTTGAACGTTTTGAAACACTTGTTGAGCATCACCCCGGAAATATTCAGGGGCAATTTTATTTGGGGGTAAGCTTGTTTGAATCCAATCAGAAGAAACTAGCTAAAACCCAATTAGAAGGATTACGTAAGCAAACTACAGATCCTCAGATTCTTTCGGGAATCGAGAATTACTTAGATAGATTATAATCAAAATATTGTTAAACTAAAACTATAAAATTATGCCTTGCGGAAAAAAAAGGAAGAGACATAAAATCGCTACACACAAGCGCAAAAAAAGATTGAGAAAAAACAGACACAAGAATAAGAAATAATCTTATTTCTGTACAATTAACACGTTCTTTTATTTCATAACAGAGACACAATTTGAGTTCAGAATTATTAATTGATTCATCTCAAAATGGTAGTCGAATTGCCCTTCTCAAAGATAAAAGCTTGATTGAGCTTCATGTTGAAGAAGAAGACAATAAGTTTAAAGTCGGAGACATATATCTTGGTGTTGTAAAGAAAATCGTAAATGGCTTAAATGCAGCCTTCATAGACGTAGGTTACGAAAAAGATGCTTTTTTGCATTATCAAGATTTAGGACCACAGGTTAACAGCTTAAGTAAGCTGGTAAAATTAACCCGAAATAAAAACCACAAAGGTTTCGACCTGAAGGGTTTTGAAAACGAACCTGAAATAGACAAACTTGGTAAAATAAGCCAAGTTTTGTCTAAAAACAATCAGGTGTTGGTACAAGTTGTTAAAGAACCGATTTCTACGAAGGGTCCTAGATTATCCTGTGAGCTCTCCCTTGCTGGTCGATACTTGGTATTGGTGCCATTTTCTAATACAGTGAACGTATCCAAAAAAATACGTAGTGCTGATGAAAGAAAAAGGTTATCCCGGCTTATCACTTCCATCAAACCGGCAAACTTCGGTGTGATCATCCGTACAGTGGCAGAAGGACAATCTGTCACCGAATTGGATAAAGACCTCAGGTCTCTTTTAGAGACTTGGGAAGATGGAATGCGAAAGCTTCAGAAAGCCAAAGTTAAAGACAAAATCATCGGAGAAATGAGTTTGGCTTCTTCTATAATTAGAGACCTACTCAACGAATCTTTCGACGCAATCACGGTAGAAGATGAAGTAATTTATGATCAGATGCGGTCTTATATAAGATCCATTGCTCCAGAAAAAGAAAAAATTGTTAAGCTTTACAACGGAAAAGCGAAGCTCTTTGAAAGTTTTGGTATTGAAAAACAGATCAAAAGCCTGTTTGGAACTACTGTTAGTCTCCCCCAAGGCGGTTATCTCATTATTGAGCATACAGAAGCCTTGCATGTAGTGGATGTTAACAGCGGTAACAAATCAAATCAGGAAAGTGATCAGGAAAATACTGGCCTGAAAACCAACATGGTGGCCGTAAAAGAAATTGCAAGGCAACTAAGGCTTCGCGATATGGGAGGTATAATTGTGATTGATTTTATCGATATGAAAAAGGCCGAGAACAAAAGGGCTATTTTTGAAGCGATGAAGGACGCAATGAGAGATGACCGATCCAAAAATACGGTACTCCCACTTACCAAGTTTGGATTGATGCAAATCACCAGACAACGCGTTAGACCTGAAATGAACATAGTAACCAAAGAAATTTGTCCTTCTTGTAATGGTACAGGCAAAATTCAGGCCTCCATACTTGTGGCAGATAAACTGGTAAAAGATTTAGAGCACATTGCAGTTCACCAAAACGAATCAAAGATTAAAATTGCATTGCATCCTTATTTACATGCCTATTTTACACATGGCATTTACTCTAAAAGGATGCAGTGGTTTTTTAAATATTATAAATGGATCAACCTGGTTAAAGATTCTTCACTACCGGTGACGGAGTATAAATTCCTGGATATTTCAGGAGAACCTTTAGAAATAATTATTAAAAGCGAGTCTGAATAGACTCGCTTTTTTTTATGCCTATTATTCTTTTATCCTTGCATCTTAAACCCGAAATATGCAATAGACATTCTATTACGTGTTGCAATCGATTTAAAATCAGCCACTTCGTTGCTGTTTTCAATTTCACCATAGCGGTGCTATGCTAAAATCTCCAAACAGTCTGATTTTCTTGCGATTGCAATACACATTACGAATCCTATTACATAATCCGGGATAAAGGAAAAATAACCTCTAAAATCATAATTTCCATTATACCTTTGATCTATAAATTATTGGCAACAACTTTTTTACATTTATAAGTTTTTCTCTATGATTCCCGAAGATAAAATCAAGCAATCCGATACCCGGATATTCAAAGCGGTTTTCCCAAATACTACCAATCACTATGATACCCTTTTTGGAGGTAAAGCCATGCAATTAATGGATGAAGTGGCCTTTATTACAGCTACTCGCTTTAGTAGGCAAAGAATGGTAACGATCAGTAGCGATAAAATTGATTTCACTCAACCCATACCTGCAGGAACCATCATTGAGCTTTTTGGCAGGGTAATCCATGTAGGAAATACCAGCCTTAAAGTGAGAGTAGAAGTATGGGTAGAACGGATGTATGAGGAAGGAAGGGAAAAAGCCATTTCCGGGACCTTTACTTTTGTAGCTATTGATATAGATAAAAAACCAGTAAAAATTATTGTTTGATTATTAGGCTAAGATGCTTCTTAGTTTTCTTTCGATCCATTGCATAAAGCCCCTTATTTTTACTGGTATTATGGAACAGAATTTTCCTTCGCTATCTGGAAATGTTGCAAGCGCAAGAAAATCAAATCATTTGAAAATTTTAGTACGGTACTGCTATGGTAAATTCTCCAAATAGCAACAAACAGATTTTTAACTTTTTTAAGCGTTTCATTGTATGTCTTGCTTATTTTGGATTAATTACAAAGTTAAAATCATAATCAATCCTTAACATCAATTCTAGTTGGGTCACTTGTGCTAAAGCTAACTTTGCCTTAAATACTTAGCGCATGAAAGCGATTCCAAACGAACAACTGCTTCTTCAGAGAATACAAAATGAGGATGATGACGCTTCCTTTAAACTGCTATTTGATGCCTATTGGGAATTGCTTTTTCTTCAAGCCCTTCAAAAAACGAAATCCCAAGACCTAGCGAAAGATCTGGCACAAGAGACTTTTATTGCCTTTTGGAAGTATAGAAAAAGCCTCAAGCAAATTCATAACCTAAAAAGCTACCTGGTTACGATGTTGAAATATCAATTCCTTAAGTGGATCGACCAGGAAAAAATTGTTTTTGATGAACTTGATACCGCCGTACCTAATGAGGTTTTTATTGATGGGAATGATGGTTTTAAGATTATGGAATTTAATGAATTGTATGCTTTCCTGATGGATACAATCGATGCCTTGCCTCAAAGGAGCAGACAAATTTTTATTCAAAACAGGTTTGAAAACAAAACCGTCAAAGAGTTGGCAGAGACCTATAATGTGGCAGAATCCACAGTTCGAAATCATTTAAGCCAGGCGAATGCAAAAATTCAAGGACAACTTGAGAACAATTTACTTTTAGTAGCAATCCTTTCCTTAATTATCGTTTGATTCTATTACCAATTTGTTACCATGTTCATTTTTTTATTCATCATTCATTAATGGATCTTGACTAGATAGAAAAAGTGATTTCAAGCTCTTATATACAGAGAGCACATTTATGAATTCACAAAAAATAATAAAACAAATACGGAAGCTTTTCAATAGGGAAGTAGAGAACAAAACAGAGGTTGATGAATTAAATCTTTGGTACCAGTCTCTTAATGAGCAGACGGTTATTCCTGAAAATCTTAGCGATATTAAATCCGATTCATGGATTACCATCCTTGAAAAAACACATCCTGTAGAAAGGCGCCTAGAGAACAAAAAGTTTCCATTTTTGAAGAATTGGTTATGGAAGGTCGCAATTTTCCTTGGGATATGTTTTACTTCTTACGGTTTGTTAAACCCCTTTTCTGAAGAGGAATTGCCAGTCAAATTAGCAGCAGGGGTTTATACCAATGACATAGGTAAAGTCTCCACCTTTTTTCTACCTGATGGTAGCGAAATTTGGTTGAGTACAGGGTCTGAATTGCAGTATGCGGAAGATTTTTCCCGAAATCGTAAGGTTAAACTCACTGGTGAAGCCTTTTTTAAGGTAAAGCGCAATCCTGATTTCCCTTTTCAAATCACTACTGGAACTTTTTCCACGGTAGTTTTAGGTACTTCTTTTAACCTTAAATCCTATGAGGAAAATGAAATAGAATTGTCTGTTTATTCTGGAAGAGTCATGTTTTTTGACCAGCAATCCCGTGAAAATTCAGCTACATTGGTAAAAGGGGAAAGAATAAGTTGGATGGAAGAGAAGGGAATAAGTGACATTCAATTTTTTGATACGGGCAAGCTACCCGACTGGCGTCAGGGTATGATAACTTTCGAAAATGCGGGATTAGTGGAAATTCAAAGCACTTTAAAAAAATGGTATAAAATACCCATTAAAATAGTGGGTAATAAAAAAAACTGTCATTACAGTGGAGAATTTAACCAAGCAAGCCTGGAGCAAATTTTGGAAACACTCAGCTATGCACTAAACATAACTTACGAACTAAATGATACCTATGTAACAATATACGCTACACCATGCAAAATAAAATCCGGTGGTAAATGATACCACCGGATAATAGATCGAATGACTTTACTGTCGGGTTGGTGTACAAATTTGACGATAGGACACCTCCCAGTCTCAACCTTTTATTATTTATCAAAATTATGAAAAAAAAACTACTACAAAGCATTTGGGATACCTCAAAGTACTTAATGCTTGTGTTAATGCTGAATAATTGCCTAAGTGGAATGGCCATTGCCAACAACATTCAGGCGCAGCATCTAAACGAGACACAAATTTCCATTCAGTCCAGAAAGACATCTGTACTTGCGTTTTTTCATTTAGTTGAAAAACAAACCACGTTTAGGTTCCATTTTAACCCTGAAGCGGTTGAAAACAAAGCAATTGCTCTTTCGGGTAATTCAGACCTTGAAACATTACTTTATGAGGTGGCAGCTCAAGCAAAGCTTGGTTTTAAACAAGTGAATGAATCCATAGCGGTCAAACCTACTTTAAAGAAATCCCAGAAAATGGTTGAAGTGAAAATCAATCTCTCTGGTAGGGTCTTGGACGCTGAGACGCATGAACCCATAACAGGTGCGAGTGTATATATCTCGGAAACCAGCCAAGGGGCAATGGCTGATTTGGATGGAAATTGGTTTATGGAGATTGATGAGTCTTTGCTAGGCAAAGAAATCAAGGCATCGGCTTTAGGCTATGATTCTAAAGTGCTACCAATTGTGAGAGAAAACATTGTTTTCACCCTTAATCCTCAGGAGCTGGAAGAGGTAGTAATCGTAGGATATGGCACCCAGAAAAAAATAAACCTGACTGGGGCTGTATCTCAGATTGGCTCAGAAGCCATTGAAAATAGACCCTCACCCAATTTGACAAGGATGCTTCAAGGAGCTTTACCCAACCTGAATATCAAGATGGTCGATGGTAGTCCAACACGATCAGCCTCATTCAATATTCGTGGTGCGACATCCATTGGAGCAGGTGGTGATGCCTTGGTGTTGATCGATGGAGTAGAAGGAGATCCAAACTTGGTCAATCCCAATGATGTAGAAAGTGTGACTGTTTTGAAAGATGCCTCCTCTGCAGCTGTTTATGGTTCAAGAGCAGCTTTTGGTGTGGTTTTGATTACCACCAAAAACCCAGTTAAAGGACATTCTGGAGTAGATGTTAAAATCAGCCATTCTGTAAACCAGAGAACAGTAGTTCCTAACCTTGTAACAAATGGTTATGAGTGGGCCAAAAACTTTGATGAGGCATTTACTGGTTGGTACGATTACAAAACCCACCCTATCTCGGTAAACAGTATTTTCCCTTTTTCACTCGAATACCTAGAAGAGCTGAAAAATCATAACGATAACCCAAATTTGCCAGAAACGGTTTTCAATGAAGAGTTGAATCGCTATGAGTATTTTGGTAGTACCGATTGGTTTGATTACCTGCATAAGGATAAAATGCCTGCTACAGAAGCTTCTATAAGTGCTTCGGGGGCAACTGACAAAGCCAGTTATTATATATCTGGCCTTTATTATCACCAAGACGGGATTTTTAGGTACTCTTCTGACAGGTTTGACAAGTACAATCTAAGGGCAAAAGGAGAAGTAAAGCTTACTGATTGGTTGACGATTCAAAATAACTTTGACCTCAGTACATACAAATATGAATATCCCCTTTTGGCCAATGGCGATGCTGGAATTTGGAGGTATTTGGCAGTTCAAGGATTTCCAATGGCGGTAATGCAAAACCCTGACGGGACATTTACGCAATCCGGTTCTTATATAGGTGCTTCCTATGTAGATGGTAGCAGTAAATCGGATCAGAGCAAATTCTTTGTAAGAAATACACCTACGCTTACGGCCACTCCTTTTGGTGACCTATTGACTTTTAAAGCCAATTTCACTTTTTCCAAGACCTTTAATAAAGATTCTCGGTTCAATAATTTTGTAAACTACAGTTCGGCACCGGGTCAGACTGCACGATTTGGTCAAAGTTTGCTGCGGGAGTTGACAGATGAAAACACCTATTGGGGCTCAAATATTACAACCGAGTTAAAAAAGAGTTTTAACGAAGTGCATGACTTCAGCTTGCTTTTGGGTTATAATGTGGAAAGCAATCGTGCGTCAAACTTAAACGCTCAGCGAGATGGCTTATTGGTAGAGACCAAGCCAGATTTCAACCTAATGGATGGCCTTAATTATACCATTAGTGGTGGAGGAAGTGAGTGGAGGTATATGGGTGCTTTTTACCGACTCAATTACCGTTTTAATGAGAAATACCTATTGGAATTCAATGGTCGGTATGATGGCTCCTCCAAATTCCCTAGTGACCAGCGGTATGGCTTTTTCCCATCGGTTTCTGCAGGTTGGAATCTTTCCGAGGAAGGCTTTATGAGCACTACCAAAAGTTGGTTGGACAACCTGAAAATCCGTTCCTCATATGGCACACTTGGCAATGGGAATGTGGCGCCATACCGCTATATGGAAACTATGACTGTTGCTAAAACAAGTGTGATTTTGGATGGCATTCAAAAAGGATATACCTATTTACCTGGAGCGATTCCTTCTGGGCTTACCTGGGAAAAGGCCACTACCTTTGACATAGGTTTGGACGCTTCCATGTACAGTGGAAAATTCACCTTGAGCTTTGACTGGTACAACCGATTGACTACGGATATGTTCACCTATGGTGAGCCCTTGCCAAATGTCTTCGGAGCAACAGTTCCTTACGGAAATTTTGCTGACTTGTCTACTAAAGGTTGGGAATACACCATGGCTTGGAGAGATGAATTTTCCCTGGCTTCAAAACCTTTCAGTTATAGTGTTTCTGGTTCAGTATGGGACAGTAAAGCAAAAATCACAAAGTTTAATAATCCCAATAAACTTATCTCAAGCACCTATTATGAGGGTTCCAGTATTGGCGAAATCTGGGGATATGAAACCATGGGATTGTTCACCTCAGCAGAGGATGTTGCTAGTCACGCTGATCAGAGTTACATCATTAACTCTAATAACAGGCAATGGCTTCCAGGGGATTTAAAGTTTGCTGACCTGAACAATGATGGAGTTATAAACCAAGGTACTAACTCAGTAGATGATCCCGGAGATCGAAGAGTTATTGGAAACAATGCGCCAAGATACCAATTTGGTTTCACGCTTTCTGGCGATTGGAATGGCTTTGGTCTTTCCGCATTCTTCCAGGGTATAGGCAAGCGGGATTGGTACTTTGCTCCTGAAGCAGATCTTTTCTATGGCCCTTATAACCGTCCTTATGGTTTCCAGCCTGAAATCATGATGAATGACATCTGGTCCGAAGAAAACCCTGAAGCTTATTTCCCACGATTCAGAGGCTATACCGCATTGAGTACTACCAGATCACTTGGTGCACCTCAAACAAGGTTTTTACAGGATGCCAGTTATTTAAGATTGAAAAACGTGACCCTCGATTATACCATTCCAGCACAGCTTATTAGTAAGGTGGGGCTGAAAAAAGCGATGGTCTACGTAAGTGGACAGAATATTCTGACATTTTCAGGACTCTACAAACATACGGACAATTTTGATCCGGAAATTATCGAATCTCCCACTGGAGGCATGACCAATAGCCATGGACAGGGAGATGCCTATCCTATGCTAAAAACCTATACCCTCGGTTTGAACCTTTCATTTTAATTATTGACGCTATTTGATTATGAAAAAATCATTGCTATTACTATCAATGGCCATCTTTTCCATCTTGTCTCTCAGTTCCTGTGAAGACTTTTTGGAAACCGAGCCAGTGGATAAATTGGTGCCGAATACCTTTTTCCAATCCGAAAAAGACCTGGAGTTATATACCACTTCCTTCTATCAACGGATGCTTCCAAGTGGGTTGGCAGTAGTTCAGAGTGATGAAATGGGTGATTTTACTTCTAAAAATCAATCTCCTACTTTCATTTCAGGAACGTATTCTTCCGTAGATGAAGGTTCATGGAACTGGACAAATTTAAGAAATATCAACTATTTTCTTGAAAACTTTGACAATGAAGTCATTCCGAAGGAAGCCAGAGACCATTACGAAGGCATTGCAAGATTCTTTCGAGCCTGGTTCTATTTTGAAAAAGTGAAACAGTATGGAGATGTGCCTTGGTATACAAAAACGCTTGATACTTCTGATCAGGAAGAACTCTACAAACCAAGAGATTCTCGTGAAATGGTGATGAACAATGTATTGGAAGATTTAAATTTTGCAGTGGAGCATATTAGGGACACTAAGGACAATACTTCCTCAATGGTTACCCGACAAGTTGCTTTGGCTTTCAAATCAAGGGTCACTCTTTTTGAAGGAACGTTCAGAAAATACCATTCTGAAGCTGGGCTAGCCGCTACCGCAAATGTATTTTTGACGGAAGCTGCAGATGCAGCAAAAAAAGTAATGGATGCTGGCATGTATTCGCTGTATAATAATGGAACTCCTGCTACAGATTATAGGGTGCTTTTTACCAGCGAAAATCCAGTCAACACAGAAACAATGTTTGCTGTGGTTTACAACAATGCCTTGCGAAGGTGGCACAATATCACATGGAAGTTTAATAGCGCTACTTATGGAGCACGTTGGGGCTTGAACAAGCAATTTATTAATACCTACCTGATGACTGATGGCAGTCGCTTTACAGACAAGCAAGGGTATGATGAATTCTTATTTGTTGAGGAAATGAAAGATAGAGATGCCCGACTTGGACAAACTGTCCGTTCCCTTGGCTATACCAGAAGTGATGGGAGTGCAGCCCCACCAAATTTCGGTTATACTTTCACTGGTTATCATATATTGAAACATAGTCTTGACGACAAAAGACTAGACGGAATTTCAGAAGCTTACAATTCTATTCCGCTGATCCGATACGCAGAAGTTCTCTTGAATTATGCAGAGGCAAAAGCCGAACTAGGAGAATTTGATGAAAACATATGGTATCAAACCATTGGTACGCTTCGGGAAAGAGCTGGCGTTAATCCAGTGGTACCGGCTACTGCAGATAGTTATCTCCAAAACACCTACTTCCCTAATATTTCAGACAAGTTTTTACTTGAAATTAGAAGGGAAAGGGGCATAGAGCTTTGTTACGAAGGGTTTAGGTATGATGATCTTCTTCGTTGGAAAAAAGGTGAATTAATGGAAATGCAATGGAAAGGAATCTATGTTCCCGGATTAGATATGCTAATGGATTTGGATGGCAATGGAACACCTGATGTTTCTTTCGTGCAGACGGTTCCTGAGACAAAAGTCCCTGGTGTGATCTATTATATTATTGATGGAACTGCTTCTCAACTTTCTGAAAGTACCAAAGGTCACCTGATCTGGAGAGATGATGAAGAAAGAGAATTTTCTGAAAAGAAATACCTTCATCCCATTTCCAATTCAGACATTCTGTTGAATCCAAACCTTGAACAAAACCCAGGCTGGGATTGATTTATTACTAATTATGCAACAGAAATTTAAAATTTTACTGCTGGTGGCCATGGTCATCAGCAGTATTTCTTTCGCTCAAAACAGTAAAATAACTGTTCCTGATATTCCTGGGTTTTATACGCTTAAAGGTGATTTCCATATGCATACCGTTTTTTCTGATGGACATGTATGGCCTACCTTTCGGGTCAAAGAGGCACTAAGGGATGACCTGGATGTGATTTCACTTACCGAGCATATCGATTACGAAGGCTTTCCCGATCTAATTGATAAAGATTACAATCAATCCTATGAAATTGCATCAAAAGCGGCAGCCAATAAGGGTTTGATCATCATCAGAGGTGTAGAAATTTCCCCACGGGTAGCCCCCTACCATCACAATGCATTGTTTCTGGAGGATGCGAATATTTTACCCACCGCCTACATGAAAAGTGGAAAAGCTGAATTTGTGATGAAGGACAGCATTACGCATGATCAATTGATGGGGCCATTTCTTGCTGCCCAAAAACAGAATGCCTTTGTGGTATATAATCACCCAAGCTGGAGCTGGTGGGACAAGAAGGACACCGTATTGTTTACAGCTTTTCATCAGGAATTATTGGACAGGGATATTTTGGACGGAGTGGAAGTGGTCAATTCCGGAAATTACAATGTGATAGCCCATAGGATGGCCTTGGAACATGATTTGGCGATGCTTTGTAATACGGACGAACATTATGACAATCACCCAAGGTACAAAGATACCCACCGACCCATGACCTTGGTTTTTGCAAAAGAGAAATCAGCAGCAGGAGTTGAAGAAGCCTTATTTGCTAAGCGAACAGCCTTGTATTTTGGTGACTATGTTGTCGCCAGAAAATTCGAAGCCGAAGCTTTATTCAAGGCTTCCTTAGATGTATATGTAGAGCGAAAATTACGGAAAGCAGAACCACTGATGGTTGTTAACTTCGTTAATAATAGTGATATTCCTTTTCAGACTACAATTACAGCTGAATACGATATTGAAGGGTATCCTTTGGGACAAGTAAAAATTAGCCCCCATGATACCACAAAAGTAATCTTGAAAGCGGTATGGAAATATCCTGAGGAAACACGCATTAATTTAACTGTTGAAAACGTTCTGGTTTCACCTGATGCAGGTTTAACTACTGAATTTATACTTTCTACCGAAGGGAAAAAGTAAATTATATAGCCCCATGAATTATAAAATTTTATTATTCGCCTTTTGCTTGCTCCTGGTAAAGGAGCAAGCTTTGCATGCACAAGCTCTTAAAGTAATTTCCTATAATATTCATCATGGGGCAGATAAAAATGAAGTGAATACACTTGAGGAAATGGGTGCATACATCAAGCGCAGTCATGCTGATTTGGTCGGTTTACAGGAAGTAGACAGTATGTGCAACCGTTCAGGCAATGTAGATCAAATGAAAGTTTTGGCCGAGATTACGGGAATGTATTATGTTTTCCTAAGACATTTTGCCTACGATGGTGGGGCATATGGATTGGGAATCTTGTCAAAATATCCCATAAATAGCCAACAAAATGGAAAGATCACTTCCATGAAAAATGGCGAAAAAAAGTCACTAGGATTGCTGGGTGCAAGAATCTCCTTGCCAAATGGACAGCAGCTTGATTTTGTTACGGTTCATTACGCCCTGGACCAATCGACAAGAATGATTCAGGCAGCTGAGACTTTGGATTTTTTTAAGAAAGATGTTCCAGTTGTTCTTACTGGTGATTTCAATGCTTTACCAGGAACGGACGAAATGAAATTGCTTTCCCAACAGTTTAAAATGGCAGATGAAAATCTGGGCTTTACTTTCCCCACTATAAATCCTGTCAAAAAAATTGATTTTATCTGGACGAGTAAGAAAAACCTGGAAAAGGCAAACAGGGTCCATATTCCTAGCATCCATTGGTCAGATCATCTGCCGCTCGAAGCAGATTTGGTGCTGAATTTCAACTAATTATTAATTTCTTATAAACTTGAACGCTATTTTAGATCGCATTAAATCCAACCAAATAGTCACTGCGAGCCCTCTTAGGAGAGGTTGAGGCAGGGAAGGTTTCTGCAGTACCTCTTCGCAGGGGATTCCCTTGACTTTCTCTGAAAAATGTCTTTCCTAATCCTAACGATAGCGGTTTAATGAAATTGGGTCGACCCCAGGCTATAAACTTTTTACCAT
Source organism: Cyclobacterium sp. L-R (assembly GCF_056859355.1). Classification (NCBI taxonomy): domain Bacteria; kingdom Pseudomonadati; phylum Bacteroidota; class Cytophagia; order Cytophagales; family Cyclobacteriaceae; genus Cyclobacterium; species Cyclobacterium sp. L-R. Next base: position 194,241 of record NZ_JBSXOH010000073.1, read on the forward strand.
CAATTTTATGAATAAATTACCTTACCTTTTTCTTTTAGTTTTCACCCTTCTTTTTACTTCTTGCACCAATGCCCAGGAGCCTTCCGAAATTGTTGATTCCGAATACCAACCTGAACGGGTTGATGGACTTGAGCTCAAAGTACTCAGTTACAATGTGCATCATTGCAATCCTGCTAGTAAACCAGGTTTGATAGATGTGGATGGGATTGCTAAAGTTATAATTGATTCAAAGGCGGATGTAGTGGGTTTGCAGGAAATTGACGTCAACAATGAAAGATCTGGAAAGCACCTGGATCAAGCGAAAGAATTGGCAAGGCTCACCGGGATGGAGTTTTACTTTTCCAAGGGCATCGATTATAAAGGGGGCGCTTTTGGAACGGCCATTTTATCTAAATACCCAATATCACAAATGGAAACCCTTTATCTTCCCGAGGAAACAGGTACAGAGAGAAGGACACTTTCCATTATTACAGTTGAATTCCCTGAAGGGAAAAAGATCAGGTTTGGCAATACGCATTTAGATTATACAAGTGATGACAATGCACTGGATCAGGCAAAGGCCATCACAAGTTACTTTGAAAATGAAGCATTACCTGTGGTATTGGTGGGAGATTTTAATGTGGAGGCAAACAGTAAGACCATGGCCCATCTGGACAAAACCTATAACCGAACATGTGCCCAGAGCTGCCCAAATACCTTTCCTGTGGTCAAGCCCAGTAAAGCCATTGATTTTATTTTGTATTCATCTGGTTTAGGAATCCAGACGCTGTTTCATGAGGTTATTCAAGAGCATTATGCATCTGATCACTTGCCGGTATTGGCAAAGCTGAGGTTAAAGCAGTAAGTATTATTTTTATGGTCTTAAAAATTTGATCATTTTGGCTTTTTAAATTGTAGGTTTAGAAGTTTCAGGTTATCTGTTTTTTTAGATAACTTGAGAAAAATTTGCCATGAGGGCTTGAATCATTGATCCTGAGAAACCTAAGTGGATTCTTACGGACAAGCAATTTCAATTAATTAAAAATTACTATGAAAAGTACCATAATGTTATTTTCAGCGCTAGCCATTATAATGCTGAATACTGGGTTGTCCTTTGCTGGTAAAGGAGACTTTTATCAAATAAAAATTTATCATTTTTCCTCCACTGAGCAGGAAAATGTTATTGATACCTACTTGGAAAAAGCATACCTCCCGGCCATGCATAGGGCTGGAATTGAGCATATTGGGGTATTCAAACCTGTTGCTTCAACTGAGGGAAAAAAGCCCAATGAAAAGTTAATTTATGTGCTGATACCCTTTAGTTCTCAAAAGGAGTTTTCTAAAATCGATTCCAAACTTGCCAAGGACCAACAATTCCAATCAGCAGGTGCCAAATACCTAAATGCACCCTATACCAATCCTCCTTACGATAGAATCGAATCAATTTTATTGAATGCCTTCGAGAAAAATCCAAAATATGGTGTTCCTGATTTGAGTGGGCCAAATAAAGACAGGATTTATGAATTGCGTAGCTATGAAGGCCATACTGAGAAGATATCAGAAAACAAGATCAAGATGTTCAATGATGGTGACGAAGTTGGTCTTTTTAAAAGATTGGGATTCAATGCTGTTTTTTATGGTGAGGTTGTTTCGGGGCCAACAATGCCAAACCTGATGTACATGACGACTTTTGAAAATAAAGCTGACCGTGATGCCCATTGGGATAAATTTCGTTCAGATCCTTATTGGAAAGAGTTGTCTTCACTTCCACAATACCAGAACAATGTCTCAAAAAATGTAACGCTTTTTCTATATCCTACCGATTATTCGGACATTTGATAATGTAGATTTATGACTGGAAATTCATTTTCCAGTCATAAATTATTACCTTTTTACAAATATGCTTTTTTGATTCTCTCCACTTTAAATTACAGTAACTATCACACGCCTGTATCTGGTCAATTGAGGGCTTCCATTGTCAGTCACTTCACAGATGACATGGATGGTTTGACCTGGCTTGGCATCTTTAGGTACTGTTAGCGTAGCTTTTTGATTTCCTGCTTTCTGGATCAATACCTCTCCTTTATACGTTCCAGGGTCCTTGTATTGCCACCAGGAATACCTTAGTTCATCCCCATCTGGGTCATGTGAACCTGCTGCACTTAGCTTTATTTTTGCTCCTGCCTTAAGGGATAAGTCCTGAGGGTGAGCAAGGACGACGGTAGGTTCGTGGTTGGCCTCCTGGTAGGATTTGATGGTCCAATCGGCACGTGCAGCAAAATCGTTTTGCATTGCTGCGGTCCAACGCCAAAACGGTTCCAAATAATCCGTCAACTCCTGGTCATTGGGAATGGCTTCTTTGAGCCGCTCTCTCCCCCATGCAGAATTTCCATACCACCTTCCTTCAGGATATTTGTAAGAAGGGTCAGCCACAGGGTCTAGCCAGGTGTTTTCCCTCACCTTTACGTACCTGCCACCCCAGCCTCCAAAGTCCGGTGATTCCATGCTTCGTAAACCTGTAGGAATGGTATGGAGAAAGGCAGGAGAATCTCCTTCGGATCTAAAGTCTCCTTCTTCGAAACCCTTGTCTCCTGATTTATGCGCAGGATACATGGATAACAATGGGCCGTGGCCTTTCAGAATGTTTTCCTTCATCCAATCGGCATCCAGGTATTTCTGTTGTTCAGCTGGAAGATACTTTTTCCAATGATAGAAAATGGCAATAAACTGATCTGAGATGATGGTTGGGATATTGAATTTTCCCCAGACAGGCCGAATGTATTTTTGGTAGGTATCGTCTTGTTCCCAGATAAAATAGAATCGGATTTTACGGGCTACTTTTTCCATCTTGTCTGCATGGTCTTTTTCTATTGTTTTCAATGCCCTTGCGATGGTATTGGTTCCGCCCCAGGCCTGAATCCAAATCGGGCGATCATCAGATTCATCCAAAAGCACTTTAACGATATGTTGGGAGCCGGCTGTTATTTTTTCCATTTCTCCTTCGGTCTCTACATTACCGAGAAAAGTGCGTTCTCTGAGGTAGGCTGCGGCGGGAAACGCTTTATCATGTTTGAGGAGGTTGGGTTGAACCTTTGCATAAGCTTCCAAGTAAGGAATTGCCCAGTCGTCTCCTGCCCATTTGTGTCCATGCCAATGGTACTGAGAACTGGAGGTAATGATCCCTTCTATGTCCCATTCATTGGCATAAAGCAGGAATCGAACCAGGGAGCATTCATCATCTATTTCTCCATCACTTGTGACGATGACCCTAGGTTTTAATGGTTTTTCTTGGGCAGAGATCTCCCCACAGAGGCAACTTATTAGGAGTACGAATAATAGTAGGGGTGAAAAATGTTTAAATGGTTTCATAGGTTTAATGTTAAATAGGTTAGGCTAATTATTACGTTTTTAATCTATCAAAAAGTATTGCCTAAAACAAGCCACTAGACCAAATAAATTATCTAAGAAACCATCACCTGATAAAATGAGTAGGATTGGACTAAAAGTAAAATCTTCACTTGACCAATAGATCAAGTGAAGATTCTTATAAAAGCATATTGCTGATTTACCTAAAACAAGCTAAGAGAGCGGTAGGGGAAATCAATTGTTCCCAGCTGCGGCGTTGGTTATATTTTGAAGGGCATTGCTGATTTGATCAATTTCCGTCTCACTTCCTGTAATCTGATGACGCATACTCAAAAATTCAGGGTCATTGTAAGAAAGGTGGACTTTACCATCAGCATCTTCCCATACAAGAATTTTTTGGGGTAAATCCAAACCTATTGTTTGAGATTCCTGCATTAATGGTGTACCTAAATTTGGGTTTCCGAAAGTTATGATTTTTGTAGGCCTCAATTCAAGTCCTTTGCTTTGGGCATTTGCCTGATGGTCCAATTCCGCCAAGATGGAGAGGTTTTCATTTTCGGAAATGATGGTTTTTAAACTTTGGTAGGTAGCTTCGAAATTTTGGGAGCTCGTTACTGTTTCTATCCCTTCATTTGCTGTAACCGATTGAGAGACACTACTGCTTAGATCATTTTGTATTGCTCCACCTACGAGGTTTTCCAGTGCTGCGGAAATCTGAGTGAGGCTCTGCTCCCCACCTAAGGCATGACGCGATGCCAAATATTCTGTGCTATTGTAGAGGGCATAAACGGAATCTTCCATTGTGTAAAACAATACTTTTTGTGGGAGGTCTAATCCCGCAAGCTGATTTTTTTGCATTAAAGGAGTGCCAAGATTAGGGTTTCCGAAGAAGATAATTTTGGTTGGGCCTAACTCTTTACCGACAGAGGCAGCGTTTTGTGCATGATCTACTTCTGCCACTATTCCGATTTGATCGTTGTTATTCAGTCCCGTTTTTAATGCGGTGTAAGCCTCCTCCATGGGGACTTTACTCATCCCAAATTTTGTGCCGGTAACTTTAGGGTTAATGTCTTTATCTGGCTCGTTGTCGGAAGTAACATCACAGGCAGCCATTATGAGCACACAACTGAAAATTGAGATTATTTTATACATTTCAAATTTCTTTAAATAGATACTTAGATTATATTTTTTAAGTTGTTATTTGTACTTCAATAACTGTTCCAATATTTAATTTCACTTTTCCAGTAAGTTGGGGCGTTTTTATAGGTAGTAATATAACGTTAGTTGGTGCCCTTTTTTACGTTTTAATTGAGCCTGCTTCGGTTAGATTTTGTCATCATTATTGCGGAAAAAAAATGCAACAATGCCGCCAAAATCATCCACATGTTTTTCCTTGTCCACGGGTTAAGCGCCCGTGGTTATTAATGTTGCAGCCTTTAAGGCTTCTCTCGGGAAAAGGTGTGATTGCGTTTTTTCTGGTAATACTGAAGATTTCCTTTATAGCCACTAAAGCTAAAGGATTTAGGGAGTTTATTTTCTCAGAAGTTTAAGCTAAATCGGATTTCTTGGATGGATAAAGCTTCTCTTACGACATATCAATAAATGCTAAATTTAAACCCGGATTATGTAATAGGATTTCTCCGCCCTGACAAGGTCAGGGGTGATGCCTGTCCCGTGTTTACGGGAAGTGTTGCAATCGCAAGAAAATCAGACTGTTTGGATATTTTAATATAACACCGCTATGGTGAAATTGAAAGCAGCAACGAAGTGGGTGATTTTGAAGCGATTTCAGCACGTAATAGATTGTCTATTGCATATTTCGGGTTAAAATAGGTACAACAGGGGTAGATTTTGTCAGCATTGTTACGAGAAAAATGCAACAATACCGACAAAATCAAACACGGGTTTACCTGATCTAGGCCTTAGCACCCGCTTATTTCTTGTTTTTTAAAAAGGCCACCAGGTCTTCTGGATTAGCTCTGTTTCTATAATCCGCATCCAAAAAGGCATATTCTATAATGCCATCCTGACCAATAATATAGGTAGCAGCAAGTGGGAGTTCATTTTCTTTATTGCCATTGTAAGCACTGAGACTGAACTTTTGGCCATATATTTTTGCCACTCCTTCGTGAAGTTGAAAGACGATGCCGTACTGTTTCCCCACTCTATTGTCAATGTCACTTAATACTTCAAATGCTAAATTGTTCTTTTCTGAGGTACTTAGTGATTTGTCTGGAAGTTCTGGCGTCAATGCCAGAAGTTGGGCACCAAGTGCTTTGAATGCTGGTAAAGTTTGCTGTAAATGATACAAGGTTAGGTTGCAATAAGGACACCAGCCTCCCCGGTACCAGGTAAGAACAACTGGGCCATTTTTTAAGTGATCAGAAAGTTTTACTATTTCTCCTTTTGCATTGTTCAATACAAAATCCGGAGCCGATTCGCCTACTTGTAGGGCTTTTTCAACCAAGCCACTTTCCACAACTTCATCTATGCCTTTTTTATAGGTGATTTTAGTTTCGTCAGGAGCAGTTTCATTGAACTTGTCTTTTTGCTGTTGTAGTTCTTCCTGTAAGGTCACTCTTGCTTGTTCATTCATATTACCCATAGCTTTTAATTCCAATAACTATACACTAGTCGGCTAAAAACGATGCCAAGGATTATAAATTAATTTTTTAGAAACTCTCTCAATCCATAGCTAGCCAAAACCCCTTCGCCAGTAGCAGCAGCCACCTGAGCGATGGCTCCTTCACGGTTGTCTCCTGCGGCAAATATTCCATGGACCGATGTTTTTGCCAAACCTGTGGTGGTTATAAAACCACGTTCATTCATTTCCACCAAACCTTTAAAACTTGCATTGTTGGGTTTTAGGCCCACAAAGATGAAAACGCCATCAGCACTGATCACTTCTTCTTCACCTGTAATCGAATCCCTAACTCTCAAGCCTGCAAATTTTCCATCTTGGTTAATATCCAATGCTAAAGCATCCTTATTGTAATGGGTTTCTACATTGTCAAGTTCAGGCAGTTTATCTATATAGGTTTGCGATGCCTTAAAGGAGGCGCTTCGGTTTATGATTTTTACTTTCTTCGTAAAGCCAGAAAGAAAGATGCCTTCTTCCAAAGCCGAGTTTCCACCACCTATAACAATCACTTCCCTATCTCTGTAGAAGGCGCCATCACAGGTAGCGCAAAAGTGCACACTCGCACCTATCAACTCGCTTTCGCCTGGTATGTTGAGCTTCTCGTAAGTAGAACCTGTAGACAGTACCACAGAGCGCCCAAAAAACAAATTTGTTTTGGTCCTCACGTTAAAAAGGTTGTTGACCTTCTCTATGCTTACCACTTCTTCGCCTGTCTTTATGGTTGCACCATATACTCTTGCTTGCTCTTCCATTTTGTCCATTAGGTCAGGACCTGAAATGGAAGTAAAGCCAGGATAATTTTCAATTTTTTCGGTTAAAAAGGCATTTCCACCTACCGTTTTTTTCTCTAGAATTAAAGTACTGAATCGGTCTCTTTGGGCATAAATAGAAGTAGTCAAGCCAGCGGCACCAGCTCCAATGATAATACTATCAAATACCTTAGTAATTTTCTCTTCATCCAATTTGAGGGCAATTCTCAGCGCTTCGTTTTCAGGTTCCACCAAGATGTCCTCATCAATGAGAATGGTTGGAATTTTCCTTTTCCCATTGTTGATTTTTTCAATTATGGGAATGGCCCATTCGTTTTCATCAATATTGATGTATTGAAAGTTAATTTTATTGTCTACCAAAAAGGACTTTGACTTGATACAGTCCGGGCACCAATCGGCACCGTAAAGGATAACCCTTCCCTCTTCGTTTATCCCTAGGATACTGGAAAGTGCTGCATTATCCGGATTGGTATAACTTTTTCCATTGATTATCAAGGTTGGGATTATACGCTTGCCTTTGTTTATTGCCTCTACTTTTTTTGTAGCAGTTTCATCGAGATCTACATCAATAAAAGTGAAGTCAATATTATTTTCGGATAAGAAAGCTTTTGCTCTTCGGCAATCAGGACACCAGTCGGCACCGTAAAGTGTTATCTCGTTCATTGTTGCGTTTTTTATAATTCAGTATCAACTTTAGCCTTTGAATAATTACCCCAAACCATTAATGATACGCCAAGGTAAGGGATGTCTTTGACCAAAAAGAAATCTGTAACTGGAAAGCCATCAACTAATTTCCAAACACCGGGAGTGGTGATAAGGAAGCTAAGGGTGGTAATAAAAATGACAGTGGAACTTATGCCGGCAATTTTTCCTAATTGTGGCCAATACATTGTGCCAAACAATAATGCCCCGATGACAATTTCTGAGAAACCTATAAGGTTTGAAACTGCCTGTAAGGACAAGAGACTATAAAGCCAATTCATGGCGAAGTGATTTTCTACCAATGGCTTTATTAATGCTGCCTCTGTAGGAGTAAACTTAAACAATCCTATCCAAATAAGTATGAGGGCTGTGCCAAATACTCCTATATTATAACCGAGTGTTGAAATTTTGTTTTGCATAATTTGTGTTTAAAAGTAGGCTTTGCAACAATATTCGAAAGGAATACCTATTGCAAAACCCTTGTTAAACCTTATAATTCTGGAGCCAATGGGAAATCAATTTCAAAACCTGTAAGGTTATGAAGGTAGTTGCTCATGATTTTGTCACCGATAAGTATGACCACATCTATCAAGTTTGCTACATTGTATCCTGCGGCAAAAAAGGCTTCTTTGACACTTTCTTCTACTTTACCATGGTTACTTACCGTTGCTGCAGTAAATTTTGTCAAGGCATCAAGCTTTTCATCAAAACTGGCTGATCCACCTCGAATTTCAATAATTTGCTCGTCGGTAAATCCATTCATTTTACCTAGCGCAGTATGGGCTGACTGGCAGTATCTGCAACCATTGATTTGACTCGTAACCAGATTAACCACTTCTTTCTCTTTGGCTTTTAGTGTAGTTTTTCTACTTTGTAGGGCAAGGTAATCCGCTAATGCTGTTTCATTTTTAGCATAAAAAGCGTAAAGATTTGGGACAAAGCCAATTTGTTTTTCCAGTTGATCAAAAATAGCCTGGTTGCTTTCAGATACTTCAGATTTTGTTGGTACGTTAAATGCTGATGCTGTAGTTGTCATAATAAAATGTTTTTAAGTTTTGTTTGTTGATTAATAACAATACAAAGATTCAGCATTTACAGCCCTAATGGTTAGGTCAAATTGCCTTGCTGCTTGGCAATTTTTCCCATATTAATAAAAAGGTATTTGGAAGGCCTTAAACCCGGATTATGTAATAGGATTCGTGATGAGTGCTGCAATCGCAAGACAATCAGGCTGTTTGAAGCGATTTCAGCACGTAATAGATTGTCTATTGCATATTTCGGGTTAAACATTGGAATGATCAACTCTTATTATAGCCTTTGTGATGTATTTCCGGAAGAGAAACCTTGAGAGGAGAAAAAAATACTCAGGTAGCCATTTTCTTTGGAAGAGTAAACTATGTTATTGCAAAACGCCTTTAGCAATCAATTTGAAGATAAGGGGCTTGTTGTTGTCAATTAATGAAGCGTTATGGTCAATCCTGTATTTAAAAAATAAGAGCTAACCCATAATATGGATCAGCTCTTAATAACTTTACTTAGATGGGATTTTATATAATGGGGTCTCCTCCTCTATTGGCCTGAGAAGGTCTATCACCCCTTCGGTCTTTTTCTAGAAATCCACTACCGGAATTTTTATCTTTGATCCTATCTGCACTTACATCTAAAGTGTCTTGATGACGAAAGAAGGTTCTGTTTTCAAAGTCATATCGTCCGTTTAAACTACGGTCTTCTTGGCTATAATAGGTACGCATGGTATGAAGAAACTCTCCTTGTGGTCCAATTGGCCAATTGTCACTATCAAATCCCGGAGCATTTTCCAATGTTTCTTTGGTCTCTCTCACAAATATAGCATCATCATAGGAAGGTTTGAAGCCAAAAGATTCGAAAGGTAGGGCTAAAAGCTTTGAACCAAGGTTCAAAAATCCTTCGTCCACCTTCAAAACTACATAATCAACTTGTGAAGTGCTGGTGTTAAGAACAATGTCTTTTATGGAACCTACAGACTCATCTCTTGCGGTTTTTACTTTACGTGAAATTAAATCCGTTCCTCTCAACTGAAAATCATTTGCATTTTTCATTGTAATAGTTGGTTAATGAGAAATTCATTTACATGATATTCTCAAGTTTTATGCCAAAACCACTGTAAATATAAAATACTATTAATTCCATATATAATTATTTTATTTACCAATAGATGATATATAGTAAATATTTAATCAGTTAAATTTTTATTTTAATCAGTTATTTTCTTTGCTAAAATTTTTTATAAAAAAATTTTCAAAATTCCCAGCATAGCATTTATCCCGAAGGGAATTTTTGTTTAATAGCTGTAGAAATACGTTTCGGCTATTATTATTTTCCTAGCAATTTTTCTCAGGATTCTTATCGCTTCTCTCTTCCAAAGTTCTACTTTTCTCTCCATCAATACTGTCATTCTGTTTAGCAACTCAATATTTTTAGGTGTAGTTATGGTATTGTTTTTTGGGTCTTCGGCTTTCTTCTTGATGGAGTTCATCAATTTTACAATAAAAAAGATGGTGAATCCAATTATCAAAAAAACCACACTTGCTTCCAGTAATTTACCGTAACCAATTGCGAATTCTTCTGTCGCATTAACTCCACCTGAGATTAACTCCTGCCTCAAAATTAATTTTTTGTTTTCCCAATTTATTCCATTGGTCAAAAATGATAGGGGTTGCAAAAAAATTCTTTTACCCCGGATTATGTAATAGGATTTCTCCGCCCTGACAATGGTCAGGGGTGAAGCCTGTCCCGTGTTTACGGGAAGTGTTGCAATCGCAAGAAAATCAGGCTGTTTGGATATTTTAGCATAGCGCCGCTATAGTGGAATTGAAAACAGCAATGAAGTGGCTGATTTTGAAGCGATTTCAGCACGTAATAGATTGTTTATTGCATATTTCGGGTTTACCAAAACGTCTACTACTTTGTTGAAAGCCGCACCTATGATTACACCTATTGCGATGTCAATCATATTTCCCTTCACGGCAAATACCGGAAGGTACAGGAGATTTTCAATAAAAATGGCTGGAAAAAACAAAAGCCAGTTCACAATGAACTGGCTTTGTCGGGGTGGCAAGATTCGAACTTGCGACCTCCTCGTCCCAAACGAGGCGCGATGACCGGGCTACGCTACACCCCGTTTATTCCCTTATTGGGAGGACAAAAGTAAATAAAATTTGAGTAAATCAAAAAGGTTTGGCAATTATTTTAAATATTTTTTCAATTTATTTTTCTGCTTAATCTGTGTTTAAACCTTAAATAACCATTAGAATCCTTTATTTGTGTTGCAATCACAAGAAAATCAGGCAGTTTGGATTTATTTGTAAAATATTGATCGGTTGAGCCTATTTGTCCGTTTTGAAAAATCGCAAACAGCAAGGAAGCCGATGATTTTTGAAGCGATTTAAGCAGTTAATAAATTAGCTATTGCCCAGATCGAGCTAAATTCTAAGCGGGAAAAAGATTTGTCTTGAATATCTTAATGGCAATTGAAAGCAGAATGATTCCAAATATTCTCCGTAAAATATCTAAGCCTGTCTTCCCTAGTTTTTGCTCTAGAAAATGGGTGCTTTTCAAAACCACATAAATGATGATCAGGTTTAAGACAATTCCTATGGCAATATTTGCCTGCCCATATTCAGCCTTAAGTGTTAAGATGGTGGTGAGGGTGCCGGCACCTGCTATTAATGGAAAGGCTATGGGTACTATAGACGTGCTGGTAGAGCTTGCTTCAGGGTCGGTTTTAAATATTTCTATGCCAAGGATCATCTCTGCCCCTATGGCAAAGATGATCAAGGCACCGGCGATGGCAAAGTCTTCTACATCTATTCCAAAAAGGCTCAGAATAGATTTTCCGACAAGAAGGAAAGTTACCATCAAAACTCCTGCTACTATTGTGGCCTTACCACTTTGGATATGGCCTACCTTTTTTCTAAGATTGATCACTATGGGTATAGATCCTAGAATATCAATCACAGAAAACAAAATCAAAGTAACGGATAATATTTCCTTCAGGTTAAACAAACTATTATAATTTAATAAGCCTTGAGAAAAGTAATTAATTGTTCAAACTCCTGCTCATTCAATGCGGGGAAATTAGCAATTCTGAAGCTAGTTGGTTTTAATGGACCATATCCACTGCCCATTTGCATTCCATTGGCTTCAGCGTCTGTTTTTATGCGTTTAATGAAGCTTTCTTCTCCTCCTACCCCCAGTACGGTTCTACTTCTTGTAGCTGCATTGCTTACAAGGAAATCTAAAGCTTTGGAATTTTCAACGATACTTTCCAATGCCCTCATTCGCTCTTCTGTTTTTTTATGAATATCCTTGATGTTTGGCATATCGGTTAATACCCGATTCAACAGAAAAATACCGAGAACATTTGGCGTATAATGTGTTTGGTTGTTGGCCGCATTTTCCAACATGAAATTAAGGCTGTTGTATCTTCCAGTTTCCCCTTTTTCCTTGGCCCTTTCTACGGCCTTTGGAGAGAGTATCAATACACCCAAACCTGCAGGCAGACCAAAGCATTTTTGTACTGAAGCATACCAGATGTCAGCCAGGCTGAAATCAAGGTAGATCCCAGCCATAGACGATGTGGTGTCTATGGCCAACATTTTGTCAGGATACTTTTCACCTATTGCGGCAATGGTTTCATTGGTAACCTGAGTGGCATTGGCCGTTTCATTTTGTGTGATGGCGATGATATCAAAATCAGACCCAATTTCCAGTTTATTGACCGCAATTTCTTTGTTTTTGTCCACTACAAGCGCAGCAGTGCCAGGGTTGATATGCTGAGCAAAGCCGAACCATTTTTTGCCAAATGAGCCGGAATAAATATGATAGGAAGACTTTAAAACCAATGATTGCGTAATGATTTCCCAGTTTTCTGTAGCTGAGGAAGTGAAAAGCAATTTGTAATCAGCTGGAACACCCAACTTTTCCTTGAACAACCTTTCGGTATCTTTGTACAGGTCCATGAAAACCGCACTGCGGTGATTGGCGCTTAAGATTCCTTGTTGAAAGGCTTCTTGAAAATAGTCCGGTAATTTGTCGTATACCTTAGATGGGCCTGGAGCAAAAGTGAGTAATGCCATTATGCGTTTTCTTTCTTATTGTCGATAAAATAGTTCAATCCAAGCTCGTAGCCTTTTAATCCAAGACCTGCAATCATCCCTACACATTCCTTGGAAATGATGCTTTTGTGTCGGAAAGTTTCTCTTTTGTAAATATTTGAAATATGTATTTCCAAAACAGGGGTATTGATTCCAGCAATGGCATCTGATAAGGCAACAGAAGTATGGGTGTATGCTCCGGCATTCATAAGGATGGCATCATGTTCAAAACCTACCTCATGGAGCTTGTTAACCAACTCACCTTCTACATTACTTTGGTAATAGTTCAATTCCAGCTCTGGATACTTCTGAACCAAGGTTTCAAAATAATCTTCAAATGAACGGCTGCCGTAAATCTCCGGCTCGCGCTTACCTAATAAATTTAGATTGGGGCCGTTTATAATCGTGATTTTCAATGTTAGGTGGATTTAATTGACTACTAAACAGGTCCAAAGTTAAGCATTCGGAAAACAACTTAAATGCTTATCCATATGTTTTTAAGAAAACTATTATTTAATAACTGTATTGAGTTAATTTTACTAAATGTCTTGGGATAAAGAAACAAAAGCATTTGGGTATTACCTTAAAATTGAACGCTCACTAAGCGAAAACTCTATTTTGGCTTATGGTCAGGATATTCATAAGCTAGCGGATTTTATGGAGAAAAATTTTCCGGAAATCTCACCCAAGGAAGTGCAGTTGTATCACCTTCGGCAATTTATCAAAGTATTGGCAGAATTGTCCATTTCGGAGTTTTCTCAAGCGAGAATAATTTCCGGCATCAAGGCATTTTTTAAGTTCATGATGTATGAAGATAAGATAAGGGAAAACCCTTCCGTCTTGCTTGAAGCGCCTAAGCTGACCCGTACCTTACCCGATACTTTAAGTTATTCTGAAATAGAGCAATTGTTTGAAGCGATCCCTTTGGGAGAGCCGGAAGGACATAGAAACAGAGCCATATTGGAAATGCTTTATAGCAGTGGGCTAAGGGTCTCAGAATTGACCAATCTAAAAATTAGTCATTATTACGAAGACATAGGGTTTTTAAGAATTTTGGGAAAAGGAAATAAAGAACGCCTGGTACCCATAGGTAAATCCGCTGCCAAATACTTGGCCATCTACCTAAAGGAAGTTAGGGCGCATCAGGTGATAGCTGCAGGGCACGAAGATTATGTGTTTCTTAACAGGAGAGGAAAAAAACTATCCCGGGTGATGGTCTTTTTAATTATTAAGAAAGCTGTTGAAAAAGCAGGTCTTGGAAAAAAGGTAAGTCCACATACTTTTAGACACAGCTTTGCTACCCATCTTGTGGAGGGTGGGGCGGATTTGAGGGCTGTGCAGGAAATGCTCGGCCATGAAAGTATCACTACCACAGAAATTTATACTCACCTTGACAGGGACTATTTGAGACAGGTATTGAACGAGTTTCTTCCGGGAAAAGCTTGATTTTAGCCTTTTATCCTGTTGTTAACCGTTATTTGCTGTTATAGAAAGGATGCCTTTCCATGGTTTTCTTTTGAAAAATTATTGTAAAATGAAGATCAAATATTGACTTAATGGTAAAGTGAAAGCCTAGAGATTGCCTTAGGCATGTTTTTTGAATTGAAGGAATTGGTAAAAAATATTGACAATGATTTCAGGTAAAACAATGAAGACCACTTATTTTTTAGGAATGATATTTTGGCTGATGACCTTGCCTATGGAGGTCAATGCTCAGGAAAGGCTCAAGAAATTGATCGGTGAAAGAGAGCGACTTCATCAGGAGTGGCAGGAATCTGAGGGGAAAAAGTCAGGGATTTTTGGCAATAGAACCAAAAAAGACATGACGGTTACCAATGAATGGATGGTGCGTATACTGCAAAAGGACAACCAGATAATTGGTGAATTGGAGTTATTGAAGGATATAGAGACCACTGAAATTGGCCATGAAAAGGAGGATTATAAATTCATTGCTCAAAAAGCGGAAGAAGACATTGTAAAGCTCAAGAGAGCCTTGAAATTAAAAGATGAGAAAATAGAGGAAGGCATAAAGGAGAAACGTACCTATGAATGGACCACTCTTATTTTCTTTATTAGCAGCCTGGTATTGGGTTTTATGTACTCCCGAAAACGAAGGAATCAGGTAAATTAAAAAATTGAACTATTACGGTTTTCTTTAATTTTTGTTTTATTATCCGCGGGGTTTTGATAATTTCATTTTTTAAAACCTAAAACGATTATGAGTAAACTTATTATTAATAGCTTTGAAGACTTCCAAGATTACATAGGAAAAGAATTGGGAGTTTCTGAGTACCATAAAGTAACACAAGACCAAATCAATCTTTTTGCCGATGCCACCATTGATCACCAATGGATTCATACTGATCCTGAAAAAGCAAAGGCTGAAGGTGCATTTGGTGGAACCATAGCACATGGCTACCTGACGCTTTCATTGGTCCCTTTTCTTTGGAATCAGATAGTAGAGGTCAATAACCTCAAGATGATGGTCAATTATGGTATAGAAAATCTTCGATTTGCCAACCCTGTTAAAGTAAACGATGAAATTCGGATGCATGCCACTCTTGCAAATATCAGTGACCTAAGAGGAACCATAAAGACAGAAATGAAAGTAAAGATTGAGATCAAAGGAGAAAGAAAACCTGCTCTTGCCGCTCAATTGATTTTCCTTTATCACTTCCAGTAAATTTTTCCCTTATTTATTTTATAACTAGATCAAACCCGCTTATTTATATTAAGAATTATACTTTGTGATTTTAATCAACAGCTAGATTTTGTGCCGTTGAAATAGTATTAATAGTTGAGAAACCAAACAATTGGCTAGGTTAAAAATAAAAACAACGCCCATAGGACGCTGTCTTTTCCATTATAAAAAACCTAATCTTTACTTATTAAAGTCTATTTCTTTCTTCCGTGCTTCCGCTTCGTTGGGATACACTAAATTTCTCTCCTTGGGAAAACTTCCAGCGGAGGGTAAAACGAACACTTTGCATGCTACCATATTGTCGGACATCCGTATTGATATTGTAAAAATCGATACCTCCTCTAACTTTCATTGTCCTAAATATATCGGAACCGTTTATTGTTAGGCTTAATTTTTCATCCTTAAAGGTTTTTGTTATCCCGGCATCTAACCAGCTCATCCCATTTATTTTTATCTGGCCATCTTGGAAAGGGCTTCTATATATCCCTACCAATTCTACTTTGAAACCTTTGGGTAAAATAATATTGTGCTGGCTACGAAACATGTATGAAAACTGCTTCACATCTAGTAAGTCTTCACCTATTTGAGATTGGAAAGAATTGCCATTGAATTGCAACATATTGCTTGTGTTGTACCAGTCAGCAAAGGCTACAGGTATGGTTGCTCTTAGCCCTAAATTCTGGGTACGGTCAAGGTTTCGCATTTGGATCAGGGTGGTTCTACTGTCTTCATCCTGGGTCAGAATCTGCCCGAAAGCATTTTCTGTTTGGGAATAAGTCAAGGCAATTTGGTAAGAACCTTTATAGATGTGGTTCATTTCAAAATTATTCGCATACTGTGGCTTAAGGTTAGGATTTCCTTCCTCTGTTGTCAATGGATCTATATAGAAGACAAAAGGGTTGAGTTGACGATAATGTGGTCGGGTAATTCTTCTATTGACATTGTATACAATTTGGTAATTGTCGTTCAATTTGTGCTGCAAGTATACACTTGGGAAAAAATTGATGTACTGTTGCGTATTTACCTGATTGGAAGTTATGGAATTGCCCTCAATGTCTGCATACTCTGCTCTTAAGCCTGTTTGGTACTCAAGCTTTTTGCCAAGCGGGCCTTTGAAAGATGCGTAGGCTGCCATCACTTTCTCTTTATAGATAAAATGATTGCTATTACCATCAGGTACAAAGGGACCTTCTTCTTCACTTTTATCAATTTCCAAAAGGTTATCTGATTTTACCCAACTTCCTTTAAGACCTAATTCCAGGGTTTTGTTTTCTCCTATTGGTTTTGTAAAGTCTGTTTTGACAGTATAGATGGAATAAACCATGGCATTGCCAGTTCGCAGTTTGTTTAGCCTTGCCTCTTCTCTTTCTTCATTTTCCCAATAGCTATTGTCCAATAAAATCAGGCTACTTGCATCCATATTGGAATAATCGAAATCTGCAGAAATCTTGGTGCCGAGGGTATCAAGTTTTCCTGTATAATGAAGGTTTCCAAATAATCGAGCATTATCAAAATCGGTGGTATTTAGCGCGTTAATATAATTGATTGCATCATTTTCAGGATTAGTAATGGTGGTGAAGGAATTCCCCTTTTCATCACCATTTTGTGTGGAAGCCTGTATATTGATCCCTACGCTATGTTTTTCATTGATCTGATAGTCTGTTCCACCAGAGAAAAATAAATTTTTGTTGAGCATTTTCATTTTTGCTCTTTGATCAAACTCTGAAAGACCATTTTCCAGTTGGAACCTTCTGAGGAGATCTAACTCCATTAACCTGCCCCAATGGTTGTAATTTAAACTGGCATTTGAAGTCCATTTATTTCTTTTAAAATTCACTGTTCCACCGATAGAGGGCAGGTTGGCACCATTGTATTGGTTGCCCACATGGACGTTTCCATTGATACCATTGTAAGTATTCTTTTTTAATACCAGGTTGATCACTCCAGCAGCTCCTTCTGCATCGTATTTAGCAGGAGGATTATTGATTACTTCTATGCTTTTTATATTGTCTGCAGGCATGGCCCTTAGGAAATTTGCCAAGTCTTCGGCAGACATATAGGTTTGCCTGTCATCTAATAGGACAACCACTCCGGATTTGCCATTCAAGTTAATATTGCCATCGGTATCCACATATACGCCAGGAGATCTTCCTACTACGTCCAAAGCATTATTGCCTTCGGCCATTACGGTGCCTTCTATGTTTACTACTGTTTTGTCAGCCTGGATAAGCACATCAGGTCTTGCTGCTCTAACTTCTACTGCATCTAATGCACCTAACTCCGCATTTAATTTTATTTGGCCGAAATTCCTATCTGAAGTTCCAGTGTAAAAACCCTTACTGACAAAAGATTCGTGCCCAATAGAAGAAACCTTGAGTTGAAGCTCTTTGCTGCTATTGGGGTGAAGTAAAAAGTTTCCCTCCTCATCTGTAATTGTTCCAGTAATTAAATCCTGAGACTGGAGATCAATCAAGACTACATTGGCAA
Source organism: Cyclobacterium sp. L-R (assembly GCF_056859355.1). Taxonomy (NCBI): domain Bacteria; kingdom Pseudomonadati; phylum Bacteroidota; class Cytophagia; order Cytophagales; family Cyclobacteriaceae; genus Cyclobacterium; species Cyclobacterium sp. L-R. The sequence continues at coordinate 212,022 of NZ_JBSXOH010000073.1, forward strand.
AAGGCAATGGATTGTCTTCGTGGTCGATTACAGCTCCACTTATATTTACCTGAGCGTCTTGGGCTGCGAGATGGCTTAGGCCAAGTAAAAAGAAAAATGAAGTGGTAAAAATTAACTTTGAGAAATACATGATTTTAACTATTGAATTGTTCAGGTCAATCCAAAGGGAAAAAGATGCCAAAGCTAAAAAATAATCGTAATCATCTGATAATAAGATATTTGTAAAAACAGCTCTATTTTGAACTGTATCGAAAGTGAACACTATTTGTGTTCAAAATGGACACAAAAAAGCCTCCTATGCTTTACAAAGGAGGCTTTTTATATTATGGTTGCGCTTAATTATTTGGCAGCAGCAAATCTTTTAGCTACTTCATCCCAGTTAACAACATTCCAGAAAGCAGCAATATAATCTGGTCTTCTGTTTTGGTAGTTTAAATAGTATGCATGTTCCCATACATCCAAACCTAAAATTGGTGTACCTTTGGTTTCAGCAACATCCATTACTGGATTGTCCTGATTAGGTGTAGAGCTAACTACCAATTCACCATTGCTTACGCTTAACCAAGCCCATCCAGAACCAAATCTGGTAGCTGCAGCGTTTGCGAATTCTTCTTTAAATTTGTCAAAAGAGCCAAACTTTTTATCAATGGCAGCAGCTAGATCACCGCTAGGTTGTCCACCACCATTAGGAGAAAGAATGGTCCAGAAAAGAGAGTGGTTAAAATGTCCACCTCCATTATTTCTTACACCAGCAGGTGCAGAGGACACATTCTTCATTAAATCTTCTAAGCTTTTTGATTCAAACTCAGTGCCTTTTATAGCATCGTTTAATTTAGTTACATAGGCGTTATGATGTTTGCCATGGTGGATTTCCATAGTTTTTGCATCAATACTCGGTTCCAATGCATTTTTTTCATAAGGTAAGCTGGGAAGTTCAAAAGCCATTTTTTTTCTTTTTTAGGTTAAACATTTAGATTAGTTGATGGTTGTAGGTTCCTATTAAAAACCTAATGTATAAACCATCAAACATAAAAAAAGGTTCTTTTATTCCTTTGAATCTCTAATTTCTTAGATTTTTAAAAAATGTTTGTAATAAATTCTTTGATTCCTCCTGTAAAAGGCCGCTATGCAATTTAGTTTTAGGGTGAATGATGGAGATGTCCGTCTTGGAAAAACCACGCCTTGGATCCGAGGCCCCATAATGCAATTCACCGAGTTGTGCCCAGTACGATGCTCCAGCACACATAATGCAAGGTTCTAGGGTCACGTACAATTTGCATTCAGGGAGGTATTTGGAACCTAGCGCATTGGCCGCTGCAGTTATGGCCAATATCTCTGCATGTGCAATGACATCAGTAAGTTTTTCAGTTTGGTTGTAAGCTTTGGCAATGATTCTATTTTTAACTACAATTACTGCCCCTACTGGTATTTCTCCCTCCTCAGCAGCTATTTTTGCTTGCTTTAGGGCTTCATTCATCCAATATTCGTCCGAAAACAATTCCAATAGGTTCTTATTTAAAGATGAGGCCAATTACTTCTTTCCTTACCCCTTCATTGATAATCAAAGCCAAGACAAGTGATACGAGTAAGCCTATACCTGCTTTAATGAGGTCATTGGAGGCCATACGGTAGGCCCTTACCAATCTTGCTTTTCTCTTTTTTAGCTTTTTTGATTTTGCCAATGCAATGGAAAGCTCTCTACCTCCAAGTAGTCCTATAAATACCCAAGTGGTACTCATTGGCATTTGGCTGTAGGCTTTGAAGTAAAATAGAATTACAGCATACACCAGATCCACAATTGTTGCCGCCCTGACGTCTGTAACTCTGGTTTTCTCATTAACGATCCCTTGTATTTTGTCCCCTTTCGAATAGAAAAGAACCCCTAGGCCTAAAAATACAAAGCCTGTATAGGTGGAAAATTCCCAAACATTCAATTCCCTTGGAAGAAAGACCGCAATATTGGCGGCATCCTGCATGATCCAAACGGCCCAAAGGCAACCTGATGTAACCCATTGAAGCACATACCAATATTTTCCAGGTTTCCCTTTTAGGTAATTGGTTACAAATTTTTCTAAAACATACCAGACAATAATCGCCAAGATAAAAGCGACAAAATAGCCAATAAAACTTTTTTGCATTACTCCTATGATTGTTCCTGCCTTGTAGGTAAACACATTAAGCAGGAGAAAGGTGGTAGAAACTGGCATCCTCAAACGAGTCATTACCAATAATACAATTGGAGCAGCTATTTGAAGAAATACAAAGCTTTCCGGTGCTTGGTCCAGTCCATCTACACGCAAACGCTGATAACTTACATCACCATCGTAATAGAACCAGCTAAAGGTTACTGTGCCGACGAAAATCAAACCCATAAACAGCCAGAGGTAATACCACTTTTGTTTTTGGTTGGATGCGATAAAGGTACCTATAGTCTGGATACTATCATTGGCAATTGCTGAATAAGCAGCCAAGGCAAAGCCAAACCACATTGCGGCATAGGTGTAAGGCGTCACGATTCCTGCAATTGTAATCAAAATACAGATTATCAGGAGAAAGGGTTTTTCCTTTTTTGTGAAATCAAAAAGTGAATAGGCCGCTTTAGATAATGCGTCCTGGTTAATGTTTTGATCTTTTAGTTTGGCCATGAGTAGATTTTGGCTTTGAAATACGGGTGCAAATTAACTAAGAAAATTTAAGGATAATGTTACCAAATTGTTAAGTCCCTGATTAAATTAAAGTAAAGTCAGACCCTATAAAATTATTTCAATGTTGCTTCTTTTTCAAAAATATAAATATTTTAGTTCCTATTCGTCTAAAAGGGTGATTTTAATCAATTCTTTATGAGCCAGTTGTTGTTTTTCAATATTAACATAAGTTTTACTTAAAAAGCGTGTAATTCTCTTAAGTCTACCCGTATTTTGCATATATATTCTCTGGATAAACTACAGCCTCGATTGGATGACCAAAATACCTGAAGGTAATGCCTACATAAAAAACTCGATTTTGATAGTTACTATAGTGATAGGGCTATTGATTTTTATGTTTTCTATTGATTTTTTGACTGTTTCTTTAACAAAGCTAAACAATGAGGCGGCCAACGCATTGTTTACCGCAACCAGCAATCCTTTTGTAGGACTTTTTATTGGTTTACTTACTACCGCATTGATTCAATCCAGCTCTACCATTTCAGCGATGGTGGTGGTATTGGTGGCTTCAGGAAATCTGAGCCTTGCACAAGCCGTCCCAGTTATAATGGGAGCAAATATTGGCACTACCTTGACCAGTACCCTTGTAGCTTTTGGCTATATCTTGAAAAAGAAAACCTTTAGAAAAGCACTTTCTGCCGGTGTGCTTCATGATATTTTCAATATCATTACCGTTTTTGTTCTGCTTCCCTTAGAAGTTTATTTTGGAATTTTAAGTCACCTTTCGGCCTGGCTTACCCATTGGTTTATTTGGGAAAAACCCGTAGACCTTGGCTTGGTAGGTTTTAATGGTTTTTTCTTAAGGTCACTTAGTAATGAATTGTATGCTTTTTTGAGCTGGCCTTTGGTTGCATTGGCAGTAGGGATTCTTCTCATGATAGGTTCTATAAAAATTCTTTCTTCCCTTGCTTACAAATCCCTGATCACGCCGAATTTTAAAAAGATAAGGAAACACATTTTCAATTTCCCCTATCGCTCTTTCGTTTATGGGGTTTTCTTTACGGCAGCAGTACAATCCAGTACTGTGACCACCTCCTTAATGGTGACAGCAGTGGCAACAGGTAAAGTAGCTCTTCGAAAAGTATTCCCGTTTATAATGGGCGCAAACCTAGGGACAACCATTACTGCTGTAATTGCAGCTTTGTACAAGACGGAAGCGGCCATTAGTGTGGCCATTGTCCATGTTCTGTTTAATTTGATCGGTAGCTTAATCTTTCTTCCTTTTCCTAAATTGAGAGAATACCCTGTGCGACTTGCCAAAAGTTTTGGAAGGAAAACCGCAAAAAATAAAACAATTGGTTTTGCCTATATCTTATTGACCTTTTTTGTGATTCCATTCTTCCTGATCTATTTTAATCAGTCGGAAGTGGAACAGAAACCACTACAAGGAACAATAGAAAAAAGGGAAGAAGTCGTTTTTATTGAGGATTTTTGTCCATCCAGGCTTCCATTATAAGGTGACCACTACTGCTGCCTATTCGGTCAGCACCAGCATTGATCATTGCCATTGCTTGCTCCAAAGTTTTAATCCCTCCGCTGGCTTTGATTCCTACCTGACTTGGTAATAGCTCCCGCATGCGCTTTATCGTAGCTGTCTGGGCTCCTTCTCCAGCAAATCCAGTAGATGTTTTCACAAAATCTACACCAGCATCTCTGCAATTATCACATGCCAGTGTTAATTCGTCTTCGTTTAAATAAGCCGTTTCTATGATCACTTTTAACAACTTCTCCGAATCATGACATACATTCGCAAGTTGGGCCAATTCTATTTTTGGCCAATTCATTCCGGATTTAAATGCTGAAATAGACCAAACAACGTCCAGTTCGTCTGCTCCATCTGCAATGGCTTGTTTGGTTTCAAAGACTTTTGTTTGGGTCATGGAATAGCCTAGTGGAAAACCCACCACTGTCACTACTTGGATGTCAAGTTCTAATAGAGCCCTGTTTGCTTTTTTTACCCAGAAAGGGGGCACACAAACTCCTCTAAAGGAATATTTCTTAGCCTGTGCCAAGAGCTTGTCAATTGCACGCTCATCTACGGTGGGCTGCAAGGCGGTATGTTCAATATATCGGTTTAAATTTTTCATTAGTCAATCAAAATATGGATATTCGAAACTTTATGGAATATATCATTTTAGCTTTTGGATGGATTGTGTTTTATGCGAGCCATACCTTTCTGGCAAGTCTCAATATAAAAAGAAAATTCAAGCTATGGATGAAAGACAGTTACAAATGGTACAGGCTGATCTATAGTTTGTATGCGACCCTGTTTTTATTGGGTCTATTTGTTTTTGCGGGCATCATTTCTCCCTATTGGCTATTTAATCCCGCCGAGGGCAGTACTTATTTGGGCTTTATGCTGGCTACTTTCGGTACCATTGTAATGGTCAAAAGCATGAAAGGGATTTCTAAGGGAAGATTTATTGGCCTGTATCCTCATGATGATCTGATTGAAAAGGAGGATTTGATTATGGAGGGCTGGTACAAACAGATGCGGCACCCTTTGTATGCCGGTCTGATATTGATTTTTCTAGGTTTTTTCTTTTATGTCCCTAATCTATCTTCTTTGATTCATTTATTGGCTTTGCTGTTCTATTTGCCTTTTGGTATTTATTTTGAGGAGAAAAAACTACTTTTAATCTATGGTGAAGCCTATGCCAACTATCAAAAAAATGTTCCACCTCTAATCCCTCGCTTAAAAAAATGAATGAGCTGATCTTCTATAGTATATTGTTGTTCTTTGTCTTGGGTCATTTGGTTTTGGCCAGTTTGTTTTATAGAGCGATTAGTAAAAATAAGGAACTGTCTTTTCAGGAAAAAAATCAATGGCGCTTGAAAGCACTGATTTTTCCTATCGGCTATTGGTTTTTATTTAAAAAACGGACAAGTAAATAAGCCTGATTCGGTTTGTTATTGCTTGCTTTTGTTGGGCAAAGGCTCAATTGCTTGTGCCCCTACAGGTATTGCAATTGGGACAATTGGGGTGTTATTTTTCAATTTTTTGTAGAAATACAAACCATTGATTAGCATTACTACTGCGCAAATTGTCATTACCAGAATTAACCCTTCGGAATAAAAAGAAAACCAACTCATTGCCTCCCAATCTCCAAATTGTTTGAAAATCAGGATACCACATGAGCCCAAATAACCGAAACTATCTACCAGATACATCAAAAAGCCAACATTGCCAACATATTTGAAAGCGGCCAATAAACGGTCAAATAAAAGGCAATTGAATGGGATATAGGCCATATAGATGCCAGTTCCGGTGGCGACTGTCCAGTAGAAGGGGTTTATCCATCCATATTGAAGAAAGATTGTGGAAACAACCGCCAGTAGCAATCCTGATATAATGATCAAGTGGTAGAGAAAAAGCGCTTTGAAGTTGTTTTTTACTAGGACCAGCAAGCCCATCATTAGAAGCAATACCAAGGTTATGGGGATTTCAGTTTGAGTAAGCAGTTCCGGGGCCAAACCAACTTTTAACTCTTTCCATATTTCGACCACAAAGTTATCTCTTATGTCCCGAAAGGCAGTCAAAGCCATATATACCAATATCAGCAATACGATACCGAAGCTAAAATTTCGAAAGAAGGCCTGCCGTTCGGATTTGTTCATTGATTTTCGCTGTGTTTTCAGTGCAATATCTCCTTCGTTTGGAGCCGGAGTATGGTCTAAAAAAAACACTGCAGTGATCAAGAGAGGGATAAAAAAGGCTCCCGTTACAAAAGGCATCCAATAGGGATCTATTCCCCAATCCACCAACAAATACCTACCGATTGATTTTACAAATCCCGATGAAAAAACAAAACTGATGGCCAATATACTTCCCATCATTTCGGTAAACCTTCGGCCTTCAAGATAATGAAAGACCAAACCCCAGATAAGTCCTAGCGGAAAACCATTTAAGAGAAAACAAAGGATATTATAGGGAGCAGGCAATAAGGCAAAACCAAGTAAGGACAACCAAGCGCAGCCTACTAGGGACAGTATTAGCAAGCCTCGTTTTTTGCCACTTAACTCAGCAATCAGTTTGATACCATAAAATTTACTGGCCATGTAACCGAATGTCTGCATAAGGATCAACCAGACCTTAATGTCTATACCCCACCATTCTTCTCCCATAAAGGTAGCGGCGGCAAAAGGTTTTCGGAAAGCATACATGCTGCTATAAGTCAAAAAAGCCATTATAGCTACAAAAGTACTCATCAATAGAGGATTTGCTGATGAAAGCCTTTTGGACAGAGAAGGGAAATGAATCATGAATTTTATTCTGAAATATTTTCGAGTTCTCTTTTTACTATTGGGATGATATCGGAAAGAGAGTTTAGTACATGGCTAGGTTGGGCGGTCATCAAGTCATCATAACTAAAGTAAGCATTAGTTATTCCAATACTTAAAAGGCAACCTGATTGTTGACCTTCCAGAATATCCGCAACAGAATCCCCTATTTTGATTATTTCTGATGGGCTGCCTATTCCTAAGGCAGCCATCATTTGCAAAATCATGTCTGGATGAGGCCTGCCTTTGCAAACTTCGTCACTGCATACGGTTATGTCAATTAATGGGTGATTCAACCATCCCGCTCCTTCCAAAAGAAAGTTGGCGCTACTTCGATTCAAGTTGGTATTAAGGCCTATTTTTATTCCTAATTGTTGCAATGTCTCAAAAACTTCCAGGGCATCTTCCACAGGAGAAATGACTGGGTTTGAGAGAAAATGATTCTTTATTCCCGTTTTGAAAGTAATATAAATCTTTTCAATAATGATGTCCGATAACTCTTTTTGATAGCTTGAATGGGTTGATAGTAATTTCCTTATGGCATCAGGAATGGAATAGCCCATTTCTGAATTGATTGCCTCTATACTGAGTTTGTGAAAACCATGTTGGTTAAATGCTTTTAATAATAGCTGCGGTACTACAGTATCACTATTAATTGTAGTTCCTGCCATATCAAAGACAGCCAATTTAATTGGGGTTTTCATGATTTTTTCTTTCGTATAACAAATTGCGTTTTCAGCATTTCAAAATAATCAAAAATATTGGGAACTTAAAACCAGACTGGGTTAGGGTTTTGTTATTGTATTTTTTCTTTCAAAATTGTTATAAGTTAAAGAATGTTTTTAATTTCCATCTTAAATAAAAATAGCATGTCGAAATTGTCTCCTGAGCTCAAGATTAATGAAGTTTTTTCCTTGTATGAATCCTATGGGAATGCTGACTATATAGGAGAGCCAGTCTCTCAAATAGAACACATGAGTCAGGCTGCACAGATGGCAGAAGAGGAAGGTTATGGGAAGGAAGTAATATTGGCTGCTTTTTTTCATGACCTCGGCCATTTGTTTTCCCAAAGAGAGGAATTGGAGCAAATGGAAGGCTACGGGGTGATGGACCATGAAAAATTAGGGGCAGACTACTTACGCAAATTGGGTTTTCCTGAAATAGTTGCTCGCTTAGTAGAGAGCCATGTGGAGGCCAAGCGCTACCTTACTTATAAAGATCCGGTCTATTTCAAAAAGCTGTCCGAAGCAAGTAAAAAAACCTTAACATTTCAAGGAGGTGTAATGACCGCAGAAGAGGCTGAGGCTTTTGAATCCGATCCAGAGCATAAGTTGATTCTTAAAATGCGCGAATGGGATGAAAGGGCTAAAGAAACAGGCATACCAGTGCCCAAACTTGATGCATATAAAAAAATGGCCCTGGAATTATTAACCTAATCCTTCCAAGGCTTAATTACCTATTCTACTTTTGTTACCAGGTCTTTTACACATTCTACCCAAGTGTCTTCGGAATTCAAACTAGGGACCAAATCCCATTTTTCTCCACCCAACTCTATAAAGAGATCACGGTATTCCTGTCCTACTTCTACGGTAGTTTCCAAGCAGTCAGCCACAAAAGCTGGGGAGAAAACCATTACCTTTTTCACACCATCTGCAGCCATTTCTTTTATTAGCTCATCGGTATAAGGTTTGATCCATGGATCCTTACCCAACCGGGATTGGAAAGAAGTGAGTACCTTTTCTTGAGGCAACTGTAGTTTTTCCGAAATCAAACGTGTGGTATGGAAGCTTTGCGCTCGATAACAATATTGATTCTTTTTATGGTAGGTCGCACAGCATTTTCCGTTCAACTGACAATATCCATCTACTGCTCCCTTTAGAATTTGTCTTTCGGGAAGGCCGTGATAAGAAAAGAGATAACGGTCGTATTCTCCTTCTGCCATTAACCTTCTTCCCAATTCTGCCCAAGCTTCAAGAAATAGGGGATGGTCTACAAAATTACTTATAAACCTTATTCCAGGGATTATCTGCCATTCTCTAGCCAGTTCCATGACCTTCTCAATCACTGAACCATTACTTGCAGAGGCATACTGAGGGAATAGTGGTAAAACTACTATTTCTTTGACATTGGCTTTATTCAATGCTTTCAACCCATCCACAATACTTGGTGATTGGTACCTCATGGCTATTTCTACCTGGTACTTGTCTTTGTCAAGCAATGGAACAAGCTTGTCTTTCAGGTCTTGGGTATGAAAAAGCAAAGGGGAACCTCTCTCTGTCCATAGTTTGCGGTATTCCTTGGCTGACTTTGGCGATCGGAAAGGTGCAATAATGAAATTGACCAACATCCATCTTGATAAGAATGGGATGTCGAGCACCCTTTCATCCATCAAAAATTCTTTGAGGTACTTCCTTACATCAGCAGTCTCAGGGCTGTCAGGGGTTCCCAGGTTGACCAACAAAATACCAGTTTTGGATTTGCTTTTATTCATGCTTTACTTGATTGTCCGTTTTGCTAACCAAAAATACAGGCTATTGTTATAAAATACCAATGGAATTCAATTTAGGCTTTATTTAGAATAAAAATGAAGCAGAAATAAGATGTTATCATATATAAGTCTCGGTTTTTAAAATGCATCACTCAATAACTGCTACCGAAGACATATTGTGTCCTTACTTTGATGCTTGCTTAGTTATTCCCAATTCAATTGGCGCTAGGCTACTCTTTCGAATTTGTATTTTTTAGGTTCCATAATAACAGTTTTTCAAAATACTTTAGTTTTCGTATCTCTACCTCTCTATAAGGGTAAATCCTATTTTTGGAAATATTGTTGAATAGCAATGCTACCAGAAGTAATACCATCAAACCTGTAAATACTGGATTGAACACATAGAAAAAGCCCATCTCCTTAATCTCATCTGAGCCAATATTGGCGATCAAGGCTATGGCACCACCAGGTGGATGAAGGGTTTTGGTATACTGCATTACCAATATGGCCAAGGCCACAGATAAAGCAGGAGAAAGCCAAATAAAGTCCTCCATATAAAAAACCTTATAGGTCAACACTCCAATAATGGCAGAAAGCAAACCTCCAAAAAGGGTGTTTCGAGGTTGGGCCAAGGGACTATTTGATGCGCTGAAGAGTAATACTGAGGAAGCACCAAAGGCCCCGATGAAAAACAATTGATCTTCTCTTTCGAGGTGGTAAAAATACTGCTGGATCAATCCAATGGTAGCTATGCCAATAAAGGCCCCGCAAAATGACCATAGATTGTCTATAGGTTGGTGGCTGGTTTCCTTATAGGCGATCATTTTCACCTTTTGAATCCCTCGTTTTAACTTCTTCATGGCCAATGCTAATAATTTTCAGCCGGCAAAGTTGAGCAATTGCAACATTCCGAACAACGTTTGACTCGAAATACTGCAACAATGGCCATCAAAATTCAGGAAAAATAAAAAGCCATCCGAATGATGGATGGCTTCAAGTGCTGGTAGGTAGAAAGTACTTATTCTTGATTGGTCCTGCGCTTAAAGGCTTTGCTGGCAGAATCCAGAAAGTCAATGAATTTTTGGATGTCCGTCTCGTAGGCTATTGGACTTACAAGTAATTCTTCCTGATTGTCTAGTATTACATAATAAGGCTGAGCATTGTTTTCAAATCGGGAAATTTGAAAATCCGCGTTTTGCTTACCTATGGTTTTTTTGACTTTGTTGTCATAAGTGGAGGTGTACCATTGGTCCTCAGGCAAGGAATACCTTTCGTCTATATAGAGGGCGACCATTACAAAATCTTCTTTTAAGCGCTTGAGTACCCTGGGATCTGACCATACCCGTGCTTCCATTTCCCGACAATTCACACAGCCATGTCCTGTAAAATCAATAAATAGCGGTTTATTTTGTCTTTTGGCTGCCCTTAATGCCTGATCGTAGTCAAAATATCCCTGTATCCCATGTGGGAGATGGAGGAAGTCTGCATACTTTGGCGATTCGTCAAATTCGAAGTCGCTGGTTTGATTACTGATTTTTGTCAGGTCAAAATCATGAGATGAAAGCGGTGGTAAATACCCGCTAAGCCCTTTCAAAGGTGCTCCCCACATTCCTGGAATCATATAGATCACCAATACAAAGGTGGTGATAGCCAGCATCAACCTGGGAACACTGATAAATTCCAATTTGCTGTCATGGGGCAGTCGTATTTTACCCAAGAGGTACAAGCCCAAAAGGGTGAAGATTACAATCCAGATGGCCAAGTAAATGTCCCTGTCCAATATTCCCCAATGGTACACTTGATCAGCCATGCTTAGGAATTTGAATGCAAGTGCAAGTTCTATAAAACCAAGAACTACTTTTACCGAATTTAACCAACCACCGGATTTAGGCAATGAGTTTAGCCAGCCGGGGAAAATAGCAAATAAGGTGAAAGGCAAGGCAAAGGCCATAGAAAAAGCCAACATACCCAAAATAGGTTTGAGAAGAGCTCCACCTGCAGAGCTGATTAATAAAGAGCCTACGATAGGGCCAGTACAAGAAAAAGAAACCAAAACGAGTGTAAACGCCATGAAAAAGATGCCCATAATGCCACCTTTATCGGCTTTGGCATCCATCTTATTGACCAAACCCGATGGAAGAGTAATTTCAAACAGACCTAAAAAAGCCAAGGCAAAGAAGATGAATACAGCGAAGAAAAATACATTGGGTAGCCAATGTGTGGACAGCCAATTGATAAACTCAGGTCCTTGCACAGCTGCTAAAACAGTACCTGCAAGGGTGTAGATAGCAATAATGGAAAAACCATATATAAAGGCATTTCGGTAGCCTATCATTTTGGACTTACCTCTTCCTGTGAAGAAGGTAACCGTCATAGGGATCATTGGAAAAACACAGGGAGTCAATAATGCAGCCAACCCAGCCAGAAAGGCTATAAGCATAAAGCCGATCAAGGACTCTTCAGGTTGCTTCAATGTTATTTTCTCACCAACTGGAGTTTCACTGACCACATTAGATACTTCTTCTCCCAATGAGATTTTGAAATCTTCCTGATAGTTTATGCACTGATTGGTGACATCGGAACACATTTGGTATTCAATTGCGCCCTGAATGACTGCATTTTCCTCAGTGATGATTAACTTTTGACGAAACTCACCCTCTTTAACAAAATAAGTAATGTCTCCCTGCCAGGTGTCGTCAAACTTTTTCTTTGAGTTGATGGCTTCCAGTCCTCCTTCAAGGCTGATTCCTTTGGCTTCCTCAAGATTGATTTCTGTCAATAAAGGCCCAAGATCCGGATCGAACTCATTGGAATAAATGTACCAATTGGGAGGAATTGTGGCCTTTAATAAGAGCGTAACAGTATCTCCGACTTTGGGATTTTCCTGGTCAAGTTGAATGTCCCATTTTGGTGGAGAAATGACCTGAGCATTTAAAGTGATGCTCAGGAAAAGAAAGGATATTGCTAAATATATTAACTTATTGTAATTCATTACCGATTTTTTATATCCATTTAGGATTCACATCCAATAGTAATTAAAAACGGCATTGATAAGTTCCGTATTTTACCATCACTTTTATTATCAGCCCTTATCTTTATTTGAAAGCTGGTGATAATGTTTGAAAAACAAGGCGATGGTTTCTATGCCTTTGAAATAATTGTCTACACCGTAGTGCTCATTAGGGGAGTGGATGGCATCAGTGTCCAGTCCAAAACCAAGTAAGATTGGATCCAGACCCAAAACCTGTTGGAACAGAGCTGTGATAGGAATAGACCCGCCTTCTCTTGTCGGAATGGCTTTTTTTCCAAAAGCCTCATCTATAGCTGCTTCAGCGGCTTTATATCCTATCGAATCGGTAGGAATCACTGCAGCTTGTCCACCATGGTGAGGCACCACTTTTACTTTTACAGCAGGCGGTGCTATACTTTTGAAGTGATCTTCAAAAAGCTTGGCTATGGCTTTATGGTTCTGATTGGGAACCAGACGCATAGAGATCTTCGCATTTGCTTTGGAAGGAAGTACCGTTTTAGCACCCTCTCCTGTATAACCTCCCCAGATTCCATTTACATCCAAGGTAGGTCTTATGCCGACTCTTTCGATGGTAGTGTATCCTTCTTCACCATACGTTTCCTTGATGTCGAGTTTTTCCTTGTACTCTACTTCATCAAATGGTGCTTTGTTCAATTGTTGGCGGTATTCCTTGCTATATTCTTCTACATAATCGTAAAAGCCTGGAATGGTGATGTGGTTGTTTTCATCGTGAAGAGAGCTGATCATCTTGCAAAGAACATTGATAGGGTTGGCTACTCCGCCCCCAAAGGTGCCACTGTGCAAATCTATATTTGGCCCAGTGACCTCTACCTGCATATAGGCAAGTCCTCTCAAGCCTACTGTTACTGATGGATGTTCCAATGAAATCATGGAAGTATCAGAGATAAGTACTACATCGGCTTTTAGTTTATCTTGGTTGTCGCGTACAAAAACATCCAGGTTTTCTGATCCAACCTCTTCCTCCCCTTCAATCATAAATTTAACATTACAATTGAGCTGTTCACTGGCTAACATGGCTTCAAAGGCTTTGACATGCATGTAAAATTGGCCTTTGTCATCTGCCGAACCTCGGGCAAAAATTGCTCCATTGGGATGGTTCTTTGTCTTTTTGATCACTGGTTCAAAAGGAGGTGAATCCCATAAGTCAAGAGGATCTGCAGGCTGTACATCATAATGTCCGTAAACTAGTACCGTAGGTGCAGCAGGATCAATTATTTTTTCTCCATATACTATGGGATAACCATCCGTAGGGCATATTTCCGCATGGTCCACGCCCGCTGCTTCAAGGCTACTTTTAACAAAATCGGCTGCCTTAAAAACCTCTTTTTCATAGGCTGGATCAGCACTTACTGATGGAATCCGCAGCAATTCAATTAACTCATCTAAAAATCTTTTCGAATTGGATTCTATATATTTTTTCAGTTCCATGACTTTTATTTTTCTTATTAGTTAAACTTGAAATAAGCAAGTTGATGCGTTTGGGAATCGGCTCATGATGTAACTGGAACGGGCTTCTACCCTTGTTTATTACATTTCATCTTAAGTACCAAAATTAAGACATTTTATAGGAATTTGCCTTATAAATTAAAATTTACCAACCGGCCATTTTTATTGGCTTGCATGTGTTTAGGGATTGCCGATTGAATCTCTTCAAAAAGCAAAGCCACCAGTTTTTGTTTCAGAAAGCTACGTGTACGAATTAGGCTAATTTCCCTTACCGGCGGGTCTCCTGCAAAGGGTCTAAGCCTGCTCTTTTCTTCTTCTGATAAGTTTTCAGTAGCTAGTTCGGGAAGTAAAGTAATTCCCGTGTAGCGATCTACCATGTTTTTAAGCCCTTCCAGAGAACCACTTTCATAATGGAAATTCTTTCTTTGGAATTTACTTTTGTCACATAGGTTGAGCACTTGATCCCTGAAGCAGTGGCCTTGCTGCAAAACCCACAAATCTTCAGCAGGGATGTTTTCTGTTGCTACTTTTTCTTCCTTTAAAAGTGGATGCCCATTCGATAAATAAACATAAAACTTTTCGTAAAAAATGGGTTTTTCTATAATACCGCCTTCATGTAGCGGGCTTACCACTATGCCCAAATCCAATTCATCATTTCTCAGTCGACTTGTGATGTCTTCTGTGACCATTTCTTGCACTTCCAGCAATACCTTGGGGTACCTTTGAATAAAATTTCGGATAAAAAGTGGTAATAGATAAGGAGCAATGGTAGGGATAATACCAATTTTAATGATCCCTCCCACTTCGCCTTTGATTTCTGCTACCAGTTCATAAATACCCTTACTCTCCAACACCACTCTTTTGGCCTGCTCGATAACTCTTTCTCCAATTTCAGTTGGAATTACTGGCATTTTGGATCTATCGAATAAGATTATTCCCAACTCCTTTTCCAGCTTGTTTACCTGAGCACTTAGGGTTGGTTGGGTGACAAAACAGGATTCTGCAGCATTGCCAAAATGGCGAAACTTCTCTACAGCCAATATATATTCCAGTTGTTGTATTGTCATGTTCTAATTTGTGGAAATTTAAAAAATGAATTTTCTAGCCTAATACCAAATATAGAAAGCATTTTACCAATTATTAACCCTTGATTTTAAATACTGGTTCAAATCCTAATGTATTAAGAGACTTCAAATCGTTTTTGCCAAATGAATGTGGATTTATTTATAGAATAAGCCTTAACTTTGACCCTGAGCCCATTTAATAGCAAAATTTTAGCAATAGCTACTATGGCGTAGCTTTCTCCTCTGGGTGTTATATTTGGTGGAGAAAGGCTGAAAAAATTGGCTAATTTGAGTTTTGATAATTAAGATTTTTAGCCAAACCAGAGATTTTCAATGAGTATACTTAGGCTGGAAAATGTCCAAAGAGTCAATACCATAGACAGTGGCAGCTCCTTGAGCAGAATTTCCTTTGAAGCAGAGGAAGGAGAAATTTTGGCTTTGACGGGGGAAACTGGTTCAGGGGTGGGAACATTGCTTCGGATTATTGCAGGTCTGGAGCGATTTGATGCCGGTAATGTTTATCTTGCTGGGAAGAATCATGGCCATAAGAATAATAGTGCGCGAAAAATTGGAATGGTTTTTCAAGGAAATGCCTTGTTTCCAAACCTTACTTTATTTGAAAATGTCAAATTTGGCTTAGAGGGGAGTAAGAAAACGATAGAAGACAAAGCCAAGTCATGTCTTATCCTGGTAGGCTTGAAAAGAGATGCTGAAAAGTACCCTTCAGAAGTCAAAGCCGAGGACCAGTTTCGTACAGCATTGGCAAGGGCAATAGCATCCCAACCGGATTTTTTGCTTTTGAATGAGCCATTTAGTGGCTTGAGACCAATGAAAAAAAACCAATTTATTTCTGAAATCCGTGAGCTTATAAAAAAGGTAGGGATTACAACTGTTTTAAATACAAGCGATAAGGAAGTTGCCTTGTCTTTTGCAGATAGGGTAGCCATTTTTCATAAAGGCTACCTACAACAACTTGCAGTTCCTCAAATCATTTACCAGAACCCCGTGAATTCCTATGTGGCCAATTTTTTTGGTAAAAGGAATGAAGTACTAGCTACAGCTACCAACGATGGTTTTTATACTTCCTTTGGATTTATTGATGATGAACGTTCAAAAAACTACAGCAATAAAGCTAAAATTCTATTCCGACCTGAGGAAGTAAAAGTGAGAAAAAGCCTGAGACAAGCCTTGATAGGAACAGTGAGGCAATGTTCTTACTTTGGTGATCACCAAATGGTAACTTTAGAAGATGATTTGGGCAAATCCATATTGGTAAAATCATCACCCAATAGGGTTTATAATACCGGTAGTAATGTTTTCTTCACACTCAAGACTTTTAAGGTGGAAGATGCTTATTAAAGTGTTTTGCCATGCATAATTACCGGTGAATACCCAGTATTAAATATGGACTGGTTTCCCCCTAAGTAAATAAATGCTTAAAACCTTAGTAGTTTTATATAAAGTTTCTATTTTAGACTTTGATTCCTTTTGTCATTGAATAAGCCTTTTTGAAGTATGTGTAAGAAAAATAGTAGGATAAAGTTTTTGATAACTCTTAGCTTAGTGTGTTTCGCATTTTTTTCTACTTTCTCTCAGGGGCTTCAAAAGGTTAAGGAAAAAAGTAAAAACCCGAATCGAGTTTTTACTTACCATGTGCTTGAAAACTCACAAGTAAAAGAGGGTGCTGCGGAAATTCAATACAAAGGGAAATTGGGATTTCGGGAAAAGGGCCAATTTAGTCAAGGAAATAGGTCTGGATCCTGGGAGTTCTTTGATTTTGATAATAATTTAATACAGAAGTACAATTACACAAGCAAAGAATTCGAATACCTGCAAAATTTTAATGCCGTTAAGGCTGTATATATTTTAAAAGACCAAGAGTTGGTGAAAATAGAAACCGGGGCTATTCCTGTATTGCTGGGTGGTGATGCTAAGTTTTTGTATTTTTTTGCCAATAATATATTTTATCCACATGCTGCAATGTCAAGAGGAGCTACCGGCACAGTAGGTGTGATGGTGACCATTACCAAAGAAGGAGAAATGATCCGTCCCTTTATTCCAAAGGAAGGAGATAAGGCCTTAGATGCTGAGGCATTAAGGGTGGTGTCTTTGATGCCGAATGACTGGATTCCGCTATACTTAAATGGAGAAGCAACAGATTGCTTGGTGCTTTTTTATTTAAATTTTCACATGGGATAGTTACTATTTAGCATAAATTTTTTTTGTAAATACTCTCTGAGCATAGAGATTAATTTCACTTTTAAGTACTCTCTCAAATGGAAATCCCACACTTTTTCTAAAGAAATTAATGACCTGAGGTGCCTTTTCATTGAAACTATTGAACCCGGATTATAGGATTCGTGATAGCCTGTCCCGTGTTTACGGGAAGTGTTGCAATCGCAAGAATATCAGGCTGTTTGGAGATTTTAGCCTAGCACCGCTATGGTGATATTGAAAACAGCAACGAAGTGGCTGATTTTGAAGCGATTTCAGCACGTAATAGATTGTCTATTGCATATTTCGGGTTGAAGGTTATTATGTGAGGTTTATCAAGATTTTACTTTGATAATAAGCCATTCTCAGCCCTTTATTATCATCCTTCCTCTCTCTCTAAAGCACTCTTTATAAGTATTTTAAATACTGAAAATATTTTCTGAAATTTCCACTTATAATTTAATTGATTTTTTATATTTGTCGCTTATTTAAATCTTTCTTAGATTAAATCTAAATAATGTTTAAATTTGTGTCCATGATAATCTTCCTCTAAAGTAATACTGATAGAAGGAAGGTTTTTGGGGATAGAATTAAGTGCCAGTTTGAAGGGAATTGATGTTGCATTTCAATTCTGTTGGGGGTATACAATAAAACTGAAAAGGACAGTTGGTATTCCATAACCTACTTGGCGATATGAAAATATAAAAATATTTGAGCATGGAACTAACTTGAATGGGTTACTTCCTATTGTTGTTTATAAACCAATACAAGCAAGGAAATGACAAAGCAGAAAAACAATACATCATGGCAGAAAACCAGGAAATTCTTCAATGATGTTCACCTGTGGGCAGGTTTGATAAGTGGTATCGTTTTACTAGTGGTTTGCCTTACTGGTACCATTTATGTTTACAATACTGAGATTAGAGAGTGGAATGCTTCACATCTTTATAAAGTAGACCACAGTGAAGGTATGTCAAAGCTTTCTCCTGATGAATTGCTTGATAAGAACAGGGATCTTATAAAAGGGGATATTACAGGAGTGAAAATTTCATCTGATGAGGATAGAAGCTTTCAGGTTACAGCAAGGGAAAAAGGAGACAAAAGCCGTTTTGGGACTACTTATTTTGTAAATCCATATACAGGAGAATTGTTGGGAAATAGCAAGGAAGAAAATGCTGCAGCTACTTTTATGGGCTACATGTTTAGCCTGCACCGTTGGTTATTGCTTGATAAAATTGAAGCACCAATCTTTGAAGGATTGGAGAATAGAAAGTTAGGAAGCTATATCACAGGAGCCTGTACTATTCTTTTTACAATAGGTGTTTTGACAGGATTGGTAATATGGGTACCCCGTAAAGCAAAAAACTGGCGTCAAGGTTTGAAAATCAAATTCAATAGCAACTGGAAGCGCATAAACCATGACCTTCATAACTCACTTGCCTTTTATTCTGCGATTATACTTTTTCTAATGGGGGTTACCGGACCATTCTTTTCCTTTCCTTGGTACCGGGAAGCCTTGCAGAAATCTTTGGGAACCTATAAGGAGCGTAGTGTGAGAGCGCCTGGGCCTAGTGCTGGTGAGGGGAAAAAGGGAGCAGATAAAGACCAAGTTAAAATAGAAATGTTGCCACTTGAAGATTATTTGTACAGTGTTGACCAAACCTTGGATTATGTAGGTGAATACACTGTAAGCCTACCAAAGGACGGGGCTTCAAAGATTAATATTAGCAAGAAAAGAGCAGGCTTCTTTGCTCCTGCTGCATCGGATAAGCTGGTCCTTGATGTGGCAAGTGCCGAGGTGATTGAGGCTGATATTTTTAAAGAGAAACCATTTAATGAAAGGGTTTCTGGCTCAATTAAGGCCCTGCATTTAGGGGATGTGTATGGTTCTTTCTCGAAGTTACTCTATTTTATTTCTTGTTTGATTGCAACCAGTCTGCCTGTGACCGGAACCCTGATATGGATCAATAAGATGAAGAAACCAAAGAAAAAAAACAAGAGAACAACAGCAACCGTTTGATGAATTGTAGGATAGGCTGGTTATTTCGTATTTATACACTCAATTGAAATAGTACCTTTTGCTTTAATTGACTTAAATGAAGTTTTAAGTAGAAAAAAAGATTTCTAATAACGGTTAGTTAAGAATTGATAAATGCAGGCATATAGTAATGCCTGCATTTTTTATTTTTTGGGTTATGGTTTTTGTCCCTTCTTCTAGAAAAAAAGATAGTAAGCAATTCCAACAAAAAGCAGAAAGGAAATCCTGCCCAGCCAATAATTGAGCTTGGTCCAGCGGATTAATTGATTGATTTTAAGATTCACCTCTTCGGAGTCGTTTTGGTCTATGAGTTGGGACAACTCTTTTACAGAGTAGCGCAGGGAAATGCTTTGTTTGTTAATGGACAATTTGTGTTTCTTTAAAAGCGCAGAAACTTTAAAATAAATCTTGAATCCAACAATTACATGAATTACAAATAGAACATATACAATGTATAGAAAAGTCATGTTTTTTAGCGAATAGGCCCTAGCAAAAAGCTTTTGTCAATGTTTGAATGTAAGAAATTTAATTTGAATTGAAAGGTAGCTCCGAAAATGAAAAAACTTAGTTGAAGCATTTTATTCACAATTAAGCTTTTATTTTATTCTGAGACGAAATGAACAAGAAGTGCGTCTTAAACTAAGAAAGAAACTCATATATTATGAAAAAGTACCACATTTTTCTCATTCTACCATTATTCTTCTTATGGATAAGCTGTGTAGAGGAGGAGGTCATCGAAGCCCAAAACCTTTATGGCAATTGGGAAAACTATTTTTATCTTGAAAATCAGGACTTGAACAAAGTAGATACCTATGTGTTTGATTTAGACGGAAAGTATTATAGAAGCATAACTTTTAAAGCCCCTGAAACCAATCAAATTTTGGGTTATTCCATTTATTTGATGGGGAATTATGTTTTGGAAGGGAATGAGTTGGTATTGAATGAAGAAGGCAGGCTTTTTAACTTAGGGGAGGAGCTTTATGAAGATATTGAAGGTCTTTCAGAATTAGATGTTGTAGAAAATACAACTGTAAGTTTAGCATTTAAAAGTAGCAGGCAAATTTTGGAAATCACCAAAATTTGTAGTCCTTTATTATCGAGTATTTGTATTCCTGTTACCAGCTATAATCGAAAAGAATATAATTTGATTACTCTGTTTTAATTTAAGCCGATAGATCCATTAAACCCGGATTATGTAATAGGATTTCTCCGCCCTGACCGTTAGCTCTTGGTGTATTTCTTTGCCATTTTCTACCTCCATACAATCCCATTGGTCAAATTTCTTTGAAGGATCAAAGGCGGAAGAAAAGTAGGAGGCTTCGTAAACTTGTAATGCGATGAACTCCTGTGGTTTGTTACTCGAGATTGTGTGTAGGATGTTCATAAACTTTTTCCAAAGCTCAGGAGTTTTATTGTTATTCACACTCATACGGAAACTTATGCCTAGCAGATGTTTGTCTTTGATATTTACTATTTTCGGTTGCATTGGTTGTGGTAGCCCTCCTAATTGGGATCTTTGATTGAAATAAGCTTTTTGAGTTGCTCACTGAGGTCCGAATACTCATCGATATCATTTAACCTTTCTAAAAGATGTACTTTAAGTTGAAGCATCTTGGCAATATTCATTGTTTCCGCAAATACTGATTCTGTACTCCATTGGATGTTTTCAAACAAGCGGGGATCGTTTTTATTTAGTCCTATCAGGTAGTAGCCTCCATCTTTGGCTGGTCCTAAGACCAAATCATTCTTGTCCAAACTGCTTAAAGCTTCCTCAATATGACTATTCTTAAGCTCCAGACAATCAGTTCCAATAATTAAAACCTGATCGTAATTTTCTTCGAAAGCTTTAGAAAAGGCATTGTACATTTTATCTCCCAGGTTATTTCCTTCCTGAGGAAAAAAATAATAATTGTTGCCAGGATATTCGGTTTTATTGATAGTCCCTTCATGAAATACCAAGGTATCTGCTGGTATTGTTGTCAACAATTGATGCGTGTAGTTTAACAAATAGGTATAAATATAAACTGCTTTATCATTGCCGATAGTAGCCGCAAGGCGAGTTTTTACTTTTCCTGGCGCAGGAAATTTTTGAAATACAATAATGGCCTGTTTCATAGATGCTTCAAAATTACAGGAAAATAGGAGAAGGCATAAAAAAGCCAAGGCATGTTTTCCGTTAATAACCAATAATAACTATCGGGTATTGCAGGTAGTGCCTTGGCTTCGTTTATTGCAAAGGAGGATTAAACTCCGGTATTCTATCCTTTAAAGGGAAATTACTCACCTCCTTCTTGCCTTCCTCCTCTTTTTTTACGCATTTGGGACCTTCCTTCTTTTTGTTCAGCTTCCCATTTTTCTTTCTGCTCAGGGGTAAGGATGGCTTCCAGTTTTTGCTGGTGTGCTTCCCTTGCCGCCTTCATTTCTTCTCTATTTTCTTTTTGAGATTCTTTTCGACTATTGGCATGCTCAAGAAATAAAGCGTTGATTTGTTTTTCCTGCTCTTCAGTAAGGTTTAGTTTCTCATCCATCCTTTGGGTCATCCTTTCGGCCATTTTCTCTGGATTAATTTCTCTATCGCCTTGTCTTTGTGCTTGTACGTGCACCACGGTAGCTACTACCAGTGCACAAATCATTATTACCTTTTTCATATTTGTTACCGTTTTTGGTTTGTATAGCTGTTAGACCAGAAGTAACTGTACAGGTTTAATGTTCAGGTGTTAAGGAATGTTAAAAATATTAAACGCCTTAATTTTTATCTTCTACTAACTCTTCTCTGTCTTTGGGTTTCACGTAGGTAGGTCTGATAAGTAACCTTAATGAAGGATCGAAAGCCAGGTAGTTCCAAGACCAATCAAGGAAGATAAATATCCTGTTTTTTACACCAAGGATGGCCATTAGGTGAACAAATAACCAAATAAGCCAAGCAAGTACACCTTGGAGTTTCATAAAAGGTAAATCAACCACAGCAAGCTTTCTTCCTACCGTAGCCATACTGCCAAGGTCTTTGTACTTAAAGGCTTTTGATGGTTTGTCTTTTAGTTTGGACAGAAAGTTTTTTGCCAAGTTATCCGCTTGCTGAATGGCTACTTGGGCTACCTGTGGGTGTCCTTTAGGGTAATCGGGCAGTTGTTGTAAACAAAGGTCCCCAAGGGCATATATGTTGCTCGTATCTTTCACGAGGTTGTATTCATCTACAAGTAGGCGGCCATTCTTGAACTTTTGAACGTCCAAAATACCTTCAATGCCATTGGGCTTTATTCCTGCCGCCCAAAGCAAGGTGTTTGTTTGAATACCTGATTCACCTTTGATAATAACATTTAGACCATCATAATCTTCCACCGCAGTTTGAAGCATGACGTTTACTTTAAGGCTTTCCAGGTACTCTTTAGCTTTCTGCCCTGAAGATGATGACATGCCTGCTAGAAGAGAAGGCCCTGCTTCTATCAAAACGACCTTCATGTTTTCAAAGTTAAGCTGTGGATAGTCCTTTGGGAAAACTTTGTTTCTAAGCTCAGCCATCGCACCTGCTAACTCAACCCCTGTTGGTCCACCGCCTACTATCACTACATTCATCAATGCTTTTCTCTTTTCAATATCAGCGATGTTGATGGCCCTTTCATAGTTTGAAATGATTTTGTTTCGTATAAACAAAGCTTCAGAAACAGACTTCATGGGAACGCTGTTGTCCATTATATTTTTCATTCCAAAGTAATTGGTGTCTGCTCCCATGGCCAGAATCAGGTAATCATAATCAATATAGCCAATGTCAGTATAAAGGCGATTTTTACTTTGCTCGATTCTTTGTGCTTCCGCCATTCGGAAGGTTACATTTGGTGTATTGTGAAAAACCTTCCTTAAAGGAAAGGAGATGGCACTTGGTTCCAGACCTGCAGTGGCTACCTGATAGAATAGGGGTTGAAATTGGTGATAGTTGTTCTTGTCCAATAATATCACTTGGTAGTCCTTGTTTTTTAATTCCCTGGCCAATTTGAGGCCAGCAAATCCTGCACCTATGACTACAATTCTGGGAAGAGATAATTCGGGAAGGTTTGGAAGAGCTTGGTCCATTACTAAAAACTTTTAAATGAGGTTGTATTACCTAGAAATAAAACGTATATCGTGGGCCATAGTTCAACAATTACCCAAAACCTTAAAATTGGAATACTCATGCTTAGTTTTGATGGTATGTTAGTCCTATCGAAAAATTTATTTATTTTTACAAACCGGAAAAATAAAAACTTATGGGAAGAGCATTTGAATTTAGAAAAGAAAGAAAATTCAAAAGATGGAATCAAATGTCCAAAGTGTTTACACGCTTGGGCAAGGAAATCGTTATGGCTGTAAAGGCTGGCGGACCTGACCCATCTAATAACACAAAATTAAAGACAGTTATACAGAATGCCAAGGGCGCATCAATGCCTAAGGATAGGATAGAAGCTGCTATCGCGAGGGCTAGTAATAAGGATGAAAAAGATTACGAAGAAGTTGTCTACGAGGGATATGGTCCCCATGGCATAGCTGTAATCGTTGAAACCTCAACTGACAATATCAACAGAACTGTAGCCAATGTGAGACATTATTTTTCCAAAGCTGGAGGCTCTTTGGGCACCACTGGTTCTGTAAGCTTTATGTTTGAACACAAAGCTGTATTCCGATTTTTAAAAGCTGATTATGATTTGGAAGAACTGGAATTGGAATTGATTGATTTTGGTTTGGAAGATATTGATGAGAATGAAGGTGAGATCTTTGTCTATACTGCCTTTGAGGATTTTGGTAACATGCAAAAAGCACTTGAAGACAAAGGAGTAGAGGTCATAAGTGCAGAAATGCAACGCTTTCCAATGTCTACTACCGAACTCACTAGTGAACAAGAAGCCGACATCAACAAAATGATAGAGCGGATAGAAGAGGACGATGATGTAAACCACGTTTACCACAACATGTCCTAAACCAGGTATTTTCAAATTTAATTCACATAATGGCATTCCCGAAAAGAAGAAATTTACAGGAACAAAAAAGACAGAAATTAGTAATTGTAGGCAGTAAAAATCCTGTGAAAATTAAGAGTTCTGAAAATGCTTTCTCTAATATATTTGATGATAGTTTTATTGTTCAGGGTCTGAATGTTGACTCTAAAGTTAGTGCTCAGCCAATGGGGGATGTAGAAACTTATACGGGGGCCTATAACCGGGCCTTTGCCTCCAAAAATGCTTTTCCAGAAGCGGATTTTTGGGTGGGTATAGAAGGAGGAGTTGATCATGTTGGAGAGCAAATGGTTGCTTTTGCATGGATGGTTATACTGAATAATGAGAATACTATAGGGAAAGCCAAGACCGCGTCTTTTTTTCTTCCAGAAGCCATAAATAAAATGGTAAGCGAAGGAATGGAACTGGGAGAAGCAGATGACAAATTGTTTAGGCAAAGAAACTCCAAAGAAAATGGAGGAGCCGTAGGCATCCTTACTAATGGGGTTATCAGTAGGGCAGATTATTATCAGCAGGCCTTGTCATTGGCCCTTATTCCCTTCCTTAAAAAGGAGTTCTATTAATAAACGCAATGACTCATAGATATTATCAATTGGATTTTATTATTAATAGTATCTATCTTTGATTTATAATTAAACCAAAAGTTTTATGCTACAAGAATTAGAATCAGATAATTTAGGACAAGTCATTAAAGACAATGAAAAGGTAGTGGTTCAATATGGTGCTACTTGGTGTGGCAACTGTAGAATTATGAAACCCAAAATGAAAAGGTTAAGTAAAGAATACGATGGGATTACCTTTTTATATGTGGATGCAGAGAAGCTACCGGAATCCAGAAAATTAGCCGAAGTGAACAACTTGCCGACTTTTGCGGTCTTTAATGGAGGAACACTCGTAAATCAAATACAGACAAATAAAGAAGACGCTTTAAAAACATTGATCAATGAGGTTGCCGATAATTAAGCATGTACTGGGTTTTATTGAAGAGAATGATGAGGACTGGGTGGTAGAAACCATTGAACTCCTTGAATCAATGACGGAGATAAGTACTTTGAAGGATGAGGAATTGGACGTTATGGGAGAATTGCTTTCAAACTTGTATGGCTCCCTAGAAGTTCAAAAAATGATCAAGGAGGAGGGAATGGAAAAAAAGGAAGCCATGAATGCCTTTTTAAAAAGGGTAATGGGCTCCATTGATAAATAAATTTTTAATTGGATAAGTAGAGAAGTTGTTTATCACCCTAAATGAAATCTGCTACATCTAAATGTGGAGGTAGGTCCTTTGGATCTGCCTCTTTTTATTGCCTTTTTACCTGAGGTACATTAGGCAAGGTGATGTCATTGTTCAGAAAGTGATTTTATCAATGAATAGAAAGCGGCCTATTTTTTTGGTTTAAGGAGTAATTTGATTCAAAAAGCTTTTCAGAGCTTGTCTCCAATCCGGTGAAGCATCCCATTTTTCTCCTATGTACAATTCATTCCTTACTAAGAAACGGATGTAATATTTTACTACAATTCTTTCTGGGTTTTGGCTAGCTTCCAAGGGGACTCCCATACTCCTCATCAGATCAGCTTCTCTACCTTCTTGTTTCATGAGGATAAACTGGACTTTTTCGCTGATTAATTGTTGGTTCGATTTGGCAGTGGTTAGGAATTCGGTTTGATAAGGGTATTCCGCTTTGAAGATTTGTTCGAGACCTTCTCTCTGTGCCTTTTGCTCTGCCAATACTTGGTTTTCTTCCTTACCATAAATGTCCTGGCGGAAAGTGTTGAGATAGCTCTCATTCCCGGCGGCACCAGTCAGTAAAATCCCCATTTTGAAAACATCAAGGTTTAAAGGGGCCGCTTGAATATAACCACTATTATTGGAGTTGCTCTCCAGTCCTGGTATGGCAGGGTATTCAGGAACATCTATTACTAAGAAATTCTCACTTCTTTTGTTTGCACCTATAGCTTGGATTTGTTCTTTGAGTTGATCCTTATTGTT
Organism: Cyclobacterium sp. L-R; assembly: GCF_056859355.1. Lineage (NCBI taxonomy): Bacteria > Pseudomonadati > Bacteroidota > Cytophagia > Cytophagales > Cyclobacteriaceae > Cyclobacterium > Cyclobacterium sp. L-R. Next base: position 238,282 of record NZ_JBSXOH010000073.1, read on the forward strand.
AGCATTTGCGGACCAATTATTACCAGGCGCGATAATGTTACCATTGCCTGAGAAGGGAAATATATGACAAAACATACGACCATCTTCTTTTCTGATAAGTAAAACGATGTTTTTGATTTGCCTTGTTATAAAGTGATTGGCATATGCGTTTTTAATGGCATCAGATAAAATGACTTCTTCCAGTTCATAGTAGGCTACCGGATCTCCCCCAGCTGCCACAAATGCAGGGTGAATTTCTTCTGCCAGACCTTGCCAATTGACCGGAGGTGTTGCGGAAGTAGCAGCGGAAACCAGAACAACCGATTTACCATCTAAAAATTGACCGACAGGTGTTGGTTGGGCAAAGCCTGCTAGCGAAAAAAAACATATCAGCCCTGTCAAAGAAATATATTTTATAAACAAAGTCAAATCCACATCTGAAAGTTTAGTATTTTCACGAATATACACAAGCCATTGTAAAATCTTTCGTTATGAAAACGATTACCTACTTAATTTTATTACTTTTTTGTTATTTACCACTCTTGTCAAAGGCCCAAAAAATTGACAAGCAAACCTTGATGGAGGACATAAGGTACCTTTCATCAGATCAATTGGAAGGAAGAGCTACAAATACAGAGGGGAATAAATTGGCTGCTGCCCATATTATTGAACGATTTGAAGCACTTAAACTGACCAGTCAATACCCCATGTACACGCAAAGCTTCGCTTTAGAAGGAGATGATGAAAGTCTGGATGAGGGTAGTAACCTTATCGGTTTTATACCAGGCACGGAGTCGTCCAAAATAATTCTTTTAATGGCTCATTATGACCATTTGGGAAAAAAAGGGGACAAAATTTACAATGGGGCAGATGACAATGCCTCAGGAACCGCCGCCTTGTTGAATATGGCCGCTTATTTTATGGAGAACAGACCTTTGCATTCTATACTCTTTGCTGTTACTGATGCTGAGGAAATGGGCCTAGTAGGTGCTAAAGCTTTACTGCAAGACTTCCCCTTTCCTTTAAAGCAGATTAAATTGGTAGTAAATATGGACATGATCAGCCGAAGTGAAAACAATACGCTGTATGCTGTGGGTACCAGGTTTTACCCACAATTTATACCTTATCTTGAAAAGGTGGGCAAGCGCTCGCCCATTCAGTTGGTTTTAGGGAATGATGGAGAGAAAGGGCAGCTTGACTGGACCAATGCTTCCGATCATGGCCCTTTCCATAAAAAAGGCATCCCCTTTATTTATTTTGGAGTGGATGATCACGAGGATTATCACCAACCTTCAGATTTATTTGAAAATATCCATCAACCTTTTTTTCTAGAAGCTTGTGAGCTCATTTTAAACAGCATCTTAGAAATTGATGCCAGCATAGAGTGAGGCTAAAATTTGTCTATAGGCTTCGATAAAAGTATACAGGCTAAGTGTTTACCATGTAAAGTCAAGGAGCATGCGTACTATGATTTAACCCGAAATATGAAATAGACATTCTATTACCTAATCCGGCTTTAACCAAAAAAAGTAGACAAGAGGCTTATTTCATGAGATAGGTAATACCAATATTTCCCACAAAGCTAGTTTTGTCCAGTCCTGGAATAAAATAATCTTCAGGGTCATTTTCCAAGTACCACTTATAGTTTAATGAGGTGAGGTATTTGAAATTGGCTGACAATAAAACATTATCAAATCTCCATTCTCCAATCAGTGCAGGTACTATGTCTACGTATTTTCTACGTAAGTCCTTAATTGATTCAAAACGTTTGTAATAGAAATCGTTATTGTGATTGATGTATTCAAACTCAAACCCGAGGCGATTGTATTTTTTTACCCAGGCCATTTCAATCGAAATGGTATTGCTACCTGGGCCATAACCAAAACCTAAAACCTGTCCTTTATGGGTATACCCATGTCTTACGTAAGGGTGGGTATACCAGCTATTTCTAGCGAGAATTTCTTCTCTAACCGTTTGACCTGTTTGTGTGATTTCCATGCCCATTTGCAGGAATTCGTCGTCCTTTTTTAGAGGGATTAAATTTGTAAATCCAAAAAGAAAAGCCCTGTTTTTGTCTGGGTTAATTAGGAAGTCATTCAAGCTTCGACTATTACCATTGCTGCCATACTCTCCATAAAACTCAAAATGACCATTTGTGTCTATCCACCTGAAATATCCTGAACTAAGCTGATTCCTTTTGTCTACATTGGGTTTGCTTATACTCTCAGGGCCTTTTTCGCCATTAAATACAGGTAGGTAATCAGCAAATTGACTCAGGTCTGTATGATACATTTGAGAAACACTGCTAAAGCCTAAAAATAAACCTGGGAGCCATTTAGGTTGGTAGGTAAGGGCAAGCCCTGATAGGTAACGCCAGTCCTCGTCAGGTCTTTTGACCACGTAAAGTGGGGTGTTTGTATAGATGTAATCGGAATTGACGGGATCTACTCCTGAAGACCTAAGTTGGCCTGCAATTATCTGTCCCTCAAAATTACCCAAAATTGTTTTAACAGGTTTTCGTGTATTTAAAGTAAGGTGTAGAAAGCCTGGTGCATTGTTACTCATGAGCAAAGAAGCCTTTCTTCCCGGTCCCCACCAAAGGTTTTCGTTAGAAATACCTATAGAATAGTCCTTATAGTTGTAACGTATACTGGATTGTCCTAAAGACAGTTTGGTGACCGGACCCTGATCAAATCTTTCAGGAATATCGGAGGTATTGATCCATTCAAAATACTGTAACCATGTGCTTCCCCAATGTTCAAGGGGGAAACCTGTGAAATCTTGGTTTTCAGCATGCAAAACTTCCGGTTGGAATTGAATGGTTAGTGGCCCATGTTCAAAATAAAAACCCACACTAGCATTGAATTGGGTTCCTTTGTTTGGAATCATCTGACCGTCATTAATGCCAAAAGGGAGCTTACTATTGTACCTGCTTTTGAGCATGGCTGGTAAGGTCACGAATTTGGACTTTTTAATATCCGCTGAATTTAAATCTGGAGCTTCCTTGTTCTCTTCCAAAGCGAATGGGTTGCTTTTATTAAATGCTTCGGTAGGGTAGAGGGGACGAATCATAAAGCTGCTTTCCGCTGAAATGTTGCCTAGTAGCTGCTGCCTTCGCATATAATCATCATAGATCGGATAATTCAATCCTATGCTTTGCGACAGAACCTTTGTTTGGGAAGTCAAACAAATAAAACATGCCCAAAAGGTAATTTGTAAATAAAAAGGGTGCTTTTTGCTCATGCCGGATTCAATTTATTGTCAAGGTGCTAACCTGGATGCTAGATACAGACCAACTTTCATCACAAATCGGTTCAGGCGTATTTTCTTGTTTAAGGTCGTCTCCTAAGGTGATGGAGAGTTGATTGCTCTTATGGCTGATTATTTTAGTGATTCTGTAGAGACTTGTCCAGCCATTAGAATTTTTATACTGGCACCTTCCCGGCAAATCTGTTCTTAAAGCTTCGGTTTTTGGTTCGTTAAATCTAGGGTAATTGGCTGGGTAAGACTGGTAGAGACAGTAGGTGGATTCGCAAGGAGAATTCGAAAATGTTGTATGGAGAACTGATTGCCCATCCAATTCCAAATACCAGTAATCCGGTCCGCCCACATTCTCAGGATTCCCATCCCAACTGTCATGAAGAAGAAGATCTATGGTGACCTTGATAGTGTTGTGCTTAGGCAAAGAGGCCAGGTTCAATAAAACTTCCTCATCATTGTAATAGCCTAAGACGGTGTCTCCATTGAGAACAAATAGTCTACCGTTTTCTATTGAATTAAGATCTGCTGTGGAGAAATCGTTTTTATAGATTACGATTTCTTCTTCGAGCACATTTTCACAAGAAAAGCTAGACAACACAAGAAAAAACAGAAAGATTGATTTCAGTGAGATATGGTTCATTAACTACAGGGTACAAGCACCATCAATATAAATGACAAATAAACAAAATATTATCCAAATTAAGATCAGTTTAACATGAATTTGGCATTTGCCTCAATCCAATATGTATTGTCGCTTTACTCTTGGCCCTATTCCAGTTAGCAGCTCATAAGGAATAGTGCCAATATTAGCAGCAAGTTCGATAATCGATGGTTTGTCACCGAAAAGTATGGCCACATCGCCTTCCGTAACCTGGAGGCCAGTAACGTCTACCATGCACATGTCCATGCAAATATTGCCAATAATTGGCGCCATTTGTCCTTTAATTAAAACTTTTGCCTTGCCATTGCTAAATCGCCTGTCGTATCCGTCCGCATAACCTATGGCCAGGGTAGCTACTTCTCCTTCATTCGCCATTTCTCCTTTTCTTCCATAGCCAATTGTCTCTCCTTTTTTAAGCTTTTTTACCTGAGACACCACCGTTTTAAGCGTCATAGCCGGCTGTAATTTGTCTTGTTCTAGTTGATTGACTTCAATGCCATAGAGCCCAATTCCTAAACGGACCATGTCGAAGGAATATTTAGGATAACGGATAATTCCTGCGGAGTTCAGGCAATGTCGAATGGGTTGACAACCCGTCTCTTGGATTATTTTACTGCTAGATCGCTCAAATGAAGCCAGCTGCTGTAAGCTAAAACTTTCGTGTACGGCTTCATCAGCACCAGCCAAATGAGTGAAGATTCCTGAAATTTTTAAATTTTCAGCCTGTTGAAGAATTTTGATGGCCTCATCAAGATCATTTTCAGACATGCCGAGTCTACGCATGCCGGTATCCAATTCCAAGTGAACCGATAACATGCCCGTAATGTTCTTTAGTCCATCTGCCAAGGATTTCAATTGATCAAGGTTGTAAACCACCGGTTCAAGGGCCTTATCCAATAGTAAGTCCAAGTGATAACTCCCTGGGTTCATTACCATAATAGGTAAGGTGATTCCATTGTTTCTAAGGAATACCCCCTCATCGGTATAGGCCACCGATAAATAATCGGCTCCAATTTCCTGTAGGTAATTTCCGATTTCTGCAGCTCCACCACCGTAAGCGAAAGCTTTGACCATGACCATCATTTTGGTGCCAGATTTAAGTTTTTGGCGATAGTGGATAAAGTTATGTCTAAGGGCGTTTAAATTGATTTCTAAAATGGTTTCATGAGCTAGTGCTTCTAACTTTTGAACAATATTTTCAAATTTAAATGCTCTAGCCCCCTTTATAAGGATGAGGTCATTGGAAAGTGATAAAGTGTCTAGGGATTTTAAAAGTACTTGTGTGGAATCATAAAATATACTTTCAGGAGTAAATAAGGATTGAAAGCCAAGGTATCCCTTTCCTACACCAATAAATAGATCAATTTCATAGTGCTCTAGAAGCCAAGCGATTTTTTGAAAAACAGCCGTTTCATTTCCTACCTGTTGCATTTCCGACAAAATCAGGATCTTTCGCGCAGTAGTAGTGATTTGCTGGCTCATGAATTCAAGAGCTATTTCCAATCCGGCTAAATCATTGTTGTAGCTGTCATCAATCAACTTACAGCCATTTATGCCTGACTTTAGGGTTAGCCTCATGTCTACAGCTAAAAGCAGCCCGAGGCCTTGTTGTATTACATCCGGCTTCATTCCCAAGCTAAGGGCAGCTGTGATGACATGTCTGACATTTTCAAGGGAAGCTTGGTCTTTGAAAGGTGTGATGAACGTATGGGTTTGAAAATCATTTCCTATCAGGAAAATTTTGGATCCGTTGTTATGAGGTTTAACGGATAAAACATAATCTCCCCCAGGCTCATCGGACCAACTGACCAATACGGATGGATCAAAGTTTTTCTCCAAATATTGACTTAGAAGACTTTGGTCTTTCCTATAAATCAAGTATTTGACATTTTTAAAGAGCAAGCATTTTTCCCTTATCTTGGCTGACGAATCAAGGAAATATTCATCATGTGCACTTCCAATATTGGTGAATATTCCCAATTGAGGCTGAATGATTTGCGCCAAGGCATTCATTTCATTTGGGGCAGAAATTCCAGCCTCTAGTACGGCAACCTGATGTTGTTGGCTAATTCCTAAGGAAGAAAGAGCAACACCAATCTGGCTATTGTAGCTTTTGGGGCTTTTCCATACGTGGTATTTGGAAGATAATACCTGAGCAAGCCATTCCTTAACGATGGTTTTACCATTACTCCCAGTTATTCCGATTACCGGGCCAGCAAAATTTTCTCTATTCAGTTGGGCCAATTTTTGAAGTTCTCTCAAGGGGGAAGGGGACAATAAAATATTTGCCTGCTCAAGGCTTTTCAAAATAGGATCAGGACAATCTTCCGGTAGGATAAAATTCCTAACCCCTTTGGAATAGGCATCCTCTGCAAATTCCCAACCAGAATACCTGGAGCCATTCAAGGCTAAGAAAAGCATTTTGCTGCCGGATTGAATTTTTCTTGTGTCAATGACAACATCCAATAGGATAATGTCATCCGAACCTTTGGTCAATTTAGAAGCGAACTGGAGAAAGTTGATGGCTTGCATCATTGGTAAGACTAGGTTAAGCTTTTGGTGTTTAAGCAAATTTAAAACTAATATCCATAGCTATTATTCCTAAGTATAAATTATAGTAAAATTACTTTATCGGTATTGAAAAGTAGAATAATTCTTTCTGAAAGCATTTGTAAAAGATTAAAAATTTATGTAACATTGATTTACAAACACTTATTAATCCTAATACGGAAAATTATAATTAATAAAACCATGAGATTGCAAAAGAATATTCGGACCCTTTTAAATATACCTTTTATCCTTGGGTTTTTGTTTTTCGGTTTAGTATCTCATAATACTTTTTCTCAGGATAATTACGGTAACGTTTACAATTTTGTTCAGCAAAATACGCAATTGGCTAAAACTGATATCAGTACAGATGAAAATTCTGCACAGAAAAAAAATAGATTTATCGGTTATTCAAATGTTGCGAATAAGAAGCATAAGAAGGGTAAAGAAGAAGTTTTGCTTCGTGAGAAGGAGTCCACTATGCCCCAAAAGGCACCTGTATCTGAAGATGTATCCACGCTTTCTTTAAATATTTTTTTGTATGTTTTGGATAGTTTTAAGGAAGAATAGTTTAAATTTTCTCTTAAACCCGAAATAGGCAATAGCCATGCTATTATGTGCTGAAATTGCTTTAAAATCAGCCACTTCGTTGCTGTTTTCAATTTCACCATAGCGGTGCTATGCTAAAATCTCCAAACAACTGATTTTCTTGCGATTGCAACACTCCTTACGAATCCTATTACATAATTCGGGTTAAAATTAATGTCTTAAGATTTATTTTTTTTGTTTGTATGCTGGGATTTCGTTATTTTACTTAAAACGATAAGCCCGATGAAAAAAACATGCATTTTATACCTCTTAATCCTGGTGGTCAATTTTTCATTTGTTGCCACTTTAAAAGCACAAGAGATAGGTTTACAGCTTTATAGCCTAAGAGAACAAATGAAGCTTGATGTTGAAAAATACCATGAGATTATTCAACAATGGGGCGTGCGCTATATTGAAGGTGGAACTACTTATGGTTTGAGTGATAAGAAATACAAGGCATTGTTGGCCAAGTATGAACTTCAAATGATAAGTGTAGGTGGTTCCTATGAGGAGATAGGCACCGACCCCGAGGCAGTAATTGAAAAAGCAAAAAGCTTTGGTTCTAAGTATATTGTAACTTTTTGGATACCCCATACAGGAGAATTTACAGAGCAAAATGCCAAAGAAGCAGTTGAGGTATTTAACAGATTTGGTAAATTGGCTAAAGCAGCAGGGATTACCTTTTGTTATCATCCTCATGGTTATGAATTCAAGCCTTATGGCAACGGCACATTGTTTGATTATATGTTGGACAATGCAACTGATTTTAAATTCGAAATGGATGTTTTTTGGGTAAAAATGGGTGGAGCTGATCCATTGGCCATATTGAAAGCGCATCCCGAAAAATTCCCGCTATTGCACTTGAAAGACCGAAAAAATGGTACTAAAGGTACAACGGATGGTACAGGAGACGATGCTTCAAATGTGGTGCTTGGTACAGGAGATGTTGGCATAAAGGAAATTATTGAGCAGGCGAAAAAAGGAGGGACAGCTTATCTAATCATTGAAGACGAATCGGCCAAGTCGGTGGCTCAAATTCCTCAATCTATTTATTATATTAATCAGACATTAAATAATTAATGTTAATTGTATAAAGTTGACTATCTATGTTGTTAAAATTTAAGGTTTTGTTTCTCTTTTTAGGTTTGAGTTTTGTGGAAACAGACCCAATGATTACCATCGATTTTGAAGACTTCAGGAACAAAATTGAAACCCCTTCCGAAGATCTGAGAATTTATAACTTTTGGGCCACTTGGTGTTTGCCATGCATACATGAAATGCCCTATTTTGAATCTACAGTTAATAATTCTGAAGGAACTAGCTTGGTATTTGTGTCACTTGATGATGATCGGAGGCGGGATAGGGTGCAGGCATTTTTAGAAAAAAATGAGATAAAGACAACCGTATGGTTGCTCAGTGAAAAAGAACAAAAGGATTGGAAACGCAAGCTGAAAAAGGATTGGTCAGGAGCCATTCCGGCTACCTTGTTTGTATCTGCAAACGGCGATAGGCATTTTCATACAGGCCAATTGAGTCAGGAAGAACTAGAGGGCCTAATAGAAAAGTATCAATAAGAAATAATTGATTCGGTCATTAAGGTTTCATTTTACACAAGTGATTCCTTAATGACTTTACCTCAGAAACTAAAAAAAGTCTCCCTGTCTTTATTAAGGAGACTTTTATCTCGGCTTCCGAGACGGGACGTAAATTACAGCCTTTGACTTTATTAAAGGGTTTCTGCAAACGGTTGTAAATTAGGCTGTTTGAGGACTTTTCTGTGTGTTCAAGGATAAACCCTTCTAGCTTAAGGCTCTTATCAATTGAAATACAGGAACTTGGATTTTCCTTCTGCGTTCTCCACCTTGAGGTAAATTTTACTTAATTTTAAGTACTTTAGGTGGTAGTCTTTTGAAAAACCTCCTATTTCTGTAATCTCATCCTTTAGGAGAACCTTATGGTTGTCGCTGTAAATGGTTACTTTAGTGTTGGGTTCTGTTATACCTAGAACTCTTAGGTTAAATGAGTTTTCATCAATTGCTTTTGCATAGGCCATTACTTTCTTTTCTACTTTTCGATAACTTGCAATATCGAAGTTTCGTGATTCATCCTTGGTTTCTAGCATTACTTTGTAATGGCCTTCAGGTACTTGGCTTAAATTAAAAGGGATACGCTGTGGACCACTTACTTTAAAAAAGGTTCTGTTAATGATGTTTCCATTCGGATCATAAATGCTAATCCTTACTTGGCCTATGGCCTCGGCTAAATTAATAGTAAACCTTTGTTCCTGGATTTCAACAGAGGAAACCTCCATTAAACCTTTATCAATTGCGAAGCTTGAGAAAGATAAACCGAATACGAGCATTAGAGTTGTTATTGTTTTCATGACTTGGTACAGTTTAAAGTTGATTTCTTTTTCAATACTTGATACCAAGCGCGTACCAACTCAATGTTAGTCGGCCGATAGGACTGAGGGATAAATTTTTTTACCTGTGGATGAAACACTTTTTAAAGCCCTTTCTAAAGTAAAAGTGTTTCAAATTCGGACAATCGTACAGTGATTTGCTATTGTATCGGTCGGAATTTTTAAAAATTGAGGGGGAAGTCGGAAAAAATATTCATCCAGATATTTTTAAAAAATATATTTAAGTAGCTGTAAACCTGATCAATGAATCTTGTTTGATGTTCGGTAGTGGACAGTTGATGTTTAGAAAACGGTCATTTTCTAGTGAAGATTTAGCTTTGCTTACAACTGATTTTCTTTGTATTCCCGCTTATAGCAATGCAGAGAAAATAATTATAACGGCTAAAACCGAGCAGTTTTGTTTTTTCTCCTTCTAAATGCACCTTTCCTTCTTTTGTTGTTGGAGTAAAAATTATAAATAAAGTTAACGGAAATTAGGGCTACAGATATTGGGACAAAAAACGAAGGTATCATAATTTTGATACCCAAGAGTATAAATAGAGAAGCGATAATACCAATTTTAAAGGAGGTGTGGCTTTCAGGATAAATGCCGCTAATTAATACCAAGCTACTGATTTCAACGACGATCAAGACAAAGATCATGTAGGTGAATGCGGTAGAGGCAGTAACTCCGGTGCTAATGAAATACCAAGCGAGAAGACAAATAACTAAAACGAGGCTTAAACTGTGCAGACTAAAATTGATTTTTTCTTTCATACTAGGGAATTATTACGAGTATGAATATAGGATTATTTCCCTTGAAACCAAAAAATACTATGTCAAAATTATGGTCTTGTGTTTTTCTGATTTATTGATTCGTTTTTTAGTGATTTGTCAAAAGAATCGTTTGTTCTGTTTTGTGCGCCCTGGTTTGATCTAGGCATGGGTGGGCCTTTAGTAATGTATTGCCTTTGCTAAAGCTTACCAAGCCACTTTAATAAGGTATTGTAAGGTTTAGACCAAGTACGTTGAAACCTAAGCGGACCATTTAATTCACGTTCAAAGAAAGGCAGGTGATGGGCATTTAAATATGCTATTCGTTCTCTCTTCTTTTGGTTGGTGCCTGTTTTCTTTCTTTTGCTCTGTGGGGTTAGCCTATAATAGAAACCAATAAATGGAAGTTGAATGACTTCGCCTCCATATTTTAACATTTTGATCCAAAATTCCCAATCCTCACGCCCCATGGTCATGTCTTCAGAAAACCCACCAATGGCTAAAAAATCTGATTTTCTAAAAAGTGCGGCCACAAAAATCATGTTGTCTCTAGCTAGTTTGTTGCGGCTAAATGACTTTAGTTTCCATGGCTTTTGTAAAGTTGAGTTGAATTTTACAGCTTGGCAATAGACTACTTTTACCTCTGCTTGCTGTTCCAATGTTTCCACAGCTTTTTCCAAGTATTCTGGAGAGATAAGGTCATCACCATCCAAGGGTAAAATGTAATTGCCTAAAGCAGCCTTGATCCCTCTGTTTCGAGCTTTGGCCACTCCTGAGTTGGGCTGGTCCAGTACAGATATTTCTTTGTGTTTTTCGCTTAGCTTTTGGGCAATTTGCAAAGAGTTATCACTGGATCCATCATTAACAATTATTATCTGTATTGGTCTATAGGTGGAGGACAATACGGATTGTACGGTTTCTTCAAGATAAGCTCCCTGATTGTAACAAGGAATGACAATGGATACCAATGCCTTTTTCATCAGTTAAAGAATTTTTGGAAGGTACTATCAATTGGTGATTTCAGTGCCAAGGTATTAGGACCAAATTTCCGAGTGGAATATTGGTTCTCTTTTAATAGATGTAAGCAGGCCTCGTAGTCCTTTTCGTTTAATCCCACATTTTCAAAGATAATCGCTTTAGGTTTTGTTTGTGCGATGTCAAAAATGCGAATAACTTCCAAGTCATAACCTTCCGCATCGATTTGCAATAAGTCTATTTGTTCTAGCTTGTACTTATTTATAAGACTTTTAGGAGAAATGACCTGCACATTTTCATGTGCCACCCATTTGCTTTTATCTTTTGGGATTTCAATACCAAATTTCCTGCAATTGGAGGCCACTATTCCATCTTCAAAGGCTTTTAGCACTTTGTCTTTGGAAAATGAAGTAAGGCCGGTAGCCCAGCGCATGTTAGAAAAACCAATTTTATAGATTTCCTGAACACCATCTTCTTCTCCGATGGCTGCGCAGATTGTCTTTATGCCCTTATTTTTGGCGTAAATTTTCTTAAGGAATTGATGGTAAACACCTGGAAGAGGTTCGAGCAATACCCCTGACCAATTGTCTCTTTTTATAAACTTATGTATAGGATCATGGGTTATGCCATCATTGGCACCTATCTGTATTACAGTGAAACCATCTTTTTTTGTACCTGAATATAGACTTAAAAATTCACTTAGGCTTCCTTCTTTAGGCTTGTATAGATACTTGTAAAACCCAATAAAAGCAGGATTGTTAGACGCACTTAAATTGAAGCGAAATGCTTTCCAATTTCCCTGCAATTTCCGTTTTAAGGAAATTAATGATAGTTTTTTGTGCATCAATCAAAGTTATTAATTTTTGGGTGCTTTGCAAATAGAGCGTATTTTATTAGTTGATCAGTACCTGGTAATTCATTTTTAGCAGGTACTGATCAATGTTTCAAGTATAATTTATAGTAAGCCTCTAAATTGACTGAGAAAGCGGATGTCATTTTCTGTAAATAACCTTAGGTCATTGATTTGATATTTAAGCATGGCAATTCTTTCTATGCCCATACCAAAAGCAAATCCGGTGTATTTTTCAGGGTCAATTCCACAATTTTTAAGCACATTGGGGTCCACCATACCCGAACCTCCAATTTCTACCCAACCACTGCCTTTGCAAATATTGCAACCTTTTCCATTGCAGAGTTGACAGGAGATGTCAATTTCTGCACTTGGTTCGGTGAAAGGAAAGAAGGAAGGTCTGAAACGTACTTGTGTGTTTTTTCCAAACATCTCTTTTGCAAAGTGGAAAAGTGTCTGCTTCAAATCGGCAAAGCTAACATTTTCATCTACATAGAGACCTTCTACTTGATGAAAAATACAATGGGCCCTGGCGGATATAGCTTCGTTTCTAAATACCCTTCCTGGAGAAAGTGTACGAATTGGAGGTGCTTCATTTTCCATTACGCGTACCTGAACAGAGGAGGTATGTGTCCTTAAAGCAATATCAGGGTTTTTCTCTATGAAAAAGGTATCCTGCATTTCACGTGCTGGATGATTTTCAGGGAAATTCAATGCTGTAAAGTTGTGCCAATCGTCCTCAATTTCAGGTCCTTCAGAAAGGTTGAAGCCAATTCGCTCAAAGATGGTGACTATGCGTTGTCGCACAGCTGTGAGCGGGTGGATTCCACCAACAGGCCAAACAGTAGGAGGCAATGTAAGGTCTTGATCAAGACTTGCACTTTTTTGGCTACCACTTTCAGATTGAGCGATCAATTCCTTAAATTTTTCTTCAGCCAAGTTTTTTACTTCATTGACTTCCTGGCCAAATGCTTTTTTCTGTTCATTTGGAATGTTTCTCATTTCAGCAAAAAGGGCACCTATAACGCTCTTTTTACTTATAAACCGCATCCTATAAGCTTCTAGTTCTTCTGCATTTGTAGCTGTTGCTGATGCTATTTCGGCTTTAATCTGGTTTATTTTTTCACTTTGCATGTGGGGATCGATCTTTGTAAGAACACAAATCTAAAATAATTTTTTGAGGCGACCTATCTTTTAAAAGAGTAAAGGTTATTTGATTTTGCGTGGACTGTACAATGCCGATTTGTTACTACCCTTTTAAAACCTTTATTGCTATTATATATAATAAAATTCTTTTTACAGTATATTTTGGGAGAGCTTATTATATGATGTAGCTTCTTTAAGCGCTCTTATTTTTTCCAATAGTTGTCTGCAAAACCTCATTCCTCTGTATTTTTTGTCTGAAAGTCATAAACATTTTTTTGGGCTAAATTATTAGTTTATTTGTGTTTGTTATCAGGAGGTTTAACAGTATAAGAGCCATTTTACACTAGAAGAAAATTAATTACACAATGAAACATCTATTATTATTAGCGTTAACAGTCTTTCTGTTTGTGCGTACTAGCGATGCTCAGACAAATACCAAAAATACCATTTATTTAGGTTATTCTTTTATTGAAGCTGATAGGTTTACAGGTGGGAATCTATCATCAAAAGGATTTGAAATTGGCTATTCACGGTACATCAATGATCGATTTTATGGAGATATATCCTTTGGAAAATTTAATTTCGAAGGGAAAGGTAATGGCTTTTTTTTGGAACCTGAAGAAATGGATTACTTTAATATGTCCACCTTTACATTTGGCTTGGGCTATGATTTCCACCAGTCTGAAAAGGTAATCCTATCAGGTGAATTGGCTTATTTGCGACATGCAACCCACGAACTTTTAGGTGAATTAACCAGTCAAGGTGTTACTTTCAGAGAGATTGGTAATCTTGTGACGCATGCACCAAGGCTGCAGCTTAAAGCCAGGGTTTTCTTGACTGATAATTTGCAGTTGGTGCCTGCCGTTGCCTATGGAATAAGGTTCAGAAGTCAATATACAAGCTATTGGTTACGGGCAGGTCTGGCCTATTCTTTTTGATAAATGAATTAGTATACAATGATTACAAAGGAGCCTCGGTCAGTACTGGGGCTCTTTTGGTTTTTGTGGAATGTAGTTTTGTACGAGGGATTGCCTTACAATTCTAATGTGCCTCAGTCCTTTTAGTTTTTCGTTGATTTTGTATGAGGCAAAATTTTTCTTCTATTCTTCCTCCTCTTTTTTGGGGATTTTGGGTTGCATTAGGCCTGAACTACCCATTAAACCTGAGAAGGTGGCCTTCCACATATAGTTGAAGACAAACTTATGGGGTACTCTTTCTACATAAATAGTAGAAGGTACTAGTCTATTGAAAAGTGGGCGGGGATTGTTTTTACGTAATGCCAAGGCATTTATTACGAAGGTTAAAATTCCTTTTCTTCCTCCCGCTCCCTGTAAGGTCCTTTCGTCAAGAAGTTGAACTTTTAAGTTGTTGTATTTTAAAACCATCTCACCAATGGCGTGGTTCTTATCTGCAACTAAATGCCAATTCCCTTCTTTAATCGACCCTCTTTTTACGGTCACAAATGCATTTGTGGCTAAAATTGAGTTAATGGCAGAAAGTTCGAAAGGTCCAACACTTGCATCTACGGCTATTGGGTAAGGGTCTATAAAACTCATGGTTAATGAAGCCTTCAGGGCTGCTGATTGGTTTAATCTAAAAGTGGCTTCAACTTTAGGGCTACCCCTATTTTCCCCAAATTCCCCTAACCTAAATGGGTACATTTTCGCATTGAACTGATCAAAAGTGATTCTACCCGGCACCATTCCTTTTATAGGAAATTCCCTGTACCTCAACAAGCCGTCTTCAATAATCAGGGTGTCCATCTCGATCACCTGTGAAGACAACTCCATCAGTTGTTGAGGCATCATTTTGATTACCGTGGTGTCTTCTTCTATCCGTTTGTCTCTAAAGACCTCCAATTTTGGCCTTTCAAGCCTCATGGTGACAGCCTCTAGCTTTTCTTCAGCGATGAATTTTTTCAGATCAAGCCCTTCAATAACTATTCGGGGAACGTGCAATTCCATGGCATCCGTTTGTTTTCCTTTTATCCTGGCATAGGAAAACCTTCCTACTCTAGGTAAAAAGTGGACATTGTCTAACACGAGTTTGTCAGTGGACACCATTAATTTACCAATTCTTACCTGGTTTAGGCTGTCCGGCAGATTTAAAACATAATCTTTAAATTCAAACCGAAAATCTTCATTAAAGAAGAAATCAGAACTAAAAGTCTGTTTTTGAGTAAAGTCAAAATTGAGCTCACTTAGTATTAAGCGGAGATTGTTGAACGCCCTTTGCTTTGTGGTGTCAGTCTTGTCTTTTAATGCAAAACTTCCTCCTTTGAGTTTAAAGTTTCTGATCAATATACTTTCCAGTATTTTTCTGGTTATTTCTTTTTCTTCTTTAGGGGGCAATATTATGGCAGGCTCTTCCTTGTTGAGGTACAGGCTGACTTCAGGGTCTGTGAGCTGTAACAGAGAAACATCCAAAATTCCGGTCTTTTGAAAACTAGTAAGGGAACGGGTGTTAATCGTGACCTTTGGAATATGGGCGTTAATTATAGGGCCTTTCAGGTTTTCAGGTAAATCCTTAGGTACCACGTTGACATTCTCAATTAATATTTCCTCTTCTCTTGAGTCCAGCTCAATTTTAGAAAAGGTAACGGTATGAATACTGTCTTTTAAAGCCAGTGAAAAATCATCTACCTCCAAGGCCATGGTAGAGAAAAAACTCGCTATGTCTCCTTGAGATAGCATAGTGGAATCTAGAAGGAAATCAGCGATTGCAATGTTTATTCCAGTATTAATAAGTTCGAGGTCATTTCCTTCCTGGTAGTTGGCCACATTGAAAGAGCCATTGGTAGCCAATATGGAGTCAATCTTTATGACATCAATTGTTTTTGGTAGGTTTCGGCTTTTCTTTTTGACAGAACCAGGTTCCACTTTGCCCTTATTGAAATTTCTGTTTATTGATAAATTGACCTCAGCATCAGAAAACCTTAGCTTCGTAAGTGCAAGGGTGTTATCAAATAGAAAAGCCTCAAGATCAACACCACTAAAACTCAGGTCGGGAAAACTGGCCTCAATACTGACCTTTGCTTTCAAGTCCTTATTCGGCATTAGTTTTACATTGAAGGTGTTGATTTCTTCTTTGGCAGAGTTGAAACCTATTCTTCCTGCAACTATACTGTATTTGCCATTGGCAATATTGAACAGGTAATTGTTTAGGTTAACATCCACTTCGTCTGAAAAAAAAGTGCGGTTGGCTGAGGGATCTATATTTTCATCCAGGTAAAAGTTCCTGATCTTAATAGAAATGTCATTTTCGGCAAAGGACCTAAAGCGCTCGTTGGCAAAATTTTCATAGTTGAAAGTACCATTGTCGGTGCTTAGAGAATCTACACTGATTACTTTGAAATAATTGGTTACTAGTTCGAGTATGTCACCCCGCTCTAATTTTTCTTGTTTTCGTTTGTCCTTTGTAATGTACTTGGTCCAATGAATTATTGGACTTGGTATATCAATGTGATTGATATATAGCTTTTCCTGGAAATAGGCTTGATTAATGTCTACTCCTGTGGCAGAAAATTCGGGGATTTCAATATCCAAAACGGTGGTCCTGCCATATTTATCCAATAAAGGTAGTACTGCCTCTGGAGAGAATGGTTTTAATTTAAACCCATCAACATGCAATAAATTCTTTTTGGTATCAATAAGGATTTTATCGGCAACAAACAGGTGTAAGTTATCCGATAACTTAAGTGCATAATCGTCGATTTCAAGCCTAAGGTTGTCCGCAAGAAAAATTCTCGCTGAGGTGTCTGACATGTGCTTATCGTCCAACTGAAAATTTTCTAAAAGAAAATTTATCTTACCAAATGCTAAGCTGTCTTGTCTGATCCTAAGGTGATTGTCCAAAACCAGGCTTCCACTCTCTACTTCAAGTTTTTGAACATATACGGCTTTGAAGAAACCTTTGGTAAGCTCCTGCAAATCGGTCATTTGTGTTGGTTTGTCTGTTTCAGAAGAGTTCCCTAAAATATCCTTGATCACTACATCGGGAGAATTGATCAATAATTCACCAATATCAATGATGTTTTCATTGTATACTTTTCTCAAATTGGCATTTGCGAATTCCAATAAGGGTACTTTTATTTCAAACAATGAGGCATTTGAAAGACTATCCTCATTTACCTCAGGTTTGAGTTCTATTTCATTGATTTTTACCCTATCATCAAAGGTAGAAAGGTATATTTTGTGTCCTGATACCCAATGTATTTCATCTGCCAAAGCAATTCTTGCTCTGTCAATTTTTAAAGTGGCATTTTTGGCATATAAAAAATTGTCTTTTTTCAACTCCTCGTCTGACCCCAGATAAACATCTTCCATAGAGAATTGGATGTCATCAGCTTCTATCCTGTTTTTATTTGGGTTTAAAACTCCCCTCTGTAAAAACTGTCCATTTCCTATGGTAAGGGATTTGATGGTAATTGATTCCAGTAAATCCTTAACCAAGCCATACAAGTCAGTGTCTCTAACTTCCTCGTCCATGGCATTTCTATCCGTGTAAAGGGTGAAGTGAGGGGCATCAAGAGCTAAATCACCTATAGCTACTTTCGATGTCTGAAACATTTCCATGATGTCTGCGTCAGCAAGGGCAAGCTTTTCAAGGAGAATTTCATAATATACATCGGCAGTTTTTTCCAAGTTTGGAGAGACTTTTACCTTATTGGCTAGAATTTGTTTTTCCAAAGAGGAAACAGCCACGGTTTTGGCGGTGACTTTGTGAATACTATCTGCTAGCAAAACCTCAAAATCATCAAAGTCCAGACGAAAACCTTCAATTCCAAAAGGGATGTCTGCTTTATCATCTCCTTTTAAGTGAATGTTTTTGAGATACAAATTGGTATTGGCAGCCGAAATGGATTTTTGGCTAATAAAATTTTCGATCAATAGGTTGGCTTGATCGATGTAAAAATCATCGATTATAATTTCTTTTAAAGAACCATTCAGTGATTTTTTTATTTCAATTTCAAGCTGTTTTAAAGGGCTGTTTTTTTCATTTTCAACAAGCCCAATACGTTGTTTTGACTGTACTATTGGGGCTGTTAATCTTAGTTCCTGAGCGGATAATACACCTTCATCACGATTGAAATTTAGTCCTAAAATATCTAGTTGATCAACTGAGATTTTATAATAGGGGATTTTTTCGGCATCGAAAATGGCAGGATTGACTGGAAGAAGTTGGAAATTTTCAACAAAAATGCCACGCTGAAACAGCGAAAGGTAGACCCTTTCAAACTCTACCAGGTATTTGCCCTTGGAAACCTTTTCAACTTGCTGTTTTATATATTCTCTAAAGAGCCAATCGGCTCCAAAAAAAAGCATTAGTTGAATTGAAACGATTACCAGGGTAAGAACTGAAAAAATTTTAAGAAATCGTTTTCTCTTTTTTCCAGATTTTTTGATATCTATTTGTTCTCCACTCATTTTTCAGTTCAAGAATACAAAATAAAGGGGATATTACTTAAGAAAGAATGGGAAAAGAAAAATTTGAACGTCGGAAAATGAAAAAGCCGATGAATATATATTAACGTATATTCATCGGCTTTAGTATCGATGCTGTAGGGGAAGGATTCGAACCTCCACGAGGTTGTTAGGCAACACATTGAGCTCGATGTGTGCTTTGTCCAATACGCCGGATAAACCGGATTCCTCACCCCCGAGACAGGAGGGCATGTCTGCCAATTTCAACACCCTACAGTGTTTTAGAACGTTATCAAATAAAGATTGAATCCAAAGTGGACAACAAAATTTTATATTGATGTAACAAATGTAATAAAACATCGAGGTTAAGAAAATATTTTCATTAAAAATATTAAAATTTTATAATAATGATAAAAATGGGTGCTGTTTAAAATAAATATGGAAATTTAGTATCCTGAATTATTAGAGTGATTAGAAATTCAATAATCGCTATTTTTCGAACTTTACGTAATTTTCCCACTTCTCAATAACACTTAACATATCCTGTGGCATTTCTGCTTCAAAATATATTTCTTCCTCGGTAATTGGATGTATGAAACCAAGAGATTTTGCATGAAGTGCTTGTCTCGGTAATATTTGAAAACAATTTTGAATGTAGGCTTTGTACTTTGAGTATTGTGTGCCTTTTCTGATTTGGTCTCCGCCATAAACTGCATCGTTAAATAGTGGGTGGCCAATGTATTTCATATGCGCTCTAATCTGATGCGTTCTACCGGTCTCAAGTACGCAGCTCAACAAGGTGACATAACGAAGCCTTTTGATTACTTTCCAGTGGGTAATTGCTGATTTACCTGCTTCACCATCAGGATAGGCTTGCATTACTTTTCTGTCTTTTATACCTCGGCCTATGGGTACGTCTATGGTTCCTTCATCTTCTTCAGGTTCTCCCCAAACCAAGGCAACATATGTTCTGGCGATGGAGTGGTCGAAAAATTGTTTGGCTAGATGGCTCATTGCTTTTTCAGATTTGGCAATAACCAATAGGCCACTTGTGTCCTTATCAATTCGATGTACCAAACCTGGCCGACCTGAATTTCCAGGAAGCTCCGGTAAGTTGTTAAAATAAAAAGCCAGTGCATTGACAAGTGTACCTGTCCAGTTTCCATGTGCCGGATGCACCACCATCCCTGCAGGTTTGTACACTACCATCAGATGGTCATCCTCATACCTAATATCCAACGGAATTTCCTCGGCTATAACATCCGTCTCTTTGCGGCTTTTTTCCATAGCAAAAGTAATCACATCACCAGCTTTGGTCTTGTAATTGGCCTTCACTACTTCCCCGTTGACTTTTACGATTCCTGAAACAATGCTTTGTTGAACCTTGTTTCTGGTGGCATAAGCCAGCTTGTCAGTGATGAATTTATCAATCCTAATGGGTCTTTGCCCGGGATCAACACTCAGTTCGTGGTGGTCAAAAAAGCTGTCCTCCTCAGGTAATTCTTCATTTGTGATCTCTGTCATGGTACAAAATTAGGATTTGATCAAAAACTATAAGAGTTTTGACCTTAAATCATTGAATTATTTTATTTTGGCCCTTAAAAAACCAGCTATCTATCAAAAGATCTTGTGTCCTTTATTTACTGAAAGACAAATAGAAGTCACAGTAAAAAGGCTGGATCTTCTTCATCCAGTGGTTCAAGGTAATAAATTTTACAAACTACATTATAATCTTCAGGCTGCGAAAGAACTCGGCCATGATAAGGTTTTAACCTTTGGTGGAGCCTATTCCAATCATATTCATGCGACAGCAAATGCGGCCACAAGCAATGGGTTGAATTCAATAGGTATGATCAGAGGAGAGCTCATTGCACCTCTTAATCCAACCTTAACGGATGCTCAAAATCAGGGGATGGCTCTACATCCTATGAGTAGATCCGAATACAGAGAAAAAGACAGTCCTACCCTACTTGAGCGCTTAAGGCTCAGGTTTGGAGATTTTTATCTAATTCCTGAAGGCGGAACCAATGCCCTTGCTATTAAAGGAACCAAAGAAATCCTTAACGATCAGGATTTAAGTATGGACTATGTCACCGCTCCAATAGGTACAGGCGGAACCTTTGCCGGGCTTTTGGCAAGTGCTTTACCGAGTCAAAAGCTGATAGGCTTTTCTGCCTTGAAAGGGCAGTTTATCAATTCTGAAATTGATGATTTGCTTCAAAAGCATAAAATCGACCCCAAATGCACCTACGACATTCAAACTGCCTACCACTTTGGTGGATATGCCAAACACAAGCCCGAATTGATACAGTTTATAAAAGAACTGAAGCAAAATTCAAATCTACCACTTGATCCTGTTTACACGGGAAAGATGATGTTTGGCCTCTTTGACTTGATTCAGAAAGACTACTTTCCCAATGGCAGTAAAATACTGGCTATACACACAGGTGGATTGCAGGGTGTCCGTGGCTTTGCACAAAGACTTGGCATAAAGCTATAAGGCAAATGTGCAATAGGTTTCGTAGTGACTATATCACTTTATGAAAGCGCTATTGCACATTTCGGGTTAAACAGCTCCTGATGTTTCGACTTTGGCTAAAATAGCTTCATAGTCCAGGTTGTTCCAATTTTTTGTAACATTGGGATCCTTCATTACATCGTCCATGATTTTTTCTTGAAGCTTACCTATGGCGTAGGCTTCAGAATAGCGCATGTCTGAAAAGGTAACCATACTGTATAAAGGCTGCCATTCATTAGGATACAATTGGTGAAGCTTGGCCTCTATTTTTTTTCTTATCAAAAATTTGGGATCTGCTATATCGTCACTCATCTCCACAAAATTATCCATGGCCAGTTGGCAGATGGCATCTGTGTCTGGTTTCCTTTGTTTCTGAAATTTTTCAAATACTAAATCCCAGGAAGAGGTACCATATTTCTCTATTAAATTATCGAGGATATAACAGTCTTCAAAACCACAGTTCATTCCTTGCCCGTAAAACGGAACCATCGCATGAGCTGCATCACCTATTAGTAATGCATTGTTTTCTGTCCAAGGGTAGCACTCAGTATTGATAAGTGCAGAGGTAGGGTTGTTTTTGAAATCAGCCAGTAAGTTTGGCATCAGGTCAAAAGCATCATTGAAGTAAGTTTTGAAGATTTGGACCACATCCTGGTCATCATAGATGTTCTCAAAACTTACTTTGTAACCCTCGAAAGGCAAAAACAAGGTACAGGTAAAAGACTTGTCCAGATTTGGCAAAGCAATGAGCATGAATTTTCCTCTTGGCCAGATATGAAGGGCTTTAGGATCTAAGGCAAACTCCCCAGAAGGTGTTGGAGGAATATGGAGTTCTTTGTAACCATGAGAAATGAATTTTTGGTAAAAATTAAATCTCAGTTGGCTTTGAAAGGCATTTCTAAGGGCAGAAAATGAGCCGTCAGAACCTATCAATATATCGGAGACCATGTGCTTCTCTTCTCCATTTTCCAGACAGAATTCCACTTCTCTTTTAGAAACATTAACCCTCTCCACCTTGTGGTTAAAGTAAATATTTGCCCCCAATGCTTCTGCTTCGTCCAGAAGAATTGCATTGAATGCGTTTCGACTTATGGAATAGATGGCTTGATTTTCCTTACCATAAGGTTGGAAATAAGTACTACCATGTTCATCATGGATTCTTCTTCCGGACATAGGTAAAGTATAAGGCATTACTTTGTCTTTAATGCCAGCTTTTTCGAGGGCTTTCCATCCCCTGTAACTTAAGGCCATGTTGATGGACCGGCCTTCTCCATACTTTTTTATTTTTCGCCAGTCCTGGCGTTTTTCGTAAATGTCTACATCCAATCCTCTTTTTTTGAGGTATATCGCGAGCAGGGATCCAATGAGTCCCGCACCCAATAGGTCTATTTTCTCTTTCATTATTTAAATAGGTTTAATACTTAGGGTTCAATCGTTCAGGGAGTTTTTGAGAATTTGACTAAATTCATAAACATCCTGAAAACTATTGTACATGGGTGTTGGTGCCAACCTAATTACATTTGGATTTCTCCAATCGGCTACCACATCCTTTTCAATCCAGAAATCAAAAACACGCTTTCCTTTATGTTGGATCAATAAAGAGAGTTGGCACCCTCTATCTGTTGGTTTTAAGGGAGTTATAATTTCTAACGAATTTGTATCGCTTATCGTTTCACGAATTGCAAATTCCAGGTATGAAGTCAATAGTTGACTTTTTCTTCTTAAATTCTCTATTCCTGCCTTAGCAAACAGATCCAGAGAGGCTTGATGGGCTGCTAATCCCAATACATTGTCATTACTTACTAACCAACCATCTGCACCCTGCATATGTTTGAATCCTTTTTCCATTTTGAAACGTTCTTCTTCGTTATGTCCCCACCATCCGGCGAATCTGGGTAACTGATTATCGTTACTGTGTTTCTGGTGGACAAATATCCCTGAAACGTTTCCAGGTCCAGAATTGAGGTATTTGTAGCTGCACCAAGTGGCAAAATCTACTCCCCAATCATGCAATTGTAGAGGTATATTGCCTACGGCATGGGCAAGATCAAAACCGACTATTATGTTATTTGCTTTGGCTTCCTTGCTTATCGCATTCATGTCGAATAGCTGGCCAGTATAATATTGTACTCCAGAGAACATGATTAAGGCCAGATCATCTTTGTGACTGCGAATTAGCTCCAGAATATCTTCCGTACGGAGTACATGTTCATTAGGTCTTGGTTTCGCTTCAATGATGGCCTTGTCTGGAGAGAAACCATGGTATTTGACCTGAGATTCTAAGATGTACTGGTCAGAAGGGAAAGCACCAGCCTCAGTTAGAATTTTGTATTTTTTGCCTTTAGGCCTATAAAAGGATACCATCAGCAAGTGTAGGTTTACACTGAGACTGTTCATGGCCACGACTTCCAACTCACTTGCTCCGAGCAAGTTGGCCAATTGGGCTTTGGATGGTTTTCTAGCATCTATCCAGGGGACATCTCCTTCAAAATGTCCATCTACTCCCTTTTTCGCCCATTTTTCTAAGTCTTTCGACAGATAATCACTTACTGAGCGGGGCTGTAAACCAAGGGAGTTTCCACAAAAATAGATGACTTGTTTGCCATTTTTTTCTGGAATATAAAACTTGTTTCTAAAATCGCGCAATGGATCATCCTGATCCATTTTATGTGCAAATTCAGGGGTCAAGCTAAATTCAATATTGTCCATAGGGGAATGGATAGAGTGAGTGCACCTGATGATTCTAAATTCAGATGAAGGTAGTAAGTTTATTTATGCATCACTGTTCCGCACTTTTTACATTTGGTATTTTCAGGGTTGGCCCAGAATCTATCCATGATTGGCGGAAGTTGATTGACTATATCAGTAATGGTGGCGTATTCCTCATAGAGTTTATGGTCACAATTTTCACAAAACCACAAGAAACCATCCTTTTCTCCAGGTTTTCTATACCTTTCTATCACTAGCCCTATGGTATCCGCAGGTCTTCTTGGACTATGTGGTACCTTAGGAGGCAGTAAGAAAACTTCTCCCTCTTTAATTGAAATGTCTTTCATTTCACCATCTTCCACTATCTTCAGCGTAATGTCGCCTTCTACCTGATAGAAAAACTCTTCACCTTCATTGTAGTGGTAGTCTTTTCTAGAATTTGGTCCACCTACCACCATGACAATAAAATCATCATTCTTAAGGTACATTTGCTTGTTCCCTATTGGCGGCTTTAATAAATGACGGTGATCATCGATCCATTTGGTGAAGTTGATTGGTTGAGAAATGGCCATAGTCTGAATTAAGTTAATGATACAGCCTCTTTGTCTGTTGATACTTTTATCCGGGTGAAAGACAAACAAAGGGCAGAAGTCCAAAATTATAAAAAAAATGCTATTATTTAACTATAAAGGCCAGAGCATTGAAAAATAGGTGAAAATGACTTCAAATACGGTTTTTAAGCATGATTTTGATATAATTCTTTTAGACCATAATTATTAAATCCGTATTCCATAACTTGCTCCCCTTATGCATGCCAAGGAATAAATTATGTTTTAACCCGGATTATGTAATAGAATGTCTATTGCATATTTCGGGTTTAAATATGCTTTTTTAACTAAGAACCTTTTAATTTTATCAAAAGGAATCAATAATCATTATTTCTCAAGCTTTATGTCATCCCACCATTTTGTAAAAGACCAACAAGAACCCGCACTTCTTGTATTGACTGATGAAATTGCAGCTACAGACTTACTTCCTTCTTTACTGGAGTGGGTGCCTTTGGTATTGGTAACCCAACAAAATGTGCATAAAATAATGTCCCTAGGAATCAAAATTGATGGGATAATTGCTGATAAGGAGTTTCAGGATGACAATGCCATTTTGCTTGAAGAACAATACCCTATATTTTATATTACAGTGGAAAAGGAGTCATTTTTAACCGCAGGCTTGAAATACCTTCTACTAAAAAATCACAAAGCTGTAAATATTCTTTCCTTTGACCCTTTAGATTCAGAGCAACTTAATCCTTATATGCTTGAAATGGACATTGTGTTTTTTAATAGTGGGATCAGGTACTTTCCGGCAAAAAATGGTAAAATTAAGAAATGGTTGCCAAACTGTTCCATTCAGGTGCATGGAAGAGAAGGGCAGTTTGTAGAACACCAATCTAGTTCAGGTGCTGATGTTTTTCCTATCACCTATGCCACCTTTTTAGAAGTTGAAGAAGGCTTGCAAACCTTCAGTAGCAATGAGTTATTCTGGCTTGGTACTTTTGTCTAATTCCGTTTTTTTACCATAAACGATCCTGTCCTTGCCATTGATGTCTTGGTAAATTTGTATGTCTGAAAAGCCTTCTAATTTCATTTGTTCGACCACTTCTGCTCCAAAGGCTTCGTTGATTTCAAAATACAGGTAACCATTGGACTTCAAGTTTTCTCGGGCATGTTTAGCAATGGCTTTATAAAACCTTAAGGGGTCACTATCTGGCACAAACAAAGCCAACTGTGGCTCATGTTCCAAAACATTTTTCTGCATCAGAGAGCGTTCCCTTTCCAAAACATACGGTGGATTACTTACAATAAGGTCAAATGTTCCCAGTTGCAAATCAGCTTGGAGAATGTCTTTTTTCACGAAATTAAGCTTTGCATTTAAGGTCTCCGCGTTATGCTTTGCAATCGCAAGCGCGTCACCACTTATGTCAATGGCCGTAACTTCAGCCTTGGCACATTCCAGAGCAAGGGTAATGGCTATACAGCCCGATCCGGTACCAAGGTCAAGAATTTTTACCTTTCCCTTGTGTTTTTGTACGATGAGTTGTACCAATTCTTCTGTTTCATTTCGGGGAATCAATACTCCGGGAGCCACATGAAAGAATCTTCCATAGAATGGAGCTTCACCTAAAACATATTGTATGGGTTCTCCTGCGATCAATCTGGTAAACGCTTTTTCTAATGACTCAGGGATAATGCCGATAGGGCTATTGTTCAGTATATCTTTTCTACTCACAGATAAATGAGATTCAAAAATCCACATGACCAAGGTTTTTGCTTCTGAGTCAGGGTAAATGGAGGTCAATTCACTGACGTAATGCTTGTAAAGTGTTCGTAAATTCATTGGGTTACTAATTTCTCTCTCCCTCTGTCATTAATAAAAAACCAAAAATAGATGGCCCCAATACCATAGCAGACCAAGTCAAAAGGATCGCGGACATAAGTGGAAGACCATGCAGGCAAAAGGCCTTCAAATAAAAAACCAAAATACAGCAGGCCTATGATAACTTGTTTTCTACAAAAAACCATTTGTTTGTTCTTTGCATATATCCATCTAAAAACCTGTAAGGTAATGCCAAGGACTACAGGAATTGCCAATAGATCATCCAGATAGCTGTGTAAAAATGGCAAAAACAGGCCTTGAATCTTTTCGAGGTATTGGTTGGCCCAGAACAGTATACATGGGGCCCAGAAATAGGGATTTCGGATTATTGACATTACCCGGGCAAAGCTGCGATTAACCAGGCGATAATTGTGATTATGGTGATGTAGAGGCTATAGAAGAAATTGCCCACCTTTTTTGATTTTTTTACAAAATCGCTGTCATCCTCCTTAATGAAGAAGACCCATTGTTCTTCGTTGATTTTTTTTTGAGCAGCCCTTTTTTCTTCAAAAGCCAGGTCGGTTTTCGCCAGAATTTCACCACAATGCTCACAAGTATCGCTTAAATTTTGATTCCACTCGGACCATTTGCCACAATTTGGGCATTTTTTTTCTCCCATGTTGGCAAAAATACCAAAATTTACAATCTAAGCCAACAGGTCTTATAGCTCATAGTAATATTCCCCGTACATATTTCTCTATATTTGTAGCTTAATTAAAAATGCCTATATGAAGCTCTTTCCAAATACAGTCAATGCAGTTGTCAAAGCATTGGAGGAAATATTTGACAATAATCGCTATGCTGATAAAGTAATCGAGAAAGTTTTAAGATCAAACCCTAAGTGGGGTGCAAGGGACAGGGCATTTATTGCTGAAAGTGTCTATGAGATTGTTCGCTGGAAAAGGTTGATAGAAAAACTGAGTCCTTCGAATGATTATTACCAATGGTTTGGTACTTATTGGGTTTTACAAGACAGGACTTTGCCTGACTGGAGAGAATTTAAAGGTATTAATGGTGAGAAAATAAGGCACTATAGAAGTAAAATTTCCGAAAGGGCCATTTTACAATCTATTCCTGACTGGATGGAGGAAATGGGTTCTTCTCAGTTGGGAGATAAGTGGGATGAAGAAATAAACAGTCTCAATGAGCAAGCCCAGGTGGTTTTGCGTGCGAATACATTGAAAACTGCCAGGACTGATCTGAAAGTTAAACTGGAAGAACTGGACGTCAAGGCATATATTCCTAGGGAATATCCCGATGCATTGGTGTTGTTAAAACGTAAAAATGTTTTTAGGACGCCACTTTTTAAAGAGGGGTTATTTGAAGTCCAGGATGCATCTTCACAGATGGTAGCTGCTGCTTTGGAAGTTGAGCCAGGAATGCGGGTAATTGATGCTTGTGCTGGTGCTGGTGGTAAAGCTTTGCACTTAGCTGCATTGATGGAAAATAAAGGTAGAATATTGGCAATGGACACCGAAGGTTGGAAGTTGCAAAATGCCAAACTAAGGGCCAGAAGGGCAGGAATTTCTATCTTGGAAATAAAACCTATAGAAAGTAACAAAACAATCAAACGTCTCCATGAAAGCGCAGACAGGTTGCTTTTAGACGTTCCTTGTTCTGGTTTAGGGGTTTTGAAAAGAAATCCTGATACAAAATGGAAACTAAGTGAAGAATCCATTGGCAAGGTGCAAGTGCTTCAAAAAGAGATCTTGTCTCAATACCCTTCTATGCTTAAGCCAGGAGGGATCATGGTTTATGCAACATGCAGTATTCTCCCATCAGAAAATAACAAGCAGGTGGAGGCTTTCCTTGCAAGTGAGAATGGACAAAATTTTGAGTTGATAGAAGAGACCCAGGTGCTTTCTCATGAAAGTGGATTTGATGGTTTTTATATTGCGAAAATCAGAAAGAAAAATTTCGCAGAAATGGCATGAGACCATTGGTTCTAGGCATAGGTTTAGCTATAGTTTTATTGTCCTGTAAGGAGGAGAAGGACAGATCAATTTCCATCAATAAAATATTGGTTATTGGTAATAGTATAACCATCCATCCGCCAGACCCTTCAATCGGGAGGAACGGCAACTGGGGGATGGCTGCTAGTGAAGCTGATCAGGATTATTTTTCCTTGTTGAAGGACAATCTTCAAAGTTATTTTCCAGATTTGGAAATGATAAGGGAGAATGTGTATCCCTTTGAAAGGCAATTTGAAACGATTGATTTTGAACAATACAGTCACCTTAGGGAGTTTGTGGCGGATGTAATTATTATAAGGTTAGGGGAAAACAATATAGATGCGGAGCTTTCGAATTGGAATCTAGCTGAGTCCATTCAAGATTTTGCTTTTTACCTTGGTACGACAAACACTAAATTTATAATTGCCACTACTTTTTGGCCAAGCCCTAATGTTAATGAACAGTTGCGCCATGTTGCAAGTCAAAACCATTGGGAGTTCGTTGATATTTCTGCTTTCGGTAGAAATCCGGCGAATATGGCTATAGGCCAATTTGAAGATAATGCGGTGGCTTCCCATCCAAATGATCAAGGAATGCTAGCCATAAGTAAGGCATTGTCAACGAAAATATTAGCCATAGAATTATAGAGGGCTCCAAAGATTATTTCTTTTAGAGGAAACATTTTTAATTATTTTAACTTTTTTTTCAGCAAAGTGTTGATCCGCATATTAAAAACATTGTATCTTTGACGGGCAAATAGGGTTACTAACCATTTGCCATGAATCCAAACACAGATAAATTTCTCTTTGAAGCACTAACCTACGATGACGTGCTTTTAGTACCGGGATATTCCGAAGTACTTCCCCGCGACACAAACACCTCTACGCAACTTACCAAGAACATCCGATTGGAAATTCCATTGGTTTCTGCTGCTATGGACACCGTTACAGAGGCTGAATTAGCCATTGCCATTGCCTTAGAAGGCGGGCTGGGATTCATCCACAAAAACATGTCTATCGAAAAGCAGGCAGCTCAGGTTCGCAAGGTAAAAAGATCCCAAAGTGGGATGATACTTGATCCCATTACATTAGATATTGATGCTAAAGTAAAGGATGCGGAAGCCATCATGAGTGAATACAATATTGGTGGAATTCCTGTTGTGGATGAGAACAGATTTCTTAAAGGGATCATTACCAATAGAGATCTTAGGTTTATCAAGGACTTAAATCGACCTATCAAGGAAATCATGACCATGGAGAATCTAATTACTGCCAAGGCAGGAATTAGTCTTGAAGAGGCGGAAGAAGTGCTACAGGAATACAAAATTGAGAAACTTCCTATTGTAGATGAGGAATACAAGCTTACAGGCTTGATTACCTATAAGGATATTCTTAAACGCAGAGACAAGCCACATGCCTGCAAGGATCAGTTTGGTCGTTTACGCGTAGGAGCTGCTGTAGGTGTAACCGGAGATATTGAAGAGCGTGTAGATGCATTGGTAAATGCAGGAGTGGATGTAGTAAGTATAGATACTGCTCATGGTCATTCTAAAGGAGTAATTGAAACCTGTACTAAAATTAAAGCAGCTTTTCCAAGTCTGGAAGTAATTGTAGGTAATATAGCTACTGCTGAAGCCGCAACTGCTTTGGCTGATGCGGGTGCTGATGCTGTAAAAGTTGGCGTAGGCCCGGGTAGTATTTGTACAACACGGGTAATTGCAGGTGTTGGTATGCCTCAGTTGTCAGCCGTTATGGAATGTTCCAATGCTTTAAAAGGAAGGAATGTGCCAGTGATAGCAGATGGTGGTATTAGGTATTCGGGAGATGTAGTGAAAGCCTTGGCTGCAGGTGCTGGATCTGTTATGATTGGATCTATTTTAGCTGGTACTGAGGAAGCTCCTGGCGAGATCATTATTTTTGAAGGAAGGAAATTCAAATCCTATCGTGGAATGGGTTCCCTTGAAGCCATGGAATCTGGGTCTAAAGACCGCTATTTCCAAGATGCAGAAGAGAATGTTAAGAAATTGGTTCCAGAAGGAATTGTAGGTAGAGTTGCTTTTAAAGGCTTGGTTTCTGAAGTACTTTATCAGTTGGTTGGAGGCTTGCAAGCAGGTATGGGCTATTGTGGAACAGGCACCATAGATGACCTTAGAGAGAAAGGTAAATTTGTAAAAATAACTACTGCTGGTGTGAGAGAATCACATCCTCATGATATAAGCATAACTAGAGAAGCTCCAAATTACAGTGCTAAAATGTAGTTATAAGGTCTTTCTTTGATTTTCGGCAATAAAAAAAGCCAGCGAAAATTATTTCGCTGGCTTTTACTTTATTTTCAGATTAGGCTTAATCCATGCCTAGAAATTCTACATCAAAAACCAATACCGAATTGGCAGGGACTCTTTCTACACTTTCGCTATCCTGATACGCATAAGGCGAAGGGATAATGATGGTAGCTTTAGATCCACTTCTCAATCTTTGGAAACCAAGGGTAAATCCCTGAATAGCCCCTCCTTGAGAAGAGCTTAAGCCTAGATAAAAGTTGAAGATGTCATATTTTCTATTTTCATCGTAGATGTCATTGGCGGTAGCCACATCTTCCAAATTAGAGTCGAAAACAGTTCCATCTAACAAATAACCTGTGTAATTGGTATAGATAACATTTCCTGAAACAGGTCTGGACCCAGTGCCTTCCTCTTCCACTATGATTACCACTCCAGATGGATCATGTATCCTGTAAAGGCTATCGTAGTCGGCAGTTTTTAAGTACTCATCTATTTTTTCCCTGTCAATGGCCAGATTACCTTCATTGTCATAGGTTGGATACCCAAAACCGCTAAGTTGATCGTCACAGGAAAATCCTAGGGCCGCCACGAAAAAAACAATAATTATTTGTCTAAAACTCATCCTTTAATTATTCAAATGATTAAGGCTGGTATGGCCGATTTTCGGTCAGGTCTAATTCAAATACCAAAACGGAATTTGCAGGAATAGAGCCTGCAGACTGGTTTCCATAGCCATAGGCTGAAGGTATCAGGGCAGTGGCTTTTTCACCTTCTTTCATAAGAGAAAGTGCACCATGCCATCCACTGATAACACTGGATACTCCTAGAATGACCTTGTAAGGCTCATAATCCCGGCTTTCATTGAAGAGATTGTTGTCTCTGGCAGTTTGCTCAATAGAAGTATCAAATACAGTACCGTCCAATAACATTCCAGTATAATCCACTGCAAGTGTATCTCCTGCCACAGCCACTTGACCCTCTTCTACTACCTCAGTAAACAATAGTACAATACCTGTTCCTTCAAGGGTTTCCTTCTTCATGTATTCGTCAGGGAAGTTTTGGATATAAGTTTCAATCTTTTTGAGATCTTGCTCATAAATCACATCCAAGTTCTCTTCATCAGAGATACAGGAACCCAAAAAGGCCAATAGGGGCAACAATGCCCAAAATTTCATACTTTTTTTCATGGTAGGTATTTATATTATTGTTACTTGGCAGACCCCCAAATATTATTGCTTAACTACGTCTGTTACTTCAACGTCAAAAATCAAAATAGAGTTGGCCACAATTACAGCTCCTCTTTGGCTAGGCCCATAGGCCAGTGGAGAAGGAATCAATAATTTTGCTTTAGAACCCTTTTTTAACAATTGAAGGCCTTCATCCCAACCAGGAATAACCATTCCTTGGCCTACACTGAATGTAAATGGTTCGTAAGGTCTACCTTCGGTGAAAGTTCCTGCTTCTTTGGCTTTGCTTTCGATACTGGTGTCAAATACAGTACCGTCAAGCACATAACCGGTATAGTTTACAGAGATTTCGTCACCCTGTTCTATCTGTGCACCAGAACCCTCTTTCTCTATGACGTAATAAACACCTGATTCTGTCTTGTCTGCCTTTAAATTATTTTCAGAAATATAGCTTTCGATAGATTTAATGTCCTCTGCCAATTGAACTTTGGCTTCTTCAGCTTGCTTTTTCTGCCCTTCAGCAGCAAGGTCATTGAAGTAATCTTGAAAAACTTCTTCTTCAAGAACGTTTATAACACCGATATGGATGGTAACCGTCTCATCATTTTTTAAAAATGGAGGCACACCTTCAGGAGTAAATATTTTTTCAGCAGTAGAAGTAATGACGATACTATCGCCATTGTTCAAGTTTAGGAAAATCTCATCAACACCTGTTCTGGCTGTTGCAGTATCTATATGCTGCAAATAAGGAGGCATTGGTTGGTCATAACTGGAGATGAACAAGGAATCGCTACCAGTTTTGGCTGTAAAGTGGTAAACGACAAATTCGCCATCTTTGGTTTCTTTGTCTCCTTGTGTTACATAACGGTACTCTATTCCGTCAGAAGTTGTTTCTGTCTTCTCACAAGAATACAATAGCGAGCTGGATGCCAAAGCTAGGGCACCAAAAACTAAATTATTGATTTTTTTCATCGACTAATTCTAATTGATTAAATAAGATTTGTTTGTTTTCTTTTACTAATTCTTTAAACCTTTCAATGGTTTCTTCCAAAGGTGCTTGAGAGATTCCTCCCGAGGCATTTTTATGGCCTCCTCCACTGAAGTATTTTGCAGCAAACTTGTTCACTGATACATCCTCTGCAGAGCGAAAGGAGATTTTAACCCCATCTTTTCTCTCTGTAAATAAGGCTGCAATTTTAATTCCATCCAAAGAAAGTGCATAATTTACAAGCCCCTCGGTGTCTCCAGTTTGAGATTGATATTTCCTCAGGTCTTTCTTGCTTACAGCAAAAAAGGCAGTGTTGAGCTCAGGTAAAATAGTCAACCTCCGCGTAAGCGCAAAACCTAAGAATTTCAGTCTATTAACTGAATAAGTATCATAAATAAGCCGAGCAATCTTGGAGTTATCAGCTCCAAGGTCTATTAACTCAGCCGTTACCAGATGAACATTTTTAGTGGTATTAGGATGTCTGAAACCACCTGTATCTGTCATTATTCCAGAATATAGGCATTCTGCGATATCCTTGTCAATCAGATTTCTGTCACCCACTTTTACCATCAAGTCATACAATAACTCGCAAGTGGCTGCCGCATCAGTACTACAAAAACTGAAGTCAGCGAAGTCCTCAGGCTCTTGGTGGTGGTCAATATTGACTTTAAAAGCTTTAGATTGACGAACCACTTCTTCCATTGTCTGAAGTCTGCTAAGACAAGAGAAGTCCAGGCAGAAAATAATCTCTGCCTCGTTAATCAATTTCTCAGCTTTTTCAACCTGTCCAGGATCTTCATAATTTATTACCTCATCATTTCCTTTCATCCAATGAAGGAATACAGGATAATCAGAAGGAGTTATCACATTTACCTGATGACCTTTCTTTAATAAATAGCCAGCTAATGCTAATGAAGATCCAAGAGCATCTGCGTCAGGTTTATGATGGGTGGTGATGATGATCTTTTTGGACGAAGCTGAAGAAATCTGTTCTTTAAATAGATCTATATTCTGCATGTGTAATAATTGAGTACCGTATTTAAAAAACACAGATGACAAAGTTCCATATAATTTTCTGAAATTCCCAATTCCAATTTTATCGAAATATAGACTTTATTTATTATCTCCTTTTAACTTTCGGACTTTAACTTAAAAGGATTAATTTTACAACCATAACTAATAATC
Organism: Cyclobacterium sp. L-R; assembly: GCF_056859355.1. Lineage (NCBI taxonomy): Bacteria > Pseudomonadati > Bacteroidota > Cytophagia > Cytophagales > Cyclobacteriaceae > Cyclobacterium > Cyclobacterium sp. L-R. Next base: position 272,140 of record NZ_JBSXOH010000073.1, read on the forward strand.
CTAATAAAATTTTATGGCTACCAATAGAACGTTCACCATGATCAAGCCTGATGCCTTCGGTGCAGGCAATTCAGGAGCAATCTTAAAAATGATCGAAGAGGCAGGTTTCAAAATTATTGCATTGAAAACAACCAGGCTTGATGCTAAGCTTGCTGGGGAGTTTTACAAAGTTCATCAAGAAAGGCCTTTTTACGCTGATTTATGCAAGTATATGTCTTCAGGACCTATTATTGCGGCAATCCTTGAAAAGGAAAATGCAATTGTAGATTTCAGAAAACTAATAGGTGCGACCAACCCTGCTGATGCAGAAGAGGGTACCATTAGAAAATTATATGCTACATCTATCGAAGCAAATGCTGTGCATGGTTCCGACTCAGATGAGAATGCTCAAATTGAAGGAGGCTTCTTTTTTAACGCTTTCGAAAGAATTGATTAATCATTTTTCTATCCCTCTCAAATTTGAGAGGGATAGAAAAATTTAGGATATTTTAACATTTCTTTTTTTTATTTATTTGAAAAGGCCTGTATTTTTTAGAGGAAAGGCCTAATTATTATCCACAAACCTGAATAAAGGCAAATTCAAAGCAAAAAGCAGGTACTATATATTGACCCTTTTATCCTTTCCAATACGCATAATTTTTGTTTTACACCCTGCATTATTGAAGCTGTAAATCGGATTAAATAATTATGAGGAAATTTTTATTTTGTTTGCCCTGAAAGTGGAAATAGACAATTGATCAGGATTGAAATCTGGTACATTAAAAAGCTTTGATGAATCTTTGTGCAAACTGCCGACCAACTTATTTTAGTAAATAAGTATATGGTCCAATAAAAACCTACTAATACGATTTTAAGATATTGTTGCCTATATACCGCAACAACATCTTAAAATCATTTCATTATTTTTTTCTCTTAAAGAAAACCTGTCTAACCCATTTTGGTAGAAATATAGCACCAAGGAGCAAGTAAGGATAATAAGAAAATAACCTCCAAAGAATACTGGTTACAAAAGTATAACCAGTTAGGAATTCATTGAAAAATTGCGTGAAGAAAAACTCAGCCGTTCCGCTACTACCAGGGGTAGGACTGATCATCATTACAATCCACATGATAATCTGTCTTGCAAAAATTACTACATGTTCAAACAATGAAAGGGTTTCAAATGCGGATATCAGAGCGTTGAGCATCAAGTACCTTGAAGACCAAATGAACACGGTGGTAAGGATGATGATAAGCCAATACCTGGTGTTTTTGCCCTTGAGCTCCTTACTCGCTTCGATGATCTGATCCCCATAATTATTGGCTTGGTATTTCCATTTTCTTAACCATTTGATGGAGAATAATCTAAGCATTATCCATTTGAAAACCCTGGGACGGTAAAACAATGCCAAGGCCATTAGTACGGAATAGATGGTGTACAAGGAATAACTTCCCCAAAAAAGGTACTCCAGGCTGGAGCCTAACCTCATCTCGAGCATTCTGCTTTCAGGGAAAATATAGCCCTGTGCCAGATACAGTATGATGGGTGCCCCTATTACGAAAAACAAATTATCCATAATGGCTGTGAGCATGGTAAATGCTAATGCTTTTCCTAATGGTATTCCTTCTTTGTTCAATATAAATACAGCCACAGCAGTACCACCCACAATGGAAGGGGTGACGGCAGAAGCAAATTCCCATAAAATGATCACATAGATGGCCCTGGACCAACTAAGGTGTTTATTCGTTACTTCCCGGATTCTGAATACATAGCCCGCATCTCGTAGAAAAATAAAAATTACGGCAACAAAAATCGACCATAAAGAAGCGTCAAAAACCCCTTTTAATGTTTGCGCATTTACTGTTGGGTCCATGTAAAACATTGCAAATACTATTCCGATTCCTATCAACACAGGAACCCAAACCTTATTTGGGTTTAAGGTTTTAAAAATCTCCCTATTGTCTAATTTCATAAGTTTTCTACAGGTATAGCTTCTAATCGTTCTACCCAAAAGTTATTAAATCCTTCCCCGATTTTTATTGTGACCAAGGCAAGCTGAAGGAGCTCCAAAATGGCTAAAAAAGTATAAATAATAAAAATTTTGTCGGGATTTAAGACGATAAAGTCTGAGAAGGGAATTTTGGGATTTTCATCCAGCCGGTCTAAAACCAATGATTTTTGTTGTTCTATAGAATATGGATATTGGATCACAGTATGTTTTGTGTCATCCTTGGTGTGAGCATATTTAGTTAATACCTTTTGGTATACCTTTAACAATCGGTAAAGGTCAAGGTCTTGAAGTTCGGCATCTACTTGATCTATTTGATTGATTTGCCGAAGCTCTTCCACAACATTTCCTCTGGCGAACTTGGACATCCTTTCACCTTCCATATTGGCAAGTTCACCCACGACTGATTTGTACTTTTTATATTCCAATAAATGCTTTATCAAATCTTCCCTTGGATCTATCTCTTCGCCATCTTCATTAAATTCAGGTCTAGGGAGAAGCATTTTGGATTTGACTTTCATAAGAGTAGCAGCGAAAAGGATAAATTCACTTGCTACTTCTATTTCCATTTTTTCCAAGTGATGGATATAATCCAAGAAGTCATTGGTAATTTTTGAAATGGGAATATCATAAATATCCAGTTCATCACGTTCTATGAAAAACAGCATTAGGTCAAATGGCCCTTCGAATAAAGGTAATTTGATTTCGAAACTCACTGGATAAGATTATTTTTTGTTATTTTTGTATTTCTTATTGTGTTCAAAGATATCACATATCTCGTTAAATCAATAGGCAAGTCAATAATTTCCATAAAGGCATGGAGGCCTGAATAATTATTGGTAATATTAAACATTATAACCTTTGGAAAGGTTATAGATTTTTACAAAGATGATTAGCATATGCAAATAGAACCTGGAGAATTACTCAGAGGAATCCATCAACCGGAAGACCTTAAAAACCTCAGTAAAGACCGTTTGGTTCAAATCTGTGATGAATTGAGACAATTCATCATTGACCATGTTTCTGTTTATGGAGGTCATTTTGGGGCTGGTTTAGGCGTTGTAGAACTTACTGTAGCTTTGCATTATGTGCTTAATACACCTGACGATCAATTGATCTGGGATGTGGGTCATCAAGCCTATGGACATAAAATCCTAACTGGCCGAAGAAATGATTTTCATACCAACAGGCTTTACAAAGGTTTGTCTGGATTTCCCAAAAGAAAAGAAAGTCCCTTTGATGCTTTTGGGGTTGGACATTCGAGTACTTCTATTTCCGCAGCTCTTGGAATGGCCATGGCATCAAAGTATAAAGGCGAAACCCATAGACAGCATGTTGCTGTAATAGGTGATGGCGCCATGACAGGTGGTATGGCCTTTGAAGCAATGAATCACGCTGGGGTTTCTGATAGCAATCTGATAATTATTCTCAATGACAATTGCATGTCCATAGATCCAAATGTGGGTGCATTGAAAGATTACCTTACAGACATCACTACCTCGCATACCTATAATAAGGTTAAAGATGAGGTTTGGAATTTACTCGGTAAAATCAGCAAATTTGGCTTTAGTGCTCAGGATGTGGTTTCCAAAGTTGAAGGAGCCATCAAGTCTGCCTTGCTAAAGCAAAGCAATCTATTTGAATCTTTAAATCTACGGTATTTTGGTCCTGTTGACGGCCATGATGTAAATCATCTCGTAGAGGTGCTCAATGATCTTAAAGACATTCCTGGGCCAAAAATCCTACACTGTATAACAGTAAAAGGAAAAGGATATGCCCCTGCAGAAAAAGACCAAACCAAATGGCATGCACCTGGCAAATTTGATAAAATTACCGGAGAGATAGCTAAGAAAATACCTACCAGCCCTCAAGCACCAAAGTACCAGGATGTTTTTGGGCATACCCTTGTAGAGCTGGCGGAAAAAGATAAAAAAATCGTTGGAGTGACTCCGGCTATGCCTTCAGGATCTTCAATGAATATAATGATGAAGGCATTTCCTGATAGGTCCTTTGATGTAGGAATTGCAGAACAACATGCTGTTACTTTCTCTGCGGGTTTAGCGACTCAGGGATTGGTGCCTTTTTGTAACATATACAGTACCTTTATGCAAAGGGCTTATGATCAAGTGATTCATGATGTCTGTTTGCAAGATCTTCCAGTGGTTTTTTGTTTAGACCGTGCTGGATTTGCCGGAGCTGATGGACCAACTCATCATGGGGCTTATGATTTGGCCTACCTTCGTTGTGTGCCCAATCTTGTAGTAAGTGCGCCTATGAATGAGGAGGAGTTGAGAAATATGATGTATTCTGGTGCTGAGCACAATGCCCCTTATGCCATTAGGTATCCAAGAGGTCAAGGTGTAATGCCTGATTGGAGAAAACCATTAAGAAAAATACCTACAGGACAAGGCAGAATAATCACAGAAGGTAAAGACATTGCCATTTTGAGTATTGGACACATTGGCAATTATGCCCTTGAAAACAAAGACAAATTTAAAGAACTAGGTCTTAGTGTAGCGCATTATGACATGCGATTTGTCAAACCTCTTGACGAATCTTTACTGCATGAAGTCTTTGGTAAATTTGACAAAGTCATTACCGTTGAAGATGGTTGCCTGATGGGCGGATTTGGAAGTGCTGTTCTGGAGTGGATGATGGATCATGACTACCAAGCTAAGGTAAAACGATTGGGGATTCCTGATGAGGTAATTGAGCATGGAGAGCAAATGGAACTGCATCATGAATGTGGATTCGATCCTTCTGGTATCCTTCAGACTGTTAAGGATATGATGAACCTAAATGTTGCTGATAAAATTAAAATTTAATAATATCCCTTCTTTTTATTGAGGAAATCGGGCCGATTTCCTCAATTATTTTTTTAAATTGGATAACTGTATTGTTTGGTAGGTTTGGTAACTTAATCCGCTACTCTAATGTCCGAAATTTTAATTCCAAGAAGGGACTTTTTAAAGAAAGCTACGGCAGCATCCATGGCCCTTTCTTTGAATCAGACTTCTTTTAGTCCATCGCTCAAAAAGAAAAAAAACAAACTTCCCAAATGGAGAGGATTCAATTTATTGGATTTTTTTAATCCTGATCCTGAAAATGGGCGCAAAACAAAACCTGATTATTATAAGTACATGTCGGATTGGGGTTTTGATTTTGTCCGAATTCCTATTTCCTATCCCAGTTATCTGGATTTTGACCGAAGCAAACCCATACGGCCCGATGAGGTGCTACAATTTAATAACAGGGTGCTCGATGAAATTGACGAAATATTAACCAACTGCCACAATCAAAATTTACATGTGAGTTTGAATTTACATAGGGCGCCAGGCTTCTGTATCAATGCAGGTTTTAAAGAGCCCTACAATTTATGGGAAGACCAAGAAGCCTTAGATGCTTTTTGTGCCCATTGGGAAATGTGGTCCAAGCGGTATAAAAATATCTCTTCTAAAAAATTGAGTTTTGATTTGGTCAATGAGCCTTTTAAAAGGCTGGACCCAAACGACCAACACTCCCCTGGAGGGGCTGTTCCCATTGCTGAATACAGAAAAGTAGCCGAAGTAGCCTTAAAAACCATCAAGGGGATAAACAATAAAAGATTGGTCATCGCTGATGGCAATGGCGGAGGCGGTACAGCCATTCCTGAATTTGCAGATCTTGATTTGCATCAGAGTTGTAGAGGTTATTTCCCCATGCATATTTCACATCATAAAGCTTCATGGGTGTTTAAGGATCCGGATAGCCTGCCTACTCCTAGCTGGCCAGGAATGCACAATGAACGGATGTATCAAAAAGAGGATCTGGAAAAACATTATGCCCCTTGGATAGCCTTGCTAGAGCAAGGAGTAGGGGTGCATTGTGGTGAGTTGGGCTGTTATAATAAAACCCCGCATGAGGTCTTTTTAGCCTGGTTTGGTGATATTTTAGATATATTGGAGGAGAATGGGATTGGGTTTGGATTGTGGGAATTTTCAGGGACTTTCGGAGTGCTCAACTCTGGAAGAACAGACATTGCCTATGAGGATTGGTATGGAGAGAAATTAGATAGAAAACTGTTAAACCTTTTGATGAAAAATGCCTGATATATCCTATTGGAAGGAAGGATCTGGCAAAGCACTGGTTTTGCTACCTGGCTTTTGTGAAACAAAAGAAATGTGGAAAAACTTCGCAGAGCCTCTATCTGAAATCTGTGAAGTGTGGTGTCCGGATTTACCTGGATTTGGAGATAGTCCAGCAGTTTCTGACCAGTTTACCATTAAGGAAATAGGCATAGTTCTTGCCGATTGGATGTTGGCCAATAATATAGGAGATGCTGTATTAATAGGGCATTCTTTGGGGGGCTATTTGGCACTAGAAATGGCCTGTCTCAATAAACTTGATCTGAGTGGTTTGGGATTGTTTCATTCTACAGCTTATCCAGATAGTGATGAGAAAAAGTTCAATCGTGTTAAAACAATAGAATTTATTAATAAGCATGGAGTGAGTACCTTTATTCAATCCTCATTGCCTTTACTATTTCGCAAAGAAAACAGGGGAAGCTGTAGGGAGGCCATTGCCTCCCTAATTCACTATGCCAGCCAGTTACCAATGACAAGTATCATAGCTTATCTGCAAGCCATGAGGAACCGTAAAGACCACATGAAGACGCTTTCAGAATTTCAAAAGCCTACTTTGATGATTTGTGGAAATGAGGATACCGCTGTACCGATAATAGATAGCCTCAGCCATAAGCAAGCAGTAGATCAATTTTATCAATTGACAAATTGCGGACACATGGGGATGTATGAACAGGCCCAAAAAACACAAAAAGCTATCCTCACCTTTATGGAAAGCCTACCTAATTAATAGGTAGCTCTACCGCCGGATAAGTCAAATATAAATCCTGTATTGAAGCTTGCTTCCTCGGATAGGATCCAACTTGCAATGGAGGCTGCCTCATCCACAGTACCCAGACGTTGCATAGGAATTTTGGATGCCATATATTCCAATTGTGCAGGATCAGTATCCTTGTTCATTGCCGTTAGAATAACAGCCGGAGCCAGTCCATTCACTGTAATTCCTGAAGTGGCATACTCTTTACCAAGTGCTTTGACAAGTCCAATTACGCCTGCTTTAGTAGTGGAATAACCTACCATATTAGGGTTTCCTTCTTTACCAGCGATAGAGGCAATAAGTAGAATTCTACCGTATTGCGCTTTTTCCATGTACTTAAGGGCGTACTTAGCAGTTAGAAAAGAACCTTTTAAATTTACATTGCAAATTTTATCAAAATCCTCTGTAGAATAATCTGTAATTTTTATTTGTGTGGGCCCTACTATTCCAGCGGAATTGACCAAAATGTCAAGTTTACCAAAATGGTCTACTGATTCCTTATAGGCTTCCTGAACTGCAGTCTCATCGGAAATATCTACAACGAACGCTTTGACTGGCAATCCATCCTTTTGCCATTCCTTTTCTAAGGCCAGTAGTTTTTCCTCATTGAAGTCCCAAAGTGCTATACTTGCTCCTTCATCTGCCAGTTTTTTGGCTATACCTTTACCAATTCCGTCTGCAGCTCCGGTAATTACTGCTACTCTGTTATTATATCTTGATTCAGTCATTGAAATAATTTTTGGGGTTTTTGCGCTTCTAAAATTAAGAAAGTGTCGCCAAATACTTTGCATTGTTGGGATTAATATTAAAAGATATCCGCTTTAACCCGAAATATGCAATAGACAATCTATTAGGTGCTGAAATCGCTTCAAAATCAGCCACTTCGTTGCTGTTTTCAATTTCACCAAAGCGGTGCTATGTTAAAATCTCCAAACAGCCTGATTTTCTTGCGATTGCAACACTTCCCGTAAACACGGGACAAGCATCACCCCTGACCTTGTCAGGGCGGAGAAATCCTATTACATAATCCGGGTTTAACTGTTAGGCTTTATAAATCATCTCCTATACGTTTGGCAGGTTTTGCTTTTTAATAAAATAAATTGTAAGGCCTGATTTTAGCTTTATAAGAAGGAGAAATTTTGTAATATTTATGATCTGGAATTAAAATTCTAAAGTGCGAAAGCTTGAGCTTTTACAATTTGGTCTAAGCCGGATAGGTTGAAAAAGAAGCTTTTTTTACCTTTTTCTCGTTAAAAATTTCGCTATTTTAAACTAATATAACTCTCTCCGGGTTACCGTGATAAGCCCATAATCCAGTACTCCGACTTTTTTTAAGTTTGAGTAAGGAGAAAAAGAATAAGTTTAATAGGGTAAATTACATTTCTCCTGTTGAATTTAATAGGTTAATTATTTGATATACCTTCTATTAATGTCTAAATTATTATTGTAAAACTCAAAACGCTAATGAATATGAGACAGTTTAAAATTTTATTTACTTTTATTTTACTCTTTAGTTTTACTGCTTGTAGTTCGCTAAACAATTTCAATCCGCTTAGTTTGCTTATGGGGAATAAATGGAAACTAGCTGGCATGATGGGTAAATCCCTTGATGTAGGGAAGTTTGCTGATGCTGTTCCTTTATTGAGTTTTATGGATGGTGGCAAACTTAGCGGTTTTACAGGCTGTAATAATTTTTCAGGAGATTTTACCCTTGAAGGAAAGAGTTTATCCTTGAATCCTGGAGCCATGACTAAAAAGGCATGTCCCGGCACTGGAGAAAGCGATTTTTTAAAAGCCCTTTCCATGGTGAAGAATTTTAAAGTAGTTAAAGATAAACTGGTTTTAATGGATGGGGCTAGTGAACTATTGAGTTTTATTCCTGAAAATTAAATTTGCCTATTGAGAAATGTTCTGAAACAAGAACAAGTATTTTTTAGTTAAAATTGGTAATAGGTTTGTTCATGTCAACGAGTATTCACCCAAATAAAATTTTATATCTGAAAACATCAGTAATGATAGAGTTCTATTAGTTACCTGCTGTACTGTGGATGAATAATCATTGCATAAGTGGAACTGTTGGAAACCCCTCTATTATACCTGAATCATTTGTCACCATGGAAGAAAAGACAAATTCCCAGTCCAAGCAAAAAGTCATCAGTGAATGGGTTCATTCATTCAGCGATTACCTCTATAGCTGGGCATATCATAAAACCAGTAGTAATGAAACCGCTGAAGACTTGGTTCAGGAGGTATTTATGGCGGCGGTTAAAAATTATGAGAAATTTGAAGGTAGAAGCAGTCCCAAAACATGGTTATTAAAAATTTTAAACAATAAAATTATTGATCATTACCGGAAGTTATCCAAGATACAAAACAATCAGGATGATACTGCCTCTCAATTTACCGATTCATTTTTTAATGGTGCAGACAACTGGAAGGCCAATGGTTTGGAAGAAGCCTGGACAAAGGAAAGCCATTTGCTTGACGATCCGGCTTTTAATAGGGTTATGGAGATCTGTATTGAAGATCTCCCTAACAAATGGCGCCTAGCAATTCTTTCAAAATACCTTCTACAAAAAGAATCCGTGGAGATCTGTCAGGAACTAGAAATCACGGAGTCTAATTATTGGCAAGTATTACACAGAGGCAAGTTACTTCTAAAGAAATGTTTGGAAGTCAACTGGTTTGTAAAAAATAATTAATAGGGATGGTGTTGGAGAAAATAATGAGTCAATTGCTTCTTTCATGTAAGGAAGCTACTTTCTTAATAGAAAAGCAGATGGTCAGTCCGCTGACTTTTACACAAAAGCTAAGACTTGGGGTGCATTTAAAACTTTGTAAGGTTTGCAGTGCATATGAGAGTCAAAGTAAAACCATGAACAAGGCCTTGGAGAAATGGGTCAAGGAAGGTGCGCTCTCCAAAACGCTACCTCCAAAAATCAAATCAGATATTCTGCAAAAAATAAATCGTAAATAATTTAATTTTTTTGTCAGGCCATTAACTTATCCACGTCTATTTGGTTAGATCACTGAAATTCAATTGATGAGAAGGGTAATGCCTATTTCTTTTTTCTCTGAATATTAAATTTCAATCAAATTACTAACCAAATAGACCTAGTTATGGAACTTAGTACTTTTCAGAAGAGCTTGAATAAAGAGAACCCTTATGATTTTTCAGCATTAAAGGCGGTCTTTCTAAATTGTACCCTTAAAAAATCCCCCGAGACATCTCACACGGAGGGCTTGATAAAAATGAGTGATGCCATTATGCGAGCAAATGGTATTTCTACTGATATAATTCGTCCTGTAGATCATCAGATTGCTTTTGGTGTATATCCTGACATGAAGGAACATGGCTGGGATAGGGACGATTGGCCTGCAATTCAGGAAAAAGTAATGGCGGCAGATATTTTAGTGATAGGAAGTCCCATTTGGTTGGGAGAGAAATCTTCTATAGCCACGCTTGTAATAGAAAGATTGTATGGGTTTTCAGGAGAAATGAACAAGCAGGGGCAATATAATTATTATGGAAAAACCGGAGGTTGTCTGATTACTGGAAATGAAGATGGAATCAAACATTGCGCCATGAATCTTTTGTACAGTCTGCAACACCTTGGTTATGTAATTTCTCCTCAGGCTGATGCTGGATGGATAGGTGAGGCAGGGCCAGGTCCTTCTTATTTGGACAAAAATTCTGGAGGAATAGAAAATGACTTCACCAACCGCAACACCACATTTATGACTTGGAATTTAATGCATATGGCCAATATGCTTAAAAACGGTATTCCTGCCTATGGCAACCAAAGGGACAAGTGGGATAACCGAGAAAATAAAGACCATCCTAATCCTGAATACAGGTAAACATATAGGAATTCCTTCCCTATGGGAGGAAAATAGAATTATTCAAACCGTTAAACCCGGATTATGTAATAGAATGTCTATTGCATATTTCGGGTTAAAGGCCTTCATCATTTGAGTTATTTAAAGGCCGTAAAATTAATTAAGAATATTAAATACAATCGTTATGGGAAATCTACATTTACTAAAATTTTACTTATTTATAGCCACCTTTTTTTTAGCAATCACCTGTGTGCATGCTCAGCAAACGCCTATTCCTAAAACAGACCAAAGTTTTGATTTGGCAGTAGGCTTTGGAGAAAACAGTCAAACAAGCTATTCCCTCTCATGGAATAAAAACTATGGGTTGTTTTCTTCTAAAAAATTAAGGTTGGGTTATGGTATTCGTTTTTCAGGATTCAGTGGTAAGGAGCTCGATTATATCACTGCCCCAGCTGACCTGACTGGTGATGATGCTACAATTGACACGCTGTCTATGAGTAAAGCCAATACCATGGCCTTAAATGCCATGATTAATATCCAATACCAGTTTCATCCAAAATTCAAGGCTGGTTTTAATATCGATGCCTTGGGACTTGGCTTTGGGGGTGAAAAAGATGCCATGTTTATCAGTTCCGAAAATACGGGGCAATTTCCTCAGAGCCTTTCAGCTAGCCCAACTTCCTTTAACGCCCTATTGGGAGGCGACAATGATCTTGGCCAACTCAAATCGGAGTTTTATGTGGCTTATGCGGTGTCCACAAAAACATGGCTGAGGGCTGGGGCGGATTTGACGTTTTCGGAATACACGACGGAACAAAACTTGAGCTATGAAAATGACAGATTCAGGAATAAAGCCATGTTGTTTTTCGTAGCTGTTTCTTATAATCCTTTTAAGTAAATTTCATCAAACCCAAACTATTCAATAGACAATCAATTGCTTGCTGAAATCACCCTGAAATCAGTCACTTCATAGCTGTTTGGAGATTCCAACACTTCCCAATTGGATTGGGAAATTTTATTGAAAAATACGGGTTACAAATTTAAACATCATGAAAGCTTCCATTTTAGTCCTTTTGTTTTATTGGGTAATGTCTCCAGATCTGGTAAACAATGTCTCCAATACAGAGAATAAGTTAGAAGAGTCCTATATCAAATTCAATATTAGAAATCTAGGATTAAATGTGGAGGGAACTTTCAAGTCCTTTAAAACCACGGTGGAATACAATAAGTCTCAGCCTGAAAAAAGCAGCTTTAGCGCTGAAATTCAAACAAATTCCATTGACACTGGAATTAACAAAAGAGACAATCATTTAAAGAAGGAGGAATATTTTCATGTAGATAAATATCCAACCATTAAGTTTCAGTCCACAAAGGTAACGGCTGTAGGTGAGAGCGGGCTTAAAGTACTTGGGGATCTTACCATAAAAGGCAAAACGCTTCCTATAACTTTAGAAGTGGCCTTGTCACCAGCAGGTTCAGCGATACAATTTGCAATCAAAGGTGAACTCGATAGGAGAGATTATGAAGTTGGTGGAAGCAGTTGGGTTATGTCAGATGAGGTCTATTTGGATCTTTTAATTGTGAAATAAAGCATAAAAAAATGGTGTCCAACTGGATTAAACCATGTTTAATTACGCTGTGTTTATTCGCTTCCTTTTCTGAAGTGAGAGCAAGGCAGGCCAAAGAGGACAGTACTGTTTTCAAGGCCTTGCCCTTGGCTTATTTCACGCCAGAAACGCGGATAGCAGTAGAGGGTTTTGCCTTTTACAGTTTTTATGCAAGGAACAGCTTGAGAAAGTCGAATCTGCGACTCTTTATCACCTTCACGCAAAATATGCAATACTTGTTTACCCTTCCGTGGCAGGTATATACGGCAGATGATCAATATTTCTTGAATGGAAGCATCGATTACCGCAAATTCCCTGAATACTATTATGGCTTAGGGAATGACACCAATGAGGACTTTAGGGCACTATATGAATTTAAAGCCTTATCAATAAAGAGCAAAAGTTATAAAAAAATAAAAAGGAATACTTATTTTGGCTTGGCACTTCAAGGGCAAAGGTTGCATCCTGAGTTTTCAGACACTGAACCTGTCTTTGATGATATAGTAACAGAAAATGGAAGAGGAGGCTACAGTTATTTAAGTTTTGGCCCTTCTTTAATGTGGGATCGAAGGGATCATATTTTATCTCCTTCATCAGGAAGTTTTATAGAAATCACCCCTTTGATTGGACTAGGGAAAACCGCAGAAGCTGCTTTTAATTTTGGTATGGCAAGCTTTGATTTTAGGCATTATTGGCCGATTTCTGAAAAGATTACCTGGGCCAATCAGCTATTGGCGCAACTGTCTTATGGAGATGTACCTTTTCGGGTATTGCCAACCTTGGGTGGGCCTTTCTTTCACCGGGGGTATTACCAAGGAAGGTTTAGAGATAGGCATTTGGCCGTTTTGCAAACCGAATACCGGCAGCATGTCATAGGAAGGTTTGGCTTTGCAGTTTTTGGCTCCGCAGGGAGAGTATACAATACTTTAAGAGAGGATTTATTCAATCAAATACACCTGGCTGCTGGTGGAGGCCTTAGGTTTCGGATAAGCAAAAATGATAGAACAAATGTAAGGCTGGATTACAGCTTTACTTCTGACTCCAAGGGTTTCTATATTTATTTTGCTGAAGCATTTTGAAAAACATGAGCTATAAGAGTAACTTCTTCATCAAATTGACCCACTGGGAATATTGGCCAACTTGGTTGGTCTATTCGCCTGTTGTATTTTATTTTTTCCTACTTTCTTTAAGGGCAAGGTCGCTTTTTTTTTTCACCCTTGCCAATCCCGATATGGAGATGGGAGGGCTTTACAATTGTAGCAAATACCGTCAACTTAAAAAATTACCGGAAAATTTAATACCCAAAACAGTATTTCTTCAATCCGGTGCTTCATTGGATACAGCCCTCAAAGCACTGGAAACACAAAACATTGATTTTCCCATTATAGCAAAGCCTGACAGAGGGGAGAGAGGTACAGCGGTCAAGTTAATAAGAGATGGTTCACAACTAGGCCTTTACCTGCAGGAAAGTAAGTCAGATGTGCTCTTACAGGAGTTTATTCAAAGTTCTTGTGAAGCGGGGGTGTTTTATTATAGGCTGCCAAGTGAAAATTCAGGAAAAATTCCCTCCATTGTACTGAAGGATTTTTTGACGGTAATTGGAGACGGTAAATCTAACCTTAAAGACTTGGTAAATGAAATTCCAAGAGGTCGACTGGTTAGTAAAGGATTGTTCAAAGATGGACGTTTGAATCCGGAAGAAGTATTGGCTTTTGGTGAAGAAAAGCTACTTGAACCTATAGGGAACCATAATAGAGGAACGAAATTTCTAGATGGATCACACCTTGCTAACCCTGAACTGATTCGGTTTTTTGACAAAACCAGTCACCAATTGGGTACCTTTTTCTATGGGAGGGTGGACTTGAAAGCACCTTCAATGGAGGATTTTATTCAGGGGAAAGGGATAAAAATATTGGAAATCAATGGTGTCAATGCGGAGCCTGCTCATATTTATGATCCCAACGCCAAGTTATTTGATGGGATTAAAACGCTTTTGAAACATTGGGGTATTATCTATCAAATCAGCAGGGAAAATAAGCATCTAGCCTCATCTACTGGTTCAATAAAAGAAGCCTTGGACCATTACAATAGATGGAGAAAAATTAAAAAGATTGCCTGAAATTGTCAGGACGGTTGATGTCTCACGTCTGATTTTGTAGTGATAGACGTTTTCCTTTAAGTATTAACAAGTATTATATCACCCAAATAAAGAATCATGCAAGCTGAATGTAAACAGAATCTAAATCAACTTTCCTTACTATTGGAAAGTTTGTCCCCGCAGCAATACAACTATAAATCTGAGTTGTTATCAGGATCTTCTATAGGCCAACATATTCGTCATATCATTGAGTTTTATACTTGCCTTAGTGAGTCTTTTTACCTACAACTTACTCAGATTAATTACGACAAAAGAGAGCGAGATAAGTCAATAGAGCAAGATGCCCAACAGGCAATTCTTACCATTAATAAATTGATCGATTTTTTGAATGAAGAAAGGGTTGTAGGTAAAGCAGACCTGGTAGCTAACTTTTCCCTAGAGGATGACCATGATTGCATTATCCCATCATCTTACCGGAGAGAACTTGCTTATTGCCTTGAGCACAGCATTCATCACCAGGCATTGATAAAAATTTCTTTGTTAGACCAGGGTTTAGTTCATCTAGTGGATGATAATTTCGGTGTAGCCCCATCTACTACAAAAGCTTGCCAAACGAAGGAAGTTAAATAGACCTTTGCAATCGGTTTATCTTATTCGTTTAAGGCCCAGTTGTAGTCTTTGAAGCTGATTTTTGCACCTTTCTTTATGGGATTTGAAGCGTATTGATTGATAAAATCTTCCAAACTACCATTTTTTGTGAAATCAGAAGAAAACCAAGAAAATAAGCTTGATATCTCTACTTGTGAACCTGTGGTTTTATTAAGTTGAGGGTCGTTGATAAATGTTCGGGCTGCCTGTTCCAATTCAGCATTTAAATTTTTAGCCGAATAGGCATGGTTCCATAATCTCGGGCAGGAAATCGAAGCGCAATTGATTGCAAAATGAATCCTTGGCTCATCAAATTCTTTCCTCAGTATTTTGTGCTCTATTTCATCCAGACTAGCAGGCTTTCCCCCAATTTCGAAGAACTCCAAATGCCAGACAGTGTTAACAAGTGGAATGGTTAATTTTGGCCCAATATCCTTAATGCTTTTGACTGGATAGTGATTGAGAATCAATTTTATGGTAAAAGCATTGTAAGCATTGATCCAATAAGCAAGTTGTTCTGCCTCAGACCATGTGTTTCTATCTGGGGCATTGGTGCTTAGTAGTTGTAAATAGGCATCCAATTTTTCCTCATCAGCGATAAATCCTTTATAATCTACCTTTCCTTGATCTGATACGTGTTTTTTAAGGAGTGTATTAAATGAAGTATGGCTAGGTGGATTGGTTCCTGCAAGTCCCAAGTTGGATTCTCCGCAGGAAAGATTTATCAAAAAAATGCCGAAATAAATAAATAGCTTTATCATTTAAAAATATGTTTTTAGTGAATAAGTTGATCAGAAAACTGAATTAAATCTTCTGCGACAAATTCATTTTGTGGAGAAAGTGGATAATTTGATTTTCCTGATCTCTTGATAAAAGCTGTTTGTAATCCAGCTCTGGCAGCACCTACTAAGTCCCATGGGTGTGCCGCGATCATTACCGCTTTATCTGATGAAATCTCCATTTTATCTAGAACATAAGCATAAGTGGATGGGTGAGGTTTAAATTTCCCTACACTTTGAATACTAAAAATCCGATCAAATAATTGACTTATTCCAGCCGATTTGAGTTGCTCGTTTACAGCTTCTAAGGTTCCATTGCTAAGTGCTACTAAAATAAAACCTGCATTTTTTAGGCGTTGTAGGCCTTCGGAGACATCTGTATGTGGTGAAAGCTTTTTGAACTCACTTAAAATTGTTTCTCGTGTTTTCGGAGTAAGATCTTTGCTATAATTATTCGCAGTCATTTCCAAACATGCGTCGGTAATCTTAGAGAAATCAGCAAAATCACCTGTTACAGTTTCTACCAATGAATAATGTAATAAAGACTGAAACCATTTGTCGGCAGCTTCATCATTTCCTATTTCTTTATTGATGGCGGTTGTTACTGCTTTTGTATCTAGCAGGGTTTCATTTACATCAAATATTAATAATTGTGGTGAGGTAGGCATAATTCGTTGATTTAGAATAGATAATAATTGGAGTGCTGGTCTGTGAGGGGTGACTAATGTACTTTTTCACCTTTTTTTAACCAAACTCCCCACATTTTATTAAAAGTGTGGACTTTATTGGTAGGTAGGGTGTCTAAATGGTATACGGGGTTGCTTTCATTTACCCAATGGAAAATTCCTCCATAGAGATTATAAACTTCACTGTAGCCACTTTGTTTCAATTTCTTGCCGATCTCCTGACTTCTTGCACCTATAGAGCAGTAAACGACTATGGGTTGATCTTTGGGGATATCTTTTACGCTGGAAATGTCAAAAGTTTCAAAACCTACCCATTGAGCTCCTTTTAAATGACTTACATTGAATTCATTTTTCTCACGGGTATCCAACAGAATAGCACCATTGATCAATTCTTTTTGATCGGGATAGACCAAAGGGAAATTTTTGTCATAAGTACTGCCTAAAAGGGCTTTGTAGGGCAGGCTTTGTGCGTAACTTACCTGGCCTATAAAGGCAGAACTGACAAAAAATAAGGAAAGTATATAAAAGGCTTTCATGGTGTTAGAACAAAATTTCAACACCAATAATTTCTAAAATCGTAAATTAAGTGAAATTAGTAACGCTTTTTTTATAGTTTACCAGCCCACATATGCAGGTGTCGCTATTCCATTTAAACGAAGGTAGATTAGGGCCTGGCCACGGTGATGTGTTTGATGTCCTCGGAGCAAATAAAAAATGTTTTCCTTGGTCATATTTTCATTAGCAAAGACAATTTCTTCATCTAATTGACTCTGCTCTGTTTTTTTGATCAATTCTAGCACGTATTTGTTGGCTTCGTCAAGAATCTCTATTATTGAATCCTTGTCCAAAGAGGATCTGTCTTCCTTTTCATAAAAAGACCTTTTCTCACCATTGACGATTGCAGTAAGGTAACTGATATTACTTGCTATATGTAAAAGCTGATCCCCAAAGGACATGGCTTCAGGAGTTGGTCGATAATCGTATAAATTGGCAGGCATGGCCTCGGCCAATGCTCGGGAATAGTCCATATTACGTTGCCAAACATCCGGAAATTGATCCAAAAAATACGTTTGAGCCTTTAAACTATTACTTCCCATGATCAAAACCATTATCACTAATTGAATATATATAAATGCTTTCATAACTGGGTGCAATAAAAACATCTTAGTGGTAAAAACCAATAGTAAAATGGTTGAGTGGCTGATTTTGAAATGGTTTCAGAAAGTAGTAGCAAGGGGGCTACTAGTTGGGGGTAAGTTTAACCCAAAATATCAATGTCGTTTAGTTAAGGTTTATAAGTTATAAAATTACTGGGTCTGGCAGTATACCTTTTTATTCTAGGAACTGACCTGTTGGGCCGTATTATTTCAAGTTGAAGCAACAGTTTGAAAGCATAATCAGATATTTTTCCAATGATTTTGTCCATTCCTTGTTTGAGTTGATCAATTATAGATTTGGTTTTACG